>JAQGJX010000105.1 GCA_028290405.1 Hyphomicrobiales bacterium
GCGTAGATCGACAGCGGCTTGGCGACGCCGATGGCGTAGGCGAGCTGCAGCGTACAACGGTCAGCCAGACCAGCCGCCACGACGTTCTTGGCGAGATAGCGCGCCGCATAGGCGGCAGAACGATCCACCTTCGTGGGATCCTTGCCGGAGAATGCGCCGCCGCCGTGAGGCGCCGCGCCGCCGTAGGTGTCCACGATGATCTTACGGCCCGTGAGGCCGCAATCGCCATCAGGGCCGCCGATGTAGAACTTGCCGGTCGGGTTGATGTGCCAGATCGTGTCCTTGCCGATCCATCCTTCCGGCAGAGCGGAGCGCACGTACGGCTCGACCATGTCGCGGATCTGCGACGAGGTGAGGTCTTCAACGGTGTGCTGATGCGACACGACGATCTGCGTGACGCCTACAGGCTTGCCGTTTTCGTAACGCACGGTGACCTGGCTCTTGGAGTCCGGTCCCAGACCCTTTTCGGTGCCTGCGTGGCGCGCTTCCGACACCAGGCGCAGAATCTTGTGCGCATAGTAGATCGGAGCGGGCATCAATTCAGGGGTTTCGCGGCAGGCATAACCGAACATGATGCCCTGGTCGCCGGCGCCCTCGTCCTTGTTGCCAGCTGCGTCAACGCCCTGGGCGATGTCGGCGGATTGCGCGTGCAACAGAACTTCGATCTGAGCGTGCTCCCAATGGAAGCCTTCCTGCTCGTAGCCAATGTCACGAATGGCCTGGCGCGCAGCATGGATGATCGTGTCTTCGGACAGCTTCGGTCCGCGGACTTCACCTGCGATCACGACCCTGTTGGTGGTCGCGAGGGTCTCGCACGCGACGCGGATCTGATACGGGTCGATGCCTGCCTTGGCTCCCTCTCGGAAGAACAGGTCCACTACTTCATCAGAGATCCTGTCGCAAACCTTGTCGGGGTGCCCCTCCGAGACGGACTCGCTTGTAAAAAGATAATTCTGACGGGCCACGTACGTGTCTCCGATGTTGAGTGTCCTAGGTCGATTTCCACCCTTTGCAGCCCGCTTCAACGTCGCAAGCTGCGCGGAATTCGAACTTCATGGCAGCGCACGTTCGTTTGGTCAAGCGATTGACGCGGTATCGTTCTGTAAACCGAACGGGCGTTATCCCGCGTCTTCAGGTGGGACGTCGTGGGCATCGTTCACGCCGGCGGTCGCTCCAAGCGCCACCACCAGGTCGATGATCCGCTTTCGGATCGACGGATCTTCAATCCTCGCGAACGCACGGTTGAGTTGCAGGCCTTCGGCGGTGGTCACGAAATCCGCAGCCAATCCCTTGAGTTTGCGTTCAGCAAAGCCAACGCCCCCGTCCCCCTGCGGCGCGCCTTCGTAAAAAAAGCTGGGGGCGACGTCGAGCGAACGTGAGATCAATTGAAGGCGACCAGCTCCTATCCGATTGGCGCCCTTCTCGTATTTCTGCACCTGCTGGAACGTGACGCCGAGCGCCGACGCCAGCTTCTCTTGCGTCATGCCCACGAGCAGACGACGGAGCCGCACACGGCTGCCCACGTGCTTGTCGATAGGATTCGGGGTTCTTTTCACGCGCAACGTCCCCGTGCAACGAGCTGGTCGAGTCCATAGCCGAGCTCATGTTTTACGCCGGGTCAGCACTGGTTGTAAATCTGGATTTGCAGGTTAGCCGTAGCGACGGCGGCGCAACGCCAGCGCTCCTGCGAGCGCCACGGTCCAGAGCGCAAATGGCGCCAACAAGGGAAATCTGGCGAATAGGGGCGGGTCGATGCGCTTGGGCAGCGGACCGTCCAGGACTCCTTCCTGTCCCAACGGCAAGCTCCCAATCACTCGGCCGTATGGGTCGATGATCGCCGAAATGCCAGTGTTGGCGGCTCGCACGAGCGGAAGCCCCTCTTCCACGGAACGAAGCCGAGCCTGCGCAAAATGCTGGTAGGGGCCGGGGGTCAGCCCAAACCAGCCGTCGTTGGTGATGTTCAGAAGCAGCCCAGCACCTTCGGCCGATGGCAGGTCGGGCGTGACTTCGCCGGGAAAAATGGCTTCGTAACAGATGAGCGGCGACACGAGCGGCAGGCCCGGCACACGGAGCGCGGTCCGCTTTGGGCCCGGCTCGAAGCCGCCAGGAACGTGCACGAACTGCTTGATTCCAAGGGACTCGACGAAGTGTCCAAATGGGAGGTACTCGCCAAACGGAACGAGATGGACCTTGTCATAGCTGGCGGTGATCGACCCTCCGGATTCGATCACCTGCATGGAGTTGAAGTAGCGGTTAGAGGCGGCGCGGCCGCCGCCGGACGTTTCCCGGCGGACTGCGCCGGTCACCAGAACGGCCCCGGGGGGCAGGAACGAACTGATCCGGCGAAGCGCCTCGACGCTGTCTGACAGAACCACCGGGAATGGGGACTCCGGCCAAACCAAATGGGTGACGTCATTGATCCCGGAGGACGCCGGCGACGTGGCCCGGTCCGAGAGCGAGAGATAATGCGACAGAATTTCCGGCATCGCCTCGGCGCGGAACTTTGCGTCCTGCTGGAGATTGGGCTGAAGAAGCCTGAGCTTGATACCCGGCTCCAAAACGGCCTCTCCCTGTCCTAGCCGAACGAAGCCAAAGGCCGACAGACCCATCAACGCCAAAAGCGCTCCGAGCGCCGGCGCCCTGACCTTTCCGCCTTTTTTTATGTCGGAGAGCGTCGCGGGAGCCGCCGCCAAGGCGATGGCGAGGATGGTGAGCCCATGCAGGCCCACAAGCGACGCGCTCTGCCCCAGAACGAGATTTCCCCCCAAGGCCATTCCCAGGCTGTTCCACGGAAAGCCCGTCAGGACGACGGCCCGGAGCCATTCGCTCAAACCAAGCCCGACTGCGAGCGCCAGCACGCGCGCAGCGCCACTCGACCAAAGCAGGCGCGAGATGAAGAAGCCAAGGGAAATAAAAAACGCCAACCCGGCAGGCAGCCCCAGCACGCCCAGCGGCAGCGCCCACGCGAACTGATCGGCCTCCACGAGAAAAGCGGCGCCGAGCCACCAGAGGCTCGCAACGAAGAATCCGAACCCCAGCCACCACCCGTCTCGCGCGGCCTCAAGTCCACTGCTGATGAGAGAGGCGGCCTTTGAGCGGCGCTTGCCGCCCTGAGCGCCATCGATGAGCCAGACGGAAACGGTCATCGGAATGATCAAGGCGGGGAACAGATCGAGCGGAGGCATCGCCAAGGCGCCAACAGCCCCGGCAAGCAATGCAAGGGTCCTTCGGCGCCAACCGAAGGACAGAACGACAAAATGGGCTACATCTTCGAGCGTGGGAATTTTCACGTTAAACCATTGAAATAGCTACAAACGAAAAGAGTAGCCTAGAGCGGACGCGACGGATCGATTTGCCGATGCGTGGACCGGGCGGAAGTCTTGTCAACGACAGCTGGGTCGTCTCGGGCGACCCGTTTCAGAATGAGCTTCTTGATCCTGCGGGTATCGGCCTCCACGATCTCGAACTCAACCTGCGTTTGAACGCGCACCACCTCGCCTTTCGCCGGCACGCGTCCGGCGATCATCGTGATAAGGCCGCCTATCGTGTCGACGGACTCCGCCGCCGGCAGATCGGAAACATCGACGCGGGCGACCTCCGCCAACTCCTCTAGGGAAGCCCGGGCGTCCACGAGAAAAGACGAAGGGTCCAATTGAACAATCAAAGGTCCTTCAATTCGATCATGCTCATCCTCGATATCGCCGACGATCATCTCGACGATGTCCTCGATCGAAGCAAGGCCGTCGGTCCCCCCATATTCGTCGATGACCAGCGCCATATGGGTACGAGCGGCCTGCATCTTGATCAGCAGGTCGAGGGCCGGCATCGAGGGAGGAACGAACAGGACTGGCCGCATCATGTCCGTGGTCGAGAGCTCCGCGGCCCAGTCCAGTCCCCCGAAAGGCTGCGCGGGAGTGTCACTGGCCCCAGGTTGGGAAACGCCGCCGCCCGCAAGGAACCCGAGAAAATCGCGGATATGAACCATCCCCCGGGGATCGTCGAGCGTTTCCGCATAGACGGGGATTCGTGAATGGCCCGCCGTTCTGAAGACCGTCAGGACATGCGCAAGGTCGTCGGACAGGCTAACCGCCACGATGTCGCTGCGGGGCACCATCACGTCGCTCACCCTCAGTTCGTGCAGGTTGAGCACGCTCTTCAGCATTGCTCTTTCCTGAGGGGTAATGTCGCCTTCCGCGGAGGAGACCTCCAGGGCGTCTTCGATCTCGTCGCGCAACGAAGGCCCGCTCATGCCAAAGAGGGACCGCAGCCGCTCCATCACGCTTGGCCTTTCGGGCCGATGATCCTTTGCGTTCGACGTCGAATCGCTCATTGCAAAGACGCTTTCGTCTGAGCCTTGTCGCCCGCCCAAGGATCAGCCAGTCCCAAGCCGATCAGAACACGTGATTCGGCGGCTTCCATTTCCTCAGCATCCTCGGACTCGATGTGATCGTAGCCGAGCAGGTGAAGAAAGCCATGCACGATCATGTGGGCGGTGTGCGCCTCCAAGTGCTTGTCTTCGTCGGCGGCTTCGCGCGCGATTGTTTCGAACGCGAGCACGATATCGCCAAGCATACGAAAATCGCCGCCTGATTCCAGCGCCGGGAACGAGAGCACGTTCGTTGGAGAGTCTTTCCCACGCCACGAGTGATTGAGAACGGCAATCTGGGCATCGTCGCAAAAAAGGAAGCTCACTTCAGCTCCCGGGCCGATCTCCGGCTCGATAACCGCCATCGTGCCGGCAATCGCCTTATGGACGAGCGCGTCAACATCGAAGCTGGCGCTCCAGCGTGGGTCTTCCACGAGAATGTCCACCTCAGGGATCATCAGAACCCTCCGGGTCCCACCCGGGGATGCGCGCTCTCATACGCGGCGACGATGCGCCGGACGAGATCATGCCGCACGACGTCGCCTTCACGGAAAACGACATGTCCAATGCCTTCAAGCTTCGACACCAGGTGAACCGCTTCGCTTAATCCCGACTTCTGCCCGGGAGGCAGATCGGTCTGCGTCGGATCGCCATTCACGATCATGCGCGACCCTTCGCCCAAGCGCGTCAGGAACATTTTCATCTGCATCGACGTGGCGTTCTGCGCTTCGTCCAAAAGGACGCAGGCGTTCGTCAGTGTGCGCCCCCGCATGAACGCCAAGGGCGCGACCTCGATCATTCCGGTCTGAAGCCCGCGCTCGACATGTCGGCCCTCCATGAAATCATGCAGGGCGTCGAAGATCGGCCGCAGGTACGGATCTACTTTTTCGCGCATGTCGCCCGGCAGGAAGCCAAGCCGCTCACCGGCCTCCACGGCGGGACGTGAAAGGATCAGGCGCTCAACGACGCCCTGCTCAAGCAGGGAAACCGCATGGCCGACCGCCAGCCACGTCTTGCCAGTGCCGGCGGGACCTTCGGCGAACACGAGCTCGCACTTTTTCAGTGCGCGAAGATACTGGTCCTGCGCGGCGTTTCGAGCGCGGACGGGACCTTTCTTGCGAGTGGCGATCTGATCGAATTGATCGCGGCCGGCCTCCGGCTCGCCAGGGAATAGGCTGCCCTGAAGGGCGACTTCCTGAATGGCGCCGTCAACGTCGCCCAGTGTGATGTGCTGTCCGAGCTTCACGCGCGAATACAGGGTTTCGAGAACGCGCCTGGCGCTCTCGCAGGCGTCCGTCGGACCCTTGATGGTGACGCGGTTGCCGTTAGCGTGCGCTGCGACGCCAAGCCGGCGCTCGATACGCGCGACATTCTGGTCATACTGACCAAGCACCAGCGACGCGAACCTATTGTCGTCGAACGCGAGGGTCATCTCCGTCAGGGGAACGGAACGATTGTCTTGTGGCTCCGCGCCTTTGGCGCTGATGCGAGGTCTTCCGTCAAGTCCGGCGGAACGTTCAGTCGGCTTCACTCGCAAGCTCCTCGACGTTGGAGGAATGTATCTCGTGGACCAGTCGCCCCGACAGTGAGTTGGTTGAAAGAGCGACGATCTCGACGGCCGCAACGCTGCCGATCATATGCGATGGAGCGTGTACATGCACACCTTGCAGGTAAGGCGTCTTGCCCACCAGCTGTCCCGGATAGCGCCCCTCCCGCTCAAACAGAACCTCCACGGTCCTGCCGCAGAGATCCGCATTGAAGGCTTGCTTCTGTTGCTCCAGCAACGCCTGCAATTGCGCCAGGCGATCGCGCATGACCTCGTGGGGAACCTGGCTCCCGGCGCCCGCCGCCGGGGTGCCCGGGCGCGGCGAGTACATGAACGAGTAAGCGCCTGCGAATCCAACGCGCTCAACCAGACCGATCGTAGCTTGAAAGTCGGCGTCCGCCTCGCCCGGAAAGCCGACGATGAAATCTGACGAGAACGCTATGTCGGGGCGAACTTTGCGGACGCGCTCCACTACGGCGAGGTAGTCGCTGGCGGTATGACGGCGGTTCATCGCGGCCAGCACCCTGTCCGATCCGGACTGTACAGGCAGATGCAGATAAGGCATGAGCTGCGGGATATCGCGATGAGCCTCGATGAGGTCGTCACCCATGTCTAGGGGGTGGCTTGTCGTGTACCGGATACGCAGCAGTCCCTTGATCGCCGCGATGCGGGCCATGAGAGCAGCCAGCGTAAGAGGCCCCCCGGACGCATCCGCGCCATGGTAGGCGTTGACGTTCTGCCCAATAAGCGTGACCTCGCGAACGCCCGCGTCCACGAGCCGGCTCACCTCGTCGACAATTGACTCCATGGGACGCGAATACTCGGCGCCCCGCGTGTAGGGCACCACGCAGAAAGCGCAAAACTTATCGCAGCCTTCCTGAACGGTCACGAACGCGCTCACGCCGCGAGTCTGCAGCCGCGCTTTGGTGGGATGGCCGAGATGGGAGAACTTGTCTTCCACGGGAAACTCGGTGTCCACGACGCCTGGGCTCGCAGCCGCCGCATGTAGAAGCTGCGGAAGGCGATGGTAGTTCTGGGGCCCCACAACGAGATCGACCGCGTTCTGGCGACGGATGATTTCGGCCCCTTCCGCCTGGGCGACGCACCCGGCCACGGCGATCTGCGTCTCCAGGCCGCGGGATTTGCGGTCAGCCTTCATGACGCGGAGCTTGCCCAATTCCGAATAGACCTTTTCGGCCGCCCTCTCGCGAATATGACAGGTGTTCAACACCACAAGCTCCGCCTCTTCAGGATCGGAAGTTGTGGTGTAGCCGTGCGGTTCCAAAGCGTCCGCCATGCGAGTGGCGTCGTAGACGTTCATCTGGCAGCCATATGACCGGATAAAGACCCGGCGGGGCTGCGCTACGGATGGTTCGTCTTTCCCAGAAACGTTCTGCTTGTGTTGCATAGACCCCGGTCGGGCGCACTTCGCCCATCGCAAGATGTTTATGCGGTTTCGCTCTTCAAGAGAACAGATATTCGCGGCGCCCGCCGCGCCGAACGTGCGCCCGTGACCGCCTAGATCAGAACCTTGCGAAGGACTAGAGCGGTCGCCCGCGACCCGTCCGGCAGCCGGTAGTACGCCTCCCGCCTGCCCACTTCCTCGAACCCGAAGCGTCGGTAGAGCGCCCGCGCCCCTTCGTTCGATTGATCGACTTCGAGAAAAAGGAGCCGAATCCGGCCCGACCGCAGCCGAGCCGTATGATGATCCAAAAGCAGCTTCCCAAGACCTTTACGGCGAAGCTTGGCGGCGATCGCGATCGTCAGGATTTCTCCCTCGTCGGCTGCGCAGCGGCTCAACACGAAGCCGCCGAGTTGATTGGTTCGACCGTTGAACACGCCGTCTGCGATAACAGCCCCAGAGGCGATCAGCCCCGCAATTTCCGCCGGACTCCAAGGATGCGCGAACGAGGCGGCGTGAATAGAAGAACACTCGGCCGCCTGATCTGAGTCGAGCGTCTCAACGACAAACGGATCCGGCCGGAAGAGGGAGAGCATGAAATCTGGTTCCTAGCGCACCGCCGCTGGGGCGATCGTCACATCGGGCTCTTTGAGATAAAGCGGCTTGGGTGGAGCGTTGCGAGCGTCAGACAACGCGCCGAGCCTTGCGATCGCCTTGATATCCGGCGAGATGGCGTCTCCGGCGATTTCAACAGCGATCCCCATGGACCAGCACTCTATCGCGAGCAACGAGGCTGCGTTCCCTGCCAGCTGAGCGGGTCCCGAACCGATGAGGCGGGTGACCTCGCGCAATCCCAGTAGCTGCGGGCTCGTGAGCTGGCGACCATCGGCGTGAAAAAGCTGACAGAACACGCGCCCATGGCGGGCGTCGACCGCTGCGGCGATCACCCCGCCCGCTTGTCCCACCAGAGGCGCTGCGAAAGCCGCGAGAGTCGAGACGCCCACGACCGGTCGCTCCCACGCGAGGCCGAGAGCGCGGGCGGCCGCAACTCCCACCCTGACGCCCGTGAACGAGCCCGGTCCCACTGACACGGCGACCTTCGAGATCTGGTCGAACGAACACCCTGAACGGGCTAGCACCCTGTCAAGAAGGGGGGCCAACGCTTCCGCATGACCGCGCTCCAGGAGCATGCGTTCGGTAGAGAGCACACGCAGCCCGTCCGAGTCCGTCACGCAAGCCGAGACGGCCCCCAGCGCTGTATCTATCGCGAGAATCAAAGCGCCGCCCTCGATCCGCCGAGCGCGGAGAGCCGAGCTGCGTCCGCAGACACGTCAGACCTGTTCAACAGATTGCACGTCGGGCAAATAGTGACGCAACAGGTTCTGGATGCCGTTCTTGAGCGTCGCGGTTGAAGAGGGGCAACCGGCGCAGGCGCCTTTCATGGAAAGATACACCACGCCTTCCCGGAAGCCCCGGAAGGTAATGTCCCCACCGTCGCTGGCGACCGCTGGCCGGATGCGACTTTCTAGCAACTCCTTGATTGTAGAGACGGTTTCTTCGTCGCCTTCTTCGAAGAACTCGTCTTCTCCGATTTCGACGTCGCTCGTGTCCAGCAAAGGCGCGCCGGACATGAAATGCTCCATGATCGCTCCGAGGATCGCCGGCTTGACATGCTGCCACTCGACGTCCGCCTTGGTGACGGAGACGAAGTCCGATCCGAACATCACGCTGGAAACGCCTTCGACGGCGAAGAGCGCAGAGGCGAGCGGGGAGCGGCGCGCCTCATCCTCGTTCCTGAAATCCAAAGGACCTTCACCTGAGACCGTCCGGCCAGGGAGGAACTTGAGCGTGGAAGGATTGGGCGTGGCTTCGGTCTGGATGAACATCGGATCGCCCCTGGCCGGTTCCGGGCGCCGGCCGCGCATTGTAACCATGATATTTGGTCTGTTCAGGCTAAATCAATGTCCTATCACGCCAAAGCGTCGATCTCAGCTGGCTCCATCCCGCCCGGTACAATGACGATCGGTACAGGAAAGGCACCTGAGCCTTTCGAAACCAGGGTGGTGACCAGAGGACCAGGACCGTCGGCGCTGCTGGAAGCAGCCAGTACAAGGAAGGAGATGTCTTCGTCCTCTTCGATCAGAGCCTGGATCTGCTCGGCGCGGGCGCCGGTGCGAACCACCACTTCCGGCGTAATCCCGGCGATCTCCCGCGCGCGACCGGCGGCCTCGTCCAATGTCTTGAACGCGCTGTCCGTCGCTTCCTGCTGAATGAGTTCGCCTACGCCCAGCCACTCGTGAAATCCTGCGGGATCGACCACGGCAAGCATGACCAGCCCCGAGTTGGTCCGAACCGCTCTGCGGGAAGCAAAGTGGATCGCCCGGTCGCACTCCTCCGTCCCGTCAACGACGATCAGGAATTTCGGCCTGTGGCCACTTTCGTAGGATCTTCGCCGCCTGCCGGTCATTGTTGGCGCTCCAGCTCCGGGCAAACATTCTAAAGGGCCCATCCAGGTCCGCAAAGCGCCTTCAGCGGACGAACCCGAGGATGTCGCGCACAGCTGTCATGTTCTCGGCTGCGATGACGCGGGCTCGGCTGGAGCCGTTGCGCAGGACCTGATCGATGTAGGAAGGGTCCGAATTCAGCCTGCGCATCTCCGCGCCAATTGGACCCAGCTTTTGGACAGCCAGCTCAACCAGGGCGTTCTTGAACTCAGAAAAATTCCGCCCTCCGTATTCTCTCAGAACGTCGGGTTTTCCTCCTCCCGAAAGCGCCGCATAGATGCCGACGAGATTATCAGCCTCGGAGCGCCCTGAGAGACCGTCGACCTCCGACGGCAACGCGTCCGGATCGGTCTTGGCCTTGCGGACTTTCTGCGCAATCGTCTCTGCGCTGTCCATGAGATTGATGCGCGAGTAATCCGAGGGGTCGCTCTTTGACATCTTTTTCGACCCGTCGCGCAAACTCATTACGCGCGTCGCCGGCCCCTGAATCAGAGGCTCCGGCAAAGGAAAGAACTCATCGCCATGGCCGCGCTCCGCGATGGAGGCCGAAAAGTCGTTGTTGAACTTCTGGGCGATGTCGCGAGCGAGTTCGAGATGCTGCTTCTGGTCATCGCCGACAGGCACATGGGTCGCGCGATAGACGAGGATGTCGGCCGCCATCAACGTAGGATACGCATACAGTCCGACTGAAGCGTTCTCGCGGTCGCGGCCGGCTTTCTCCTTGAATTGCGTCATACGGTTGAGCCAGCCCATGCGGGCGACGCAATTGAACACCCATGCCAGCTCAGCGTGTTCGGCGACCTGGCTCTGGTTGAAGACGATGTGGCGCTCGGGATCGACCCCGCAGGCGATGAACGCAGCGGTCACTTCACGGATGTTTCGGGCCAAATCGGCAGGGTTCTGAGGCACGGTGATCGCGTGCAAGTCGACGACGCAATAAATGCACTCATGGGTTTCCTGCAAGGAAACGAACCGCGTTATGGCTCCAAGATAATTGCCGAGATGCAGATTGCCGGTCGGCTGAACCCCCGAGAAAACCCGCTGCGGGTATTGAGCCATTTTGAAAAACTCCGCCTGTCGTCGCGGCGCGTTATCGCAGCGGGGAGCGCGCCGCGCAAGTCGGGCCCGAACTGCCTTTTGAGCGGCGGGGCAGGCCTAAAGGATAAAGCGGCTGAGATCGGCGTTGCGGGCGAGTTCGCCGACGTTCTGCTGCACGAAGTTCGCGTCGATGACAATTCGCTCCCCGGCGCGATCGGGCGCATTGAACCCGATGTCGTCGAGCACGCGCTCCATGACAGTCTGCAAGCGTCGCGCGCCGATGTTTTCAACTGTCGAGTTGACCTGAACGGCCACTTTGGCGAGCGCGTCGATGGCGTCCGGCGAGAAAACGAGTTCAACGCCCTCGGTCTTCAGCAAGGCGACGTATTGCTTAACCAAACTCGCCTCCGTCTCAGTCAATATCCGGCGGAAATCGTCCTCGTTGAGAGATTGCAGTTCGACGCGTATCGGCAGTCGGCCCTGCAGCTCCGGGAGCAGGTCAGAGGGCTTCGAAACGTGGAAAGCCCCTGAAGCGATGAAGAGGATGTGGTCGGTCTTCACTGAGCCGTGCTTGGTCGCGACGGTGGTTCCCTCAATCAAGGGCAAGAGATCGCGCTGGACCCCTTCGCGCGAAACATCGGCGCCGGATCGCCCTTCGCGGACGCAGATCTTGTCGATTTCATCGAGAAAAACAATGCCTTTGTTCTCGACCTCCCGCAGCGCTTCCTGAACTACTTGATCCATATCGAGCAGCTTCTCGCTTTCCTCGCTCAAGAGAGGAGCGTGCGCTTCCCGCACGGTCGTTCGCCGGCTCTTCTGGCGCCCTCCGAGGGCCTTTCCAAAGATATCGCCAATATTTATGGCGCTGACGCTCGCTCCGGGAGCCCCGGGGAGTTCGAACATCGGCAACGAAGGCGCCTGCGTCGTCTCGATCTCGATTTCTTTGTCGTCTAGCTCGCCAGATCGCAGACGCTTGCGGAAGCTGTCGCGTGTCGCCGGCGAGGAAGCGGCGCCCACGAGCGCATCGAGAACGCGCTCCTCTGCGGCCAACTCAGCCTTGGCCTCGATGCCCTTTTTCTTGTTTTCCTTAACCATTCCAATGGCGATTTCGACGAGGTCGCGCACGATCTGCTCCACGTCGCGGCCGACGTAGCCCACCTCGGTGAACTTCGTAGCCTCGACTTTCAGGAACGGCGCTTGCGCCAAACGCGCCAGCCGGCGCGCGATTTCCGTCTTTCCGCAACCCGTGGGCCCGATCATCAATATGTTTTTCGGCAGGACCTCGTCCCGCATCTCTCCTTCGAGCCGAAGACGGCGCCAGCGGTTTCGCAACGCGTTCGCGACTGCGCGCTTGGCGGCGTTCTGGCCCACGATGAACCGGTCAAGCTCCGATACGATTTCGCGCGGCGAAAAGTCTGACATTTCAGTCGGTTTCAATCGTTTCGAGGACGAGGTTGCGGTTGGTGTAAACGCAAATTTCAGCGGCGATTTCCATGGCCCGCCGGACGATGGTTTCGGCGTCGGATTCAGTCGGCATCAGGGCGCGGGCCGCCGCAAGCGCGTAATTGCCGCCAGACCCAATGGCCATCACGCTGCCGTGGGCGGTGCCCTCCGGTTCCAGCACATCGCCAGTGCCAGTCAGAACCAGCCCGGACGATTTGTCAGCAACCAGCATCATGGCCTCCAGGCGCCGTAGATACCGATCCGTCCGCCAATCCTTCGCAAGTTCCACGCACGCTCGGACAAGCTGGTCAGGATATTGTTCAAGCTTTGCTTCAAGACGCTCAAACAGCGTAAACGCGTCCGCCGTAGCCCCCGCGAAGCCCGCTATAACGTCCCCACGCGCCAGACGGCGCACTTTCCGCGCGGTCGCCTTTATGATTGTCGCATTCAGGCTGACCTGTCCGTCGCCGCCGATAACGACCCGGCCGCCCTTGCGCACCATCAGGATCGTCGTCGCATGCCAGCTCGGGATTTCCTTTTGCATGTCAGCTCCGACACATTCCAGTCGCAAAACCTGCATCTATGGGAGCAGGAACCGCCATGCAAGAGCGGCGCAAGGGTAGCCAGCCCCTGAATCCCTTGGTAGAAGCCAGTCTCATGCATGAGAGGCTGGGATGCGCAGCGCCACCGTGACCCGCAAGACCCGTGAAACGGACATCTCCGTCGTCGTCAATCTGGATGGCGCCGGAACGACGACGATCGCCACCGGCGTCGGCTTCTTTGATCACATGCTCGACCAGCTGGGACGACATGGATTGATCGACCTTGAAATCCGTTGCGTCGGGGACCTCCACATCGACGATCATCATACGGTCGAGGACGTCGGAATTGCGCTGGGCCAAGCCTTCCGCAAGGCGCTCGGCGACATGCGTGGAATCACGCGCTACGCCGATGTCTCCCTTCCGATGGACGAGACGCTCACCAAGGTCTGCGTGGACGTTTCGGGCCGTCCGTTTCTGGTGTTCCGGACAAAGTTCGACGTCGAAAAAATCGGCACGTTCGACACCCAGCTCGTGCGCGAATTCTTCCAGGCGTTCGCCATGAACGCGGGAATCACCCTGCATGTCGAAACAGCCTACGGGGCGAATGCGCACCATATCGCTGAATCGTGCTTCAAGGGGTTGGCGCGCGCCCTGCGAGCAGCAGTTGCGATAGACGGGCGCCAGCAGGACCGCATCCCGTCCACCAAGGGCACCCTGTCCGGTTGAGCGCATGACAAGCTTCAGCGTTCACGGTCGGCGAGCAACCGGTGGTTTCATGTTCGCGGGCAGGGATATAGTTCTCGTCCGGGAAGGGTTTTCGCTTGGCGCATTCCTGCTTGGACCGATCTGGTTCGCGCCTCACCGCATGTGGACCGCTCTGGGAATCTGGGCTGGAGCTGCCACGAGCTTGGCTTTTCTGGGCGGCTATCTGGAGCTTTCGGCGACCGGGACGCTTGGCGCTGTTTTCATCCTTCATGCGTTTCTAGGGCTCGAGCACGGCGCATTGCGTCAAGCGGCCTTGCGCCGGCGGGGCTATCATTTGGTGGGCGTGGTCGAGGGATCTGGCGCGATGGAAGCCGAACTGGTGTTTCACGCTCGCATGATGCCCCCCGACGCGGCGCAGGCCGACGGGAAAGCACTACGTCCGAGATTGCGTCCAGCGCAACCTATCGGCCTTTTCCTTCAAGGGGATCACTGAGTTGAGCGTGGCCATCATCGACTATGGATCCGGCAACCTGCACTCGGCCCAAAAGGCGTTCGAGTTGGCGAGCCGGAACGTCTCAGGAGCCGATATCATTGTCACGTCGGACCCCGATCATGTCCGCCGCGCTGAACGGATCGTGCTGCCTGGCGTGGGAGCCTTCGCGGACTGCCGTAGAGGGCTCGGAGCTACGCCAGGCCTCGTCGAAGCCCTGGAAGAGGCCGTGCTCCGGGCTGGCAAGCCGTTCTTGGGCATCTGCGTCGGCATGCAACTGCTCGCCTCTCGCGGACTTGAGCACGAGATCACAGAGGGGCTGGGGTGGATTCCGGGGGACGTGATCGCGATCGACCCGGGCGTTGAGCGCCTTCGCATTCCGCACATGGGCTGGAACACGCTCGATGCGCGTCGCTCGCACCCGGTGCTTGAAGGCATTCCGACGGGTGAGCGCGGCCTTCATGCTTATTTTGTGCACTCCTACGAACTGAAGCCCAAATCCCAAGATGCGATCATCGCCCAGACGCTTTATGGAAAGCCAGTGACGGCGGTCGTCGGGCGCGACAACGTGATCGGCAGTCAGTTTCATCCCGAGAAGAGCCAGAAGCTCGGCCTGGCCTTCATCGCCAATTTCCTGAGGTGGCGGCCTTGATTCTCTTTCCGGCGATCGACCTAAAGGATGGGCAGTGCGTCCGTCTCGTCCATGGGGACATGGCGCAAGCGACCGTTTTCAGCCTGGATCCTCCCGCGCAGGCGAAGACCTTCGAGGATCAGGGGTTCGAGTATCTGCATGTTGTCGACCTCGACGGAGCCTTCGCGGGAAAGCCTGTTAATGGGCAAGCAGTGGAAGGCATTTTGCGCAACATAAGAATGCCGGTGCAGCTTGGCGGCGGAATTCGCGATATGCGCACGATCGACGGCTGGCTGGGCAAGGGCGTGAGCCGCGTGATTATCGGAACGGCTGCCGTGCGCGACCCTGACCTCGTTCGCGAAGCGGCGCGGCTGAACCCGGGTCGGATCGCGGTCGGGATTGACGCCCGCGATGGCCTCGTAGCGGTCGAGGGCTGGGCGCGAATCTCGCAGGTTTCCGCGGTCGAACTCGGCAAGCGGTTCGAGGACGCCGGGGTCAGCGCAATCATTTACACGGATATCGCACGGGACGGCGCATTGAAGGGCCTCAACGTCGAATCGACGCTCGCGCTGGCGGAAGCCCTCACGATCCCGGTCATCGCCTCAGGAGGTCTTGCGTCGATCGACGACGTGGAACGCCTGCTGCAGCCTGACTGCGCGAAAATCGCCGGCGCCATCACAGGACGGGCTCTTTACGATGGTCGGTTAGACGCCACGGCTGCGTTAGATCTCATCCGCTCGGCGAGGGGCGAAGCCCGTGCTTAAGTCGAGAGTCATACCGTGCCTCGACGTCAAGGACGGCCGGGTGGTGAAGGGCGTCAATTTCGTCGATCTTCGCGACGCTGGCGACCCCGTCGATTGCGCGGTGGCTTATGACGCCGCCGGGGCCGATGAACTCTGCTTCCTGGACATCACGGCGAGCCATGAAGATCGCGGCATCCTGCTCGATGTCGTTCAACGCACGGCCGAAGCCTGCTTCATGCCCCTTACGGTCGGCGGCGGCGTACGAAAAACCGACGACATCCGCCAATTGCTGCTGGCGGGCGCGGACAAGGTGTCCATCATGACCGCGGCCGTTCACGATCGTGGCTTTGTGCGCGAAGCCGCAGAAAAGTTTGGCAGCCAGTGCATAGTCGTGGCCATCGACGCCAAGAAGGTCGCCGAAGGCCGCTGGGAAATATTCACCCACGGAGGCAGGAAGCCGACGGGGATCGACGCGGTGGCGTATGCGCGCGAAGTCGTCGAACTGGGGGCGGGGGAGATCCTGCTCACGTCCATGGATCGCGACGGGACGAAAATCGGGTTCGATATCGAGCTTACCCGATCGGTGGCTGACGCGGTGAACGTGCCTCTGATCGCCTCGGGAGGCGTCGGTAACCTGGACCATCTGGTGGCGGGGATCCGCGACGGCAGAGCTACGGCTGTGCTGGCGGCGTCGATTTTTCACTTCGGCGAGTATACGATCCGGCAGGCCAAGGAATACATGGCCGGGGCCGGGCTGGCCATGCGGCTCGATTGATCCGGTTGGAGTTGCGACATTGACGACGTTTGGCCTCTCAGACCTGGACAGCATCATTTCCGAGCGGAGCGCGGCTGACGCCTCGACGTCCTATACGAAGTCGCTCCTCGATTCTGGCGTAGAACGGGCCGCAAAGAAATTCGGCGAAGAAGCGTTCGAGATGGTGATCGCCGCCATTCAGGGCGACAAGGCCGCGCTGGCGGCGGAGGCTGCAGACGTTCTGTTCCATTTTCTCGTGCTGTTACGCGCCAGCGAGGTGCCGCTGGTTGACGTCATGGCGGTTCTGGGCGGCAGGACGGCGCAATCTGGTCTGGCGGAAAAGGCGGCTCGCAAGAGCTAGGTAAGCGCGGTCCGGAGCATTTGGATGGACGATTGGCTCGAAGGCGCTCCGACAGAACTGTCGCCCTATCATCATTTTACCCGCAACGGTTGGGCGGCGCTGCGAGCCGATACGCCCCTGACGCTCACGGTCGACGACCTCGCCAAGCTCCAATCGATCAACGACCCCATTTCGGTGGAGGAAGTCGTCGCCATTTACCTGCCCTTGTCCCGCCTTCTCGCCCTGTACGTCGCGGCGACGCAGGGCCTCTTCAAGGCGACGCAGCGGTTCCTTGGCGCAGACGACGGAAAGGTGCCCTACATCATTGGCATCGCGGGGTCCGTCGCGGTTGGAAAATCAACCACCGCGCGCGTGCTGATGGCGCTGCTCTCGCGCTGGACCAACACCCCCAAGGTGCAATTAATCACCACCGACGGATTTCTCCTGCCCAACGCTGTGCTGCAGGCGCAGGGCATGATGGATAAAAAAGGGTTTCCTGAAAGCTATGACGGGACAGCCCTCCTGCGCTTTCTGTCGCGCATCAAGGCTGGAGAGCGCAACGTCATGGCCCCGGCCTACTCGCACCTGATCTACGACGTGCAGCCTGACAAGCATGTGACGGTCGACCGACCGGACATCCTCATCGTTGAAGGGCTCAACGTCCTGCAACCGTCCAGGCCCGGGCGTGACATACCGTTCGTGTCCGACTTCTTCGATTTTTCGGTTTATCTTCACGCTGAGGAGGCGGACCTCGAACGCTGGTATGTGGACCGTTTCATGCGACTGCGTGAAACCGCCTTTCGGGACCCGCGCTCGTTCTTCCGCAAATATGCCGACCTGAGCGACGAGGCCGCGCGCCGGACGGCGGTGGATATCTGGACGCGGATCAACCTTCGGAATTTGAAAGACAATATTTTGCCGACGAAAGCGCGGGCCAGCCTCGTTCTCACGAAAGGCGCTGACCATCGTATCGCAGAAGTAGCGCTCAGAAAGCTCTGAGCGCCGCCCTATTCAGACGCCCAAGCCGTTCTCGGCGGCGAGGGCCGCCAGATTACGCATCGGCCGAGCCCCGACGTGCTGAATGACTTCCGCAGCTGCGAGGGCGCCCAAACGCGCGCATGTGGCGTGATCCGCGTTTCGCGCGAGGCCAGCCAAAAATCCCGCGGCGAACAGATCGCCGGCGCCCGTAGTGTCCACTAGCGCCTCAATGGGGAAAGCCGGAACGGCTTTCGTGGACTCGCGCGTCACCACGACCGATCCTTTTTCGGAGCATGTGACCACGCCCAGCACGGCTTCCTGACGCAACGCAGAGAAGGCCGTGTCCAGATCCGACGTCTCGTAAAGAGACTTCAGTTCATGCTGGTTCGCGAAGACGATATCGACGGTCTTGTTGCGGATAAGGTCGAGGAACTCGCCCCGGTAGCGGTCGACGCAGAACGAGTCGGACAGCGTAAGGGCCACTTGGCGGCCCGCCGCGTGGGCGATGTCGGCGGCCTTGAGGAAGGCCTGCTTCGCAGCCGGCGGATCCCACAAGTAACCTTCGAGATACACCAGCGCTGAGCTGCGAACTGTCTCGGGATCCACGTCCTCAGGGCCGAGGTTCTGGCAAGCCCCTAGGTAGGTGCTCATGGTGCGTTCGCCGTCCGGCGTCACCAGCACGAGACAGCGAGCCGTAGCGGGGCCGTCCTGAGCGGGCGCGGTGTCGAAGTGGACCCCGATAGAACGAATGTCATGGGTGAATGCTTTGCCGGCGTCGTCCGAGCGCACCTTTCCGATGAACGCGGTGCGCGCACCGAAAGATGCGGCGCCAACGATCGTATTGGCCGCAGAACCGCCAGATATGATCGTCGCGGGCCCCATGGCCGCGTAAAGCTGGCCGGAGCGGCTCTCGTCGACAAGCATCATTCCGCCCTTCTGGAGATTTTCCCGGGCGAGCAAATCATCGTCGGCAAGAGCAATGACGTCCACGATAGCGTTGCCGAGGCCAAGCACATCAAAACGCGCAGCGGACATACATCTCTCCCGTTCCTGAACAAGCGGTCTGTGACATTGCGCCTGCTGCGCGTCAAGCAGGCCGGACGCCTGCGCGCTTCTTGAGAATTTCTAGTATCGCGCGGGCGTCCGCCTCCTCGATCTCGTGAACCAAGTGGGCGAAACTGTTCGCAGCTTCCGTTACGATGGGACTCATTCCTGCGGTCTTGATCGTGACGCGAGGATCAGAGACGTGGGCCAAACGCTCCAGCTCCTCGGCTTCGTCCCATATCACATTAAAATAAGCTATTATTCGCTGGACGAGATACCAGGTCGGCTTTCCTCGGTGACCATGCTCCAGCGCCGAGAGATAGGCGGGCGAAACGCCGATTTCGTGGGCCATAGCCTTCAGGGCGACGCCGCGCGCCGCCCGGAGCTCCCGTAATTTCAGGCCGAATGGCGTCATGAATACGCTGACCCCGTTACACCCGGTTAGCCCGCAAGCGCACATACAGAGCCCCGGCGCCGCCATGGCGGTGCGACGCTTCCTCGAACGCCAACACCACATGTCGTAAATCCGAGGAGCGCAACCAGTGGGGCACGTTGCGGCGGAGCACGCCTCTGTCGTCGGCTGGCCATTCGCCGGCCGGCTTGCCTTTGCCGGTGACGACCAGAACGACCCGGGCGCCCCCGGCCTGCGCCCGAAATAGGAATCGGCGCAAAGCCGCATGGGCTTCGTCTTGCCTCATTCCGTGAAGATCTATGGCGTCGTCGACGCTGGTCAGCCCTCGGGCGAGACGCTGCTTCACCCGGCGCTCCAATCGCGCCAACGGCGGCTCGCGCCTTTCCGCTGCGGCTACAACTTTTGACTCTGGGATGACCGGCGGCGGAGATGCGGATGCGGCTTGCGCAGTCGGCGCCTGAGGGGGAGGCGCTTCTTTAGCAGGCAGAAGAGGATTTTCATGCAGCGGCTTTATAAGGCGCGTCACCTGGGACCAGAGCTCGATCTCATGACTGGTCAGAGCGCGTCGTCTGCCTCTCACCTGGGCTGGTCGCTGGCTCATAGGCGCAGGGCCGCCTCGTTGGGCAGGAAAACGAACATATCGACTGGGTGTCGGAATTGCGCGGCTTGCCGGCCGGCAGCGTCGCCTCGTCCGACAAAAACGTCGCACCGGGCTGGACCTACAATGGCGGATCCGGTGTCCTGCGCGATCATGAGACGCTGAAACGGACGGTCTTGACCAGAGCCGTCCGGCAGCATCCCGGCGATCCAGATCGGTAAACCGTAAGACCAGATCCCGCGGTCGATCGCGAGCGACCGCAGCGGGAACAGCGGGACGCCTTCACCGCCGATAGGCCCCGAGGTGGGATTACGCTCGGGCTCGACCTTGAAGAAAATATAGGACTCGTTGCGGTGAAGAAGTTCACGACCGGCTTCCCCGAAGCCTTGGCCGGCCTTTCGCACCCAGCTTTTCAGGCCCTCAAGAGAGGCTTCCGGCACCGGAACCTGGTGTTCAGTCACCAAGATGCGGCCAATGGAGGTATACGGCCGTCCGTTCCGTCCATCGTAGACGAGCCGCACGACCTCTCCGTCGGGTAAGCGAACACGGCCTGAGCCTTGCACCTGGATCATGAAAAGTTCTACGGCGTCCTCCAGCCAAAGGCAGGGTTCGCCCATCCTGGCGGTCTCGATCTGGGCGCGGGTGGGATAGGGGGTCAAGGCGCCATCGGGCGACTGGCGAGCGGCCGAGTACTGATGTTTGCCGTCGGGCCCCGCGAGGGAGACGTTCACCAGATCAGCCGGCCTCAGGTAGACCGGCTCAGAGAATTGCGCTGAGGGCTGCTTCGCGCCCAAGACCTGCGGCTCATAATATCCCGTGGCGAATCCTTGCGGACCGGCCTTCGGCTCGCCCGCGTGGACGTGAAATGGCGAAAAGTATCGGGTGAAAAAATCAAGGGGGTCAGCGGGCGAGTCCCGCAGCGCCCGGGCACAGACGGCGCTCAACGCGTCGTCCTGAGGCAAAGCCAAACGCAGCGGCGGGGACCCCAATGCCATTCGCCGGCACGACGTCAGGAACACCTGCATCGCTTCGTGCAAGTCATCGTTGGCGAATCCCGCCAGCGCGTCATAGGGGACACGCGTAAGAACTGCTCCTTGTGGCGTTGTGACGGATCGGGGGTCGGATCCTTCCCGCATGGCCGTCAGTCCACCTTCATGGCGCTTCAACAAAGTGAGTTTCGGTCAGTCAGTGGCCCGCCTCGGTGGCCACCAATCGCCAGTTGGGGTCCCGGGACTTGAGGTCTCTCGCGAAGGTCCACAAATCCACCATGTCGACGACCTTGTCGGCGCTGCCGTCGATAACTTCGCCGGCGCGGTTTCGGGTCGCGCTGATCAGTTTGGATTGGAACCGCAACGCTATCTGGGCGTCGCCTCCCCGGACGGACACATCCGTGAATTCCGCCTTGTCGATCGAGACGAAGGTCGTCTCCACCTTGTCGCCGCGGGCCTCCCGCTCGGCGATTGCGCCCGAGAAACTCTCATACACGTCGTCGGCCAGAAGAGTGCGGAGTGCGTTGCGATCCCCGGCCGCGAATGCGCCGACTATCATTTCATAAGCCGACTTGGCGCCTTCGAGAAACTCCCGCGGATTGAAAGCGGGGTCGGCGAGTTCAATCTCGTTCAAACCCTTCCAGACCGGTGAGCCCATGACGGCGTAAGGAGCCCATTTCAGCTCCGACTCCCCAGATCCGGCGCGGCCAGCATGACCGGCGTCATTCGCGGCTCCTGGCAACCGGATCACGTTGCCCTCACCAGCCTCGCTCGGCCGGTCGGAGCCGGCGCGCTCTCTGCGGGGCGGTTCATCGCCGGTTCGGGTCCCCAGAACGGAACGCAGTTTCCAGACGACGAACGCCGCAAGCAGAGCAAAAACAATCGTGGTCAAATCGAAGGGCTCCTGCATGATCAGCCGTCATCGCCTTTGTTGAATCGCAAACCTGAACCCGCTGGTCCCCAGCACTATATATGTGGGGAGCGATCCCGTCTCTCCAAGGCTGCAGAGTGTGGCTTGCCGTCGCCTTTAAGGAAGACACTGGAGGCCATGTGCCCAAACAGTCAATAGCGCTGATCCTCGCCCTGGGCTACGCGTGCGCGGAGGGGCTTAGCTACGTGCTCTTCCTGAAGACGTTCGGCATCGCGGCCGGCTTGGCCTTGGGCCTGATTTCAACCATGCTGGGGATCGCGGCCCTCAAGCGCCTGGGGACGCGCTTCTCGACGCTGGCGGCGCCCGGCGCGTTCGCCCAGGTAATTGCAGGAGCGTCGTCGTCAGTCCTGATGCTGATTGGGTCAATCCTGCTGCTCCTGCCCGGCTTCGTGTCTGATTTCATGGGGCTCCTGTGCCTGGCTTTGGGCGCTCTTGGATTTTCTCCGCGCTTGCGCACACGCAGAGACGCGTCGGATGTGATTGATCTGCCTCCGGGTGAATGGCGGAGGACACCGGACTGATGCGCCGCACCGCATGTTCGCTGTGTTCCTTGTCTGGACACCCTATCCATGGTAGGCGCCGCCTACGTCCGCTTGGCGAGCCCTGGCGGTTGATGGCACCAGATTCATTCCTACGGAGCGCTTTGTGATGGCTGAGAACGGCGAAAACGGAACGGGCGCGGAGGCGTTGCCCCAGCTCAACGTCCTGGCGCAGTACACCAAGGACCTCTCATTCGAGAATCCCAACGCGCCCGGCTCGTTGGCCCCTCAGGAGCAGGCTCCCAGCATCTCGATCCAGGTTAACGTCAACGCTACGCAGCTTGACCAGAATGATTACGAGGTGAACCTGCAGGTGGAGGGCTCGGCGGCTGTCGGCGCCAATACGCTTTTCAAGTTCGAACTCGATTACGCGGGCGTGTTTCGCCTCACGAACATCCCGCAGAGCGACCTTCACCCCGTGATCATGATCGAGTGTCCGCGCCTGCTCTTCCCCTTTGCACGCCAGATCATTGCGGACGCTGTTCGAAATGGCGGGTTCCCGCCGCTGCTTCTCGAACCGATCGACTTCGTCAGCCTTTACCGGCAGCGTATGGAGGCCGCATCCACCGATGCGGCGTCCATGGCCTAACCTGACTTCAAAGGTAAGCCGACCAAAGCGCCTTGTCGCCCATCGCGAGCACCAACTCGCGGTGGGCAACGATTTCTGTCTCGTCGTGCAGCGGACCGAGGGGGATCTCGCGTATGACGCTGACGCGCACAATGTCGACGACGCGGGGGCGAACTTCCACCGCCGCAGCCGCGAGACCCAGGGAGGTCTGCCTTCCTCCAGTCAACTCAAGATAGACTTCCGCCAGAATTTCGGAGTCGAGCAGAGCGCCGTGCTTTGTGCGGCGCGTGTTGTCAATTCTGTATCTCGAGCAGAGAGCGTCAAGATTGTTCGGTGAGCCGGGGTGCTTCCGGCGTGCGATGAGGAGTGTGTCCAGCACCCTATCCATCTTGATAGGGCTGAGGCCGCACTTCGCGAACTCTGCGTTTATGAATTTGATATCGAATTCAGCATTATGGATGACCAGACGGTCACTGCCGATGAAATCGATGAACCCCTGAGCGATTTCCGCGAATTTGGGCTTTCCTGCAAGGAATTCTCGCGACAGCCCATGCACCCGGAAGGCTTCCTGCGGCACGTCTCTTTCCGGATCGATGTAAACGTGAAACGTCTGACCGGTCGGAAGTGAATTCACCAATTCCACGCAACCGATTTCTACGATCCGGTCGCCCGTCACGGGGTCGAGCCCCGTTGTCTCGGTGTCGAGTACGATCTCTCTGATGGCCATAGGCCACAACCCTCAATTCGGTTCTACATGCGCGCTGAGCCGATTTACGATGTCTTTCACATCCCGTTCGACCGCCGCAAACCCCCGCGATGTGTCTATGACGATATCCGCCCGTCGGCGCTTTTCCTCGTCAGGCATTTGTCTGCCGAGTATCGCAGCGAATTTTTCCGGGGTCATCCCCGGCCGGGCCAGAACCCGCTGCTTTTGCACATCAACCGGCGCAGTGACCACAATACGGACGTCCACGTCTGCGTCGGCTCCCGTTTCGAAAAGAAGCGGAACGTCCAGAACCACCAAGGGGCTCCCGGAACGTCTCATTTGACTGACGAACGATCGCCTGTGCGCAGCGACCATTGGATGAATCATCGCCTCCAGTCGCTTCATAGCTTGTGGGTCGTTCAAAACGCGCTGCGCCAGGAGCGATCTGTCCACGCTTCCATCCCGAAGGACGCCCGGGAACGCCTTTCCGACTGGATCCACGGCGTCCCCCGAATAAAGTTCGTGAACAGCCGCGTCCGAATCATGGACGGGTACGCCTAGACGGCGGAACATGTCGACAGTCGCCGATTTCCCCATCCCAATTGATCCAGTCAGTCCAGCTACGACCACCGTGTATCCTACCGCTATGAATCGATAAATCCGCGCCGCCGCAGGAACGCGAGAACCGGCAGGATCGGAAGACCCATGATCGTGGAGTGAGCGCCCTCGATTCTCTCGAAGAGGTGAACGCCCAGACCTTCGACCTGATAAGCTCCTACGCTCCCAAGGATATCGGACCCGGCGGCCTGCAAATAACGTTCGATGAACGTGGGGGTGAGCGGCCTCATTGTCATCCGTGCGACGTCGGCGTCCGCGGCCAAGACTTGACCATCGCGCGCGAAGGCGAATGCGGCCCAAAGTTCGTGAGTTTTGCCGCCGAGCCGGCTCAGTTGCACAGCCGCTTCGTCGAGGGAAGCCGGCTTGTGAAGTCCTTGGCCCTCAAAGGACAGGGTTTGGTCAGCGCCCAAAACGAGTCGGCCCGGCCGTATGGCGGATGCAGCGACCGCCTTTGCTGACGCAAGCTGAATGGCGACGTCCCGCAGTTGCGCGCCCTTGGATAATAGCGTCGCTTCTATTACGCGTTCGTCCACGTCAACGCAGAGCACTTCAAAGGGGAGACCGACGGCCGCGAGCAGGAGGCGCCTTGCTTCGCTTTTCGAGGCAAGCACCAGGTTTTCCGCCTCGGTCCAGAGAGGTGCGTGTTGCAGCGCTGACATCCCGCTTCATCCCTGCGCGATGAACTTTAGTCTATGTTCTTTCAGCAGGTCTATGATCGCCGCCGCCGTCTCTTCGATCGACCTGCGAGTGACGTCGATCATCGGCCACCCGTTCAACTGAAACAAGCGCCTCGAGTGGGCGATCTCCTCAGCGACTGACATGCGGTCCACGTAAGGCGTTTCCTGATCGGCGTTCAGAGTGAGAAGCCGATTTTGCCGAATCTGCACGATACGTTCAGGTGACGCTATCAGGCCCACGATCAAAGGATTTCTGATCTCCTTGAGGGTGGAAGGCGGCGCAACGCCGGGAACGAGCGGGATGTTCGCCGTCTTGATGCCCCTGTTGGCAAGATAAATGCTGGTGGGCGTTTTCGACGTTCGGCTCACGCCGAGCAACAACACGTCAGCCTGCTCAAGATTTTCGGGCAATTGCCCGTCATCGTGCATCATTGTGTAATTCAACGCGTCGATGCGCTTGAAATACTCCGCATTGAGCATGTGTTGCGCGCCATGACGGGAGGTAGAGACGGCGCCCAGATACGACTGAAACAGTTCGAATATCGGTTGAAGAACCGATAACGACGGGCTGCCGGTTTCCGCGCACGCGCGCTCCAGCTTGTCGGTCAGGTCCTTGTCCACGAGCGTGTAGAGGACGATGCCAGGCGCAGCCGATATCTCGGCGATCGCGCGATCCAACTGAGCTTGATTTCGCACGAGCGGGTAGACGTGCTCAATCGAAGCCACACCCTGAAACTGAGCCGTAACAGCACGGCTGACGGCGATCAAAGTTTCTCCCGTGGCGTCTGAAACCATATGGAGATGAAAATAGTTTCGGTTCACGAGAGGCTCCGCTCAACGCCTAAAACGGACCCATCTGGTGTGGACGATCCGGGATAAGTTTTAGGGTAGCCGGACGGCAGTGGACAAGTCAGACAAACGCCAACGATTCATCAACACGTCAAGGGTCTGTGGATGCAGATGCGTCCGCGAACAGCGCTGAGCCGCCGCTTGAGCGTCCACCGAGAAATTACATGCGATGATACCCGCTATGGGTTGAAATTGCACGCGATTCTCACCGCTCATGCACATGTTCACCCGCAAGCCCCACAGGGCATGCTCGGGGAAATTTTATGTATGACGTGCTGATAAGGCTGTTGAACCGAAGATCACTGCCTAAAAGAAAAACAAAAATATCTTAGACAGAATCTTTGTAAAAACGGAAAATGCGATACGGCGGATCACCGCTTGGGGAAATCGTCCCTAACCGCATAGATAGCCTGAAATTCGTTTCTATCTCGTTAATCGCCTCCCCGTGGATGACCACCACCAAGCTTGGACCGGAGCAGAGCATGTCGGATTGGTATGCGTGGGCGAAGGCCTTACACGTCATCGCAATCATCTCTTGGATGGCAGGCCTTCTCTATCTACCGCGGCTCTTCGTCTACCATGTCCCAGCTGTGAAGCTTGAAACACAGAATGAGACGTTCAAGACCATGGAAAGAAAGCTCTACGGGTACATTATGACACCCGCCATGGTCGTCGCATGGGGCACGGGGCTGCTAATGGCCTCAGCGGCGCAGCTCTTCGTGGAGACCTGGTTTCTTATGAAATTGGTCCTTGTGGGCGCCATGACGGGCTCACACCTTTTTCTGGGTCACGTGACCTCACTCTTCCAGAAAGGGGAAAACGCATTTTCGTCGAGATTTTTCCGGCTGTTCAACGAAGTGCCAACGTTGCTTATGATTGGGATCGTTTGCCTGGTGATCGTAAAACCATTCTGACCCGATCCCACCGAAGCAATCCGGGAGAGTTGCCAGCCATCGGGAATCACCGTAATAAAGATGCCTCTCCCTTTGGGCGTGTTCAACTTTGGCGCCGCAAAATTGCGGACCTACCGATAGAGATCGGTTTTGGACGCGCTTCCATATCATCAACAATGTTTTTGGCTGCGTGCAATGCGCGGCTCTTCAGGGACCATCCCGATGCGGGAAATCAAACTCCACGAACTCAAGCTCAAGTCTCCTACCGAACTGTTGTCTTTCGCGGAGGAACACGAGGTTGAAAACGCATCAATTATGCGTAAACAGGAGTTAATGTTTGCTATTCTCAAGCAAGTTGCAAGCAAAGATATTGAAATAATCGGAGAGGGAGTTGTTGAAGTCCTCCAAGACGGTTTTGGCTTCCTGCGTTCGTCAGATGCGAACTACTTAGCCGGTCCTGACGATATCTATGTGTCGCCGTCGCAGATCCGCAGGTTCGGTCTGAGGACCGGAGACACTGTTGAAGGCTTGATTCGGAGCCCCAAGGAAGGCGAGCGTTATTTCGCCCTCCTGAAGGTGAATACAATTAATTTCGAGGACCCGGACAAAGTCAGGCATAAGGTTCATTTCGACAATCTGACGCCGCTGTATCCCGACGAGCGGCTGAAGCTTGAAATCGAGGATCCGACCCGCAAGGACTTTTCGTCCCGGGTGATAGATATCGTAGCGCCCATCGGCAAGGGGCAGAGGGCTCTGATCGTCGCGCCGCCGCGCACGGGCAAAACGGTCCTGCTCCAGAACATCGCCCAATCGATAACCAGCAATCATCCCGAATGCTATCTCATTGTCCTCCTCATTGACGAACGTCCGGAGGAAGTCACGGACATGCAACGGTCCGTGAAGGGAGAAGTTGTTTCTTCGACCTTCGATGAGCCAGCGGTTCGTCACGTCCAGGTCGCCGAGATGGTGATCGAAAAGGCGAAGAGGCTCGTCGAGCACGGTCGCGACGTGGTCATTCTTCTCGATTCGATCACCCGTTTGGGCAGGGCCTATAACACCGTGGTGCCATCTTCAGGCAAGGTGCTGACAGGCGGCGTCGACGCGAACGCTCTGCAGAGGCCAAAGAGGTTCTTCGGCGCTGCGCGTAACATCGAGGAGGGCGGTTCGCTGACGATTATCGCCACTGCGCTGATTGACACGGGGTCGAGTATGGACGAGGTGATCTTTGAAGAATTCAAAGGCACCGGTAACAGCGAAATCATCCTCGATCGCAAGGTTGCCGACAAGCGCGTCTTCCCGGCGATTGACATCACCCGCTCTGGCACCCGTAAGGAAGAGTTGCTGGTCCCGGCAGATATTCTCAAGAAGATGTATGTTCTTCGGCGGATTCTAAATCCGATGGGCACCGTCGATGGTATTGAATTCCTGTTGGGTAAACTGCGCGAAACCCCGAAGGGGAATTCCAGCTTCTTCGAATCGATGAATACATAAGAGCTAACTGAAGGTTCGTGCCGTGAACCAGACTATTTTCGCTGTCGCGACGGGCGCAAACAGGGCTGCGCTAGCGATTGTGAGGATTTCCGGTCCGCAAGCAAGCAGTGCAGTGGAGCTTTTGTGTGGCCGCGAACTCAGGCCTCGGCGAGCCGAACTCGTTCGTTTTCGAGATCCGACGAAACAGCTTGAGCTCGATGAAGGCCTTGCTCTGTGGTTTCCTGGGCCCCACAGCTTCACAGGCGAAGACACGCTTGAACTTCATCTCCACGGCGGCAGGGCCGTGGTCAATGCTGTGTTGTCGGTCTTGGGCGAGATCTCTCAGTTCAGGCTAGCTCGCCCGGGAGAATTCACGCGCCGCGCTTTTGTCAACGAAAAGCTGGGCCTCGACTGCGCAGAAGGCATTGCGGACCTGATCGAAGCGGACACCGAGTTACAGCGCCGTCAAGCAATGCGACAGTTTGTTGGAGGGAGTGTTAATCCGGCAATCTCTTGGCGCGAGCAGATTGTTGAACTGCGCGCTTTGATCGAGGCGCATCTGGATTTTTCGGATCAGGACGACGTCCCCGAGGAGAGCGCAGCGGATCTTCTATCGCGCTTGCATCTCTTAAAAGACGAGTTCGCCTCTGCGTTGCTCAATACCAACCGCGTAGAGCGCCTGCGGGAGGGTTTCGCGGTTGTCTTGGCCGGCCCGCCAAACGCGGGCAAATCGACGTTGATGAACGCATTGGTGCGTAGGGACGTCGCTCTGATTTCTGACCGACCTGGCACCACGCGGGACGTAATCGAAGTTCAGATGGATCTAGGCGGCTTTCCGGTGGTCTTAATGGATACTGCAGGGCTGAGGCAAACAGATGATCCTGTCGAGGCTGCCGGCATCGAACGCACGCTTGATCGCGCGAAGCGCGCTGATCTGGTAGTCTGGCTCGATCCTGTCGGCGAGCCAAGGCAGGAACTCGATCCCGACTTTGAGGACAAGGCTATCCGGGTGTCCTCAAAGATCGACCGTCACTCTGCCAAGATTGGGCACCTTGGGATTTGCGCTCTTACAGGAGAGGGCATCACCGAGCTTCTGGAACTGATCCAGAATTGCGCTGAGAATTCGATGCGTCCGTCGGAATCGGCCGCAGTTCTGCAGGCGAGGCAAGTCGAGTTCGTAAAACTGGCGGCTGGCTCGGTCGAGTCAGCCATTTACAACTTAGGATGCGACGCTCTGGA
>JAQGJX010000163.1 GCA_028290405.1 Hyphomicrobiales bacterium
CGTCACCGCGGCCGATTGATCCGCGCGACCAGCGCGCCCGCCAGCAAGGCGGCGCCCACCAGCCCGATCAGCAGCGTCGAGATGGCGTTCACCTCCGGCGTCACCCCCAGCCGCACCTGGCTGTAGATGCGCATGGGCAGCGTGGTGGAGCCGGGCCCGGACGTGAAGCTGGCGAGCACGAAATCATCCAGCGAAATCGTGAACGCCAGCAGGAAGCCCGCCGCCAGCGAGGGCGCGATCAGCGGCAGCGTCACGTGCACGAACGTAGCCAGCGGCCCGGCCCCGAGGTCCATGGCGGCTTCCTCGAGCGAGCGGTCGAAGGTGGCCAGCCGGGCGTGCACCACCACGGCGACGAAGCAGAGGCTGAGGGTCGCGTGCGCGGCCACGATGGTCCAGAAGCCGCGCTCCACGTCCAGCGCGACGAACAGCAGCAGCAGGGCGAGGCCCATCACCACTTCCGGCATGACCAGCGGCGCATACACCATGGCGGCGAAGACGCCGCGTCCGCGAAAGCGCCCATAGCGCGCAAGGGCCAGCGCCGCGCTCGCGCCCAGCAGCGTGGCGAGCGAGGCCGACGTCAGCGCCACCAGCAGGCTCGTCCACGCGCTGTCGAGCAATTGCTGGTTATGCCACAGGCTTGCGTACCAGCGCGTGGAGAAGCCGCCCCACACGCTCACGAGCCGCGACGCGTTGAAGCTGTAGAGCACGACCAACGCGATGGGCGCATACAAAAAGGCGAAGCCGAACAGCAGCGCCGTGACGCCCCAAGGGCCCAGCCGCCGCGTCACGACGCGCCCTCCCGGCGCATCTGCGCCCGCTCGAACGCGATGAGCGGCGCGAGCAGCAGGGCGAGCAGCGCCAGCGCCGCCGCCGAGGCCACCGGCCAGTCGCGGTTGGCGAAGAATTCGTTCCACAGCGTGCGCCCGATCATCAGCGTATCGGACCCGCCGAGCAGGTCGGGAATGACGAATTCGCCAAGGGCGGGAATGAACACCAGCAACGCGCCAGCGACGATTCCGGGCCGCGAGAGAGGAAACGTCACCGTCCAGAAGGCGCCGGCGCGCGTGGCGCCAAGGTCCATGGCGGCTTCCACCAGCGCCGGCTCCTGCCTGTCGATCGCGTTGAAGATGGGCAGCACCATGAACGGCAGATACGAGTAGACGATGCCGACCACCACCGCGCCTTCCGTGGCGAACATGCGCAGCGGCTCGCCGATGACGCCGAGCGCCAGCAGCGCGTGGTTCAGCAGCCCCTCGTCCTTCAGGATCGCGATCCACGCGTAGACGCGGATGAGAAAGCTGGTCCAGAACGGCGCGATCGCCAGCAGCACAAGCGCGGGGCGCCAGCGTTGCGGCGCTCGGGCGATGGCCAGCGCAAGCGGATAGGCGATCAGCAGCGCGAGCAGCGTCGACAGGCCCGCAAGGCGCAGCGACGAGAGAACAGAGTCGAGATAGATCGAATCCTCGAACAGGACGCCGAAGGATTCCAGCGAAAGCTGCGATGCGGACTCAAGCAGCGCCGCGAGGCCCTGCTGGACATCGAACGTCGGCTCGTAGGGCGGCTGCGCGGTGGCGGCGCGCGACAGGGCGATCTTGACGACGATGGCCAGCGGCGCGGCGAAGAAAGCGATGAGCCAGGCGAAGGGCGCGAGCAGAGCAAGCCTGCGCCCGCGCGGGAGGCCGCGCGCCCTCATCGCGTCAGCACGCGGCCTGCGGCCGGCGCATAGGACACGAACACCCGCGCCCCGCGCTCAGGCGCCGCCGCGCCCGTCGCCTGCGCGACGCGCAGCAGGGCGCCGTCGGACAGGCGCACCCGGGTCTGCGTGACGCCGCCCACGAAGGCGCTATCGTGCACGACGCCCTGCATCTCGTTCGGCCCGCCTGGCGCTGCGGACACGATCAGGCGCTCGGGCCGCACCGCGATCGCCGCGGCCTCGCCCGGCGCGGGCGCCTGGGCGAAAGCTTCGACCCTATGCACGCCGCCCGCTGCGTCCAGCATGATGGCGCCCGCGTCCACCTCGCGCACGCGGGCTTCGATCAGGTTCGTCTCGCCGATGAAATCCGCGACCCAGCGCGTTTCGGGCGCTTCATAGATCGTGCGCGGCGCGCCCATCTGCTCGATGCGGCCCGCGCGCATCACCGCCATGCGCTGCGCCATCGCCATGGCCTCGTGCTGGTCGTGGGTGACCACGAGGAAGCTCAGGCCGAGGTCCGCCTGAACCTGCCGCAATTCGAATTGCGTCTCCTCGCGCAGCTTGCGGTCGAGCGCCGCCAGAGGTTCGTCCAGCAGCAGCAGCTTTGGCCGGCACGCCAGCGCGCGCGCCAGCGCCACGCGGGCCTTCTGCCCGCCCGACAGGCTCTCGGGCTTGCGCTGCGCGAAGGCCTCCATCTGGACCAGCCGCAGCATCTCGCGCACCCGCGCCGCGAGCGCGCCGGACGCCATGCCCTGCCGATGGAGCCCAAAGGCGATGTTGCGCTCCACGTTCATGTGCGGAAAGAGCGCGTAAGACTGGAACATCATGTTGACCGGACGCCGGTGCGGCGGCTCGGCGGACACGTCCACGCCGTCGATGACGATGCGCCCGCCGTCGAGCGTCTCGAAACCCGCGATCATCCGCATCAGCGTGGTCTTGCCGCAGCCGGACGGCCCGAGCAGCGCGAAGAACTCGCCGCGCGCGATCTCCAGCGACACGCCGTCTACGGCCGGGACCGCGCCAAAGCTCTTGCGCGCAGCCTCGATCTGCAACAGCGCGGACGCGGCGTTCATGCGCAGGCTCCGGGCGCCGGCCGTCAGCGCGCCATGCGCTGGGCGGCCGTCAGGGTGTTCTTCATCAGCATCGCGATGGTCATGGGCCCTACGCCGCCCGGCACCGGGGTGATGGCGCCCGCCCGCTGGCGCGCAGCCTCGAAAGCCACGTCGCCCACGAGGCGCGTCTTCGGCTTGCCGTTCTTGCCAAGGCCTTCGCCGGGCACGCGGTTGATGCCCACGTCGATCACGATGGCGCCCGGCTTGATCCACGCGCCCTCGATCATCTCAGGACGGCCGACGGCGGCGACCACGATGTCGGCGCGCCCCACCACGGCGGGCAGGTCGCGGGTGCGCGAATGCGCGATGGTGACGGTGCAACTCTCGGCCAACAGCAATTGCGCCATCGGCTTGCCGACGATGTTGGAACGGCCCACGACGACCGCGTCCATGCCCGAAAGCTTCAGCCCGAGCGCCTTGGCGGCCTCATGCAGCAGGATCATGGACCCAGCCGGGGTGCACGGCACCAGCGCGCGGCCGGTTTCGCCGATGGCCAGAAGCCCCGCGTTCACGGGGTGGAAACCGTCCACGTCCTTGGCGGGCGAGATCGTCTCAAGCACCAGGCTCGAATCGATATGGGCAGGCAGCGGCAATTGCACGAGAATCCCGTGGATGGCGGGATCGGCGTTGAGCTTCTCCACCAGCGCAGTCAGGTCGGACTGGCTCGTGGCGGCGTCCAGCGTGTGCTGGACCGAATGGAAGCCGCAGCTTTCCGCCGCGCGGCCCTTGGCGCCCACATACACCTGGCTTGCGGGGTCTTCGCCCACCAGCACCACCGCCAGCCCCGGCCGCACGCCGCGCGCCACGAGATCCCGGGCCGCAGCCGCGACCTCTTCCAGCACCCGCGCGGAGACCGCCTTGCCGTCGATGAGATGAGCTTCGCCCTGGGCCACTGTGGGGGACCTTTCGTGAGAGCCGGCCGCGCCAGCGTTTGGCGGTTGTTTTCGCAGACGCGAGGCGCGGCGCCAAGGCTGTTGGACGCTAGGGGCCGGGCGCTCCATAGCGCAGCTCCGCGCCGTGCGTGCGCGTTTCGCCGGGCCCCAGCAGGATCATGCCGGGCTTGTCGCGCAAGTCGCCGCCGAAATGCTCCGGGTCCCCGTGCCCGGTCCACGATTCCACGCACACGAACGGCGCGCCGGGGCGCGACCACAAGGCCCAATGGGCGAATCCATCCGCCGCGACCTCGATGCGCCCGCCGCCGGGGCCTTCCAGCGCCACAGAGCCGCTGCGCGCGTCGAGGAAGCACAATGCCTCCTGGGCGAAGAGCTCCGGGCTCAGCGGCAGCCTGCGCCCGTCCAGCGGCACGGGCCTGCGGCGCGCGCAGAACAGCCCCCCGGGCGCGATCTGCGGCACGCTGGGCTCTTCGGCCTGCGCGAACACGGCTGCGTAATCGCCCTGCTCCCCGCCGCAGAAGGGCCAGGCGAAGCCTGGATGCAGGCCGCAGGCGTAAGGCATGACGCGGTCGCCTGTGTTGGCGACGCGCAATCGCACCGACAGGTCGCGCGGCGACAGGCGATATTCGGCCTCAAGTCGAAACCGAAAGGGATAATGCGCCAGCGTCCGGGCGCTCTCGGCCAGCGAGAAGCGCACGAAATTCTCGCCGCGCTCTTCGAGGGCGAACTCGCTGGACGCCGCAAAGCCGTGCACGGGCATGGGATAGGCGCGGCCGTCCACACGCGCCTGCCCGTCGCGGCACCAGCCGACCACGGGAAAGAGCAGCGGGGCGACCGCGTCCCAGACCTGCGGGTCGGCGCGCCACAGAAGCTCGCTGGCGCCCACGGACCACGCCCGCAACTCGGCCCCGCGCCGGGACACGTGCGCCCGCGCGTCGCCTGCTCGCAGTTCGAACGCCGGCGCGGTCAGTCGCTCACCTGCGCCTCGTCATCGGTCTTCCAGCGCTTGACGATGGAGGATTCGATGCCGAACAGGTCGAGCATGCGGCCCACGGAATGATTGACGATGTCGTCCAGCGATTGCGGGCGATTGTAGAACGCCGGCATGACGGGCGCGATGATGGCCCCCATCTCGGACAATTGCAGCATGGTGCGCAGATGCCCCGTGTGCAGCGGCGTTTCGCGCACAGCCAGCACCAGCCGGCGGCGCTCCTTCAGCACCACGTCGGCCGCACGGCTCATCAGCGAGCCCGTGACCCCGGTGGCGATCTCGCTCATTGTGCGCACGGAGCACGGCGCGATCACCATGCCGAGCGTCGGGAACGAACCTGACGAGATGGAGGCGCCGATGTCCGCCATGGGATGGTACTCGTCCGCAAGGTCCCGCAGGTCCCTGGCCTTCATGTCCATCTCGTAAGCCAGCGTCATCTCCGCCGCCTTGCTGACGATGAGATGCGTCTTTACGCCAGAAGCGCGCAGCACCTCCAGCATGCGCACGCCATACACGATGCCGGATGCGCCGCTGATGCCGACGATGATGCGTTTGACCGATTGTTCCGACACGCGCGCTCCTGAAGCTCTAGCCTGTTGGCGAAATGGACCGGCGAAGCCTTGCCGTCAAGATGCGCGGCGCGCCAGAAGCGCGTCAAACGCAGCAAGAAGCGCGGCGCGCGGCGCAGGGGCGAACGGCGCGCCCATCATGGCCGCGCAGGCGTCCACGTTGTTCACTCCCGCCGTCTCGGGGTCGGAGGGTTGGCCCCAGCGCTCGACGGGCCGCAGGGCGAAGAGCGCCTCCTGCTGCAACCGCTCCGCCTCCAGCTCCACGGCCTTGACCTTGTCGCGCAGGGCTGCGGCGGCGTCTCCGGCGACGATGACCGGGGGCTCGCGCAACAGGCGGCGCACGCCGCGCAGCGGTATGACGGCGTGGTTGCGCCAGTCCGCCACCTGCTCGTCGGCGGCGCGCATGTCCTCGGGGCTCAGCGCACGGCCCTCGCTGGCGAGCCAGAGGCCGAACAGCAGCAGGTTCACGTCGACCCCGTGGCCGTCCTGCAGGGCGATGCACGCAGCCGGCACGCCCGTGCTGCGGTAGAGCGCCAGCGAAAACATCCAGAACGGGGAAGCAGAGCCTTTCGCAGGTTTCTTCGCCGGGCTCATGCCGTGTCCTTCCGCCAGATGACGCATTGCGGAGACCGCGCATGCGTTCTTCATTGAAGGACACGCCTAGCACATGGGCCGCGGTTTGTGAAAACCCCGCGGGGCGGCGCCTCAGCCGCGCGCCGAGGCCTCGCGGGGGCGGCTGAGCGTGGGCGTTTGCAGCGCGTCGTCCGGCGCCTCCATGGCCGCCTCAATCGACGTCACGCCCTGCGGGGGCTTCACGCCTTCCTTGAGCGACGCGATGACGCGTTGAAGCTGCATGCGGTCCTTGCGGGCGGTTTCCAGCGCGCCTTCAGCGTACGCGCGCTCGGAGCGCTCCTTGGCCAGCCCATCGGAAATGACCCGCATCTGCCCGCTGAGCTTCTCCACCTCCTGCTCATGGAAGGCGCGCACCCGCGCGACCTGGTCCTTGAGGTTGTCGATCTGCTTGTTGGCCTGCTCGCCCACGAACTGGCGTTCCTTCAGGCGCGACAGCAATTCGTTGGCGCGGCCGATAAGGGCGTCGCGCGACTTTTCAAGCTCGGAGATCTGCTCGGAGGCGCGCGCCCGCTCGTGCTGCGCCTCTTCCAGCGCCGACTGCGTGGTCACAAGCCGGTCAGAGGCGTCGCCCAGCCGCATCTGCTCGTCGTGGGCGCGGCGGGCTTCGTCGCGCGCCTGCGCCAGAAGGGTCTCGGTGAGGCGCACCCGCGAGCGGATCGCCTCGATCTTGCTCTCGTAGGACGCGGCGTCCGTCTCCATGCGGGCGCGCGCTTCCTGCAGGCTGTCCCGCAGGGCGGCGTTTTCGGCGCCAACTTTCTCCAGTTCGGACTCGAGCGCCGCGATGCGGTTGCGGTTCTTCTCCTCGCTGGCGGACGATTCCCCAAAGGCCTTCTTGGCCTGGATGTACTGGCGCTCAAGGTCTTCCTGCGAGCGCGCCTGCTTGAGGCGCTCCTCGCTTTCCACCATCAGCCTGTCGCGCAGCGTGCGACGCTCGGACTCCGCGTCCGCCAGCCCCGTCGCCAGCTCGGCGACGCGCGAGCGCAGCTTCAGCGCCTCGTCCAGCAGGGTCGCGTGCTGCGAGCGCACGGCGTTCAGTTCGCGCGCCTGCCCGCCGATTTCGACATTGCGCTCCTGGAGGGTGTTCTCAAGGTTCTTGACGGTCTCGAGCAGGCCGCGGGTTTCATTCACGCTGTCCTGATAGGACAGGTTCGCGCCCGCCAGCTTGATCTCCAATTCGGAGGCGCGGCGGCGCGTCTCGCCAAGGTCGGCGCGGGTCGCCGTCTCGGTTTCGCGCAGGCTCGCAAAGGCGGTCGTCAGCTCCTGCGCCTGAAGGGTTTTCTGCTGCAGCTCGGTGGCGAGGTCGGCGAAGTCGCGAAAGATTTCCGCGATGGCCTCCGGCGCCTGCTTCATGCTTTCCAGCAGCCCGACGGCGTCTTCGCAGCGCGTGCGCAGCACCTCGTGGCGACGCCCCATGGCCTCGGTCAGGCTCGAATAGGTCTCGCGCAGCGGCTCCGGGGCGTCGTCCACCGGCGCCTGGGGCCTCGTGGCCTCGCGGACAGCCGCGCGCTGCAATCCGAGCTTCCTGATCATCCGGTCGCCGCCCCACGTGCCAAGCATCACAGTCCCCATTCTTCGCGCAGAACGTGACACTCGGCCCGAATCCGTAACCCGGGTACTTACAATCATGCACGGGGGTAACTTTCCCCGCCCGGCCGGTGCAACGCACCCGCCTGTTGCGCCGTTGTCGCCCCGCGCGCCCTCGGAGAAATACATGCAGGACGATGTTAACCACGATCCACGAGAGGCGCCGCAAACCGCTGCGCGGCAGGGCTCCGCGCAACCCGAACTGATGAATTCCGTGCTTCGCCGCAACATTGACGCGGTCCAGCGTCAGCGGAGCAGCATAGAGGGCGGCGCGGGCTTGCAGGAGCGCATTGCGGACGCCGTGACGGTCTTTGCGGGCAGCATGTGGTTCGTCTACCTGCACGCGGCGATCGTGGCGGGCTGGGTGGCGGTCAACCGCGGCTGGACGCCGTTCCCAGTCTTCGACGAGAGCTTCGTGGTGCTGGCCACTGTGGCCAGCGTGGAGGCGATCTTCCTGTCGACCTTCATCCTCATCAGCCAGAACCGCGCCGCCGCCGCCGCAGACCGGCGCGCGGACCTCGACCTGCAGGTGAGCCTTCTGGCGGAACACGAAGTCACCCGCATCCTCACCATCTGCACCGAGATCGCCAAGGCGATGAACCTCCAGGCGGCGCGCGATCCCCGCCTCAACGAATTGAAGCAGGACGTCGCCCCCGAGGAGGTTCTGGCGGAAATCCAGAGGACGCAGGGCGGGACGGAACGCGGGCGAGCGCCCTAGCCCGCGCGCGTCATCGAGCGTCCGCGCAGCATGTCGGCGGCTTTTTCGCCGATCATGATGCTGGGCATGTTGGTGTTGCCGCTGGGCAGCTCCGGCATGATGGAGGCGTCGGCGATGCGCAGGCCCGCCACGCCGTGCACGCGCAGCTGCGCGTCCACCACCGCGTCCGCCCCAAGGCCCATGCGGCATGTGCCGATGGGGTGCGAGCGGTGCCCCGCCTCGCGCCGGATGGCGGCCGCGAGGTCCGCGTCGCTCTGCACTCCCGCGCCGGGCGCGATCTCGCTCTCGATGAGATCGCGGATTGGCGACTGGCCGTAGATCTCGCGGCACATGCGCAGGCCGCGCACCATCGTGGCCATGTCCTCGGGGTCGGTGAGCATGTTGTACTGGATGCGCGGCGCGTCGCCGGGGTCGCTGGAGCGCAGTTTCACCCAGCCGCGCGAGGCCGGATGCAACGCGCCGAGGCGGATCGAGAAGCAATAGGCGGGCTTGCTGACGAAAGGCGCCCACAGCTCCGCCGAATTGCTCAGCGTCATGGCGATCAATTGCGCGTCCGGCCTGTCGAGTCCCGGCACGGTCTTGAGAAACACGTTGGCGGCCGCGCCGTTGGTGGCGAACGCCCCGTCCTTGCGGGCGAACCAGCGCGCGACCTCCCACGCCGCCCGGTCGAGGCGCAGGAACTTGGTCATCCCCACGCGATCCTTCGCGCGATAGATGTTCAGGAAATTCGGGTGTTCCTGTAGGTTGCGCCCCACGCCCGGCAGGTCGTGCACGGGCGTGACGCCCAGCGCCTTCAACTCGTCGGCGGGCCCGATGCCCGACAGCAGCATGATCTGCGGCGAATTGAACGAGCCGCCCGACAGGACGATCTCGCTGTTGGCGTAGGCTCTTTTGGCCTGCCCGCCCTGCGTGTACTCCACCGCGACCGCACGGCCCTTCTCGACCACGATGCGCGTGGTCAGCGCGCGCGTCTCCACATGCAGGTTCGGGCGGCCCATGGCGGGGCGCAGGTAACCGGCCGCAGTGCTGGAGCGCTTGCCGCCGCCGGTGGTGGATTCCATGCGCGACACGCCGTCCTGCGACGCGCCGTTGGGGTCTTCCGAAAACGGCAGGCCCGCCGCCATGGCCGATTGCTTGAACGGCTCGAACAGCATTTCGGGGAAATCCACCGGCGTCACCTGCACGGGCCCGCCCGCGCCGTGGTAAGGCCCTTCGCCCCGCCAGTTGTTTTCAAGCTTCTTGAAATACGGCAGCACGTCTTCGTAGCCCCATCCTTCAAGCCCCTGCTGGCGCCAGAGGTCGTAGTCCACGCGATTGCCGCGAATGGCGATCATGGCGTTGATGGCGGACGAGCCGCCCAGCGAGCGCCCGCGCCGGATCGGCAGCCGGCGTCCCCCCAGGCCGGGCTCGGGCTCGGACTCAAAGCTCCAGATGTAGGGCTTCGATTGCGAGACCTTCATGAACGCCAGCGGCATCTGCTGGAACGGATGGTTGTCGCGGCCGCCCGCCTCCAGCAACAGGACGGACACGTCCTTGTCCTCGGTGAGCCGGCTCGCGACGACGGCGCCCGCCGAGCCCGCGCCTATGACGATGTAGTCGAACGATTGAGCCATGGGGTTTCCTGAATTGTCTCGCGGCGCGCGTCGTGACGCGGGCGCCGCTCGCCCGGGCGCGCAGCGACGCGTTCGTCGCGGCCCCGGAGAAGCGGATGTAACGAACCTTGCTTACTGCGGCTGGATTTTCGCGATGCGCACGTAGTCGGCCCACGAGCGCAGGTCTTTCTCGAACATCGCCTGCGCCTCTTCGGGGGTCGAGATGAAAGGATCGCCCCCGAAGCTGTTGAGGAACTTCCTGGTCTCCTCCGTCGCCAGGACCTCCCGGAACCAGGCGTTGATCTGCGCGATCACGGGCTTGGGGGTTCCGGCGGGGACCATGGCGGAGAACCATGTGGTGAGGTCGAAATCCTTGAACCCCTCTTCCTGCATGGTGGGAATGTCCGGCACCGCGTCGAGCCGCCTGCCGGTGCTCACAGCCAGCGCGCGCAGGCGTCCGGCGCGCACTTGCGACATGGTGTAGACAGGATCGAACATGCCGTAGTCGATCTTGCCGCCAAGCTGGTCGTTCAGCGAATCCGCGCCCACGCGGTAGACCACTTCCACGGCCTGCGTGCCGGTCGCCACCTTGTACATCTCGCCCATGATCGTGCCCGCCGTCGCGGACGTCGCGTAGGTCGCCTTGTCGCCCTTCTCCTTCAGAAAAGCCGTCAGCTCGGCGACGTTCTTCCATGGCTTGGAGGCGTCCACCACCACCATGAACGGCTGCCGGTTGACGCTGGCGGCGACCGTGAGCGCCTTGCCGGCGTCGATCGGCGGGTTCTTGTAGAGATACATGTTGCCCGCGATCGCGCTCGCCGCATGCACGAAGATTGTGTACCCGTCCGGCTTGGAGCGCGCGGTGTGTTCGGCGGCGATGTTGCCGCCCGCCCCGAAGCGGTTCTCCACCAGAACCTGACGGCCCATGAGAGGCCGGATCTTGTCGGCGAAATAGCGCACCAGCGTGTCGGACCCGCTGCCGGGCGGAAAAGCGCAGATGAACGTGACGTTGCGCGCCGGATAGGCTTCCTGCGCCACAGCCGCGCCCAGCGCGGGCAGGCCGGCGGCCAGCAAGGGCGCGCCAATGAGAAGATCGCGCCGCGACGGATTGAACATGGACGTATTCCCCCGGAGAAACTTTGCCCGGAAGCTAACAGCCCGGGCGCGCACGGGCAAACCGCCAGAATGTGCTGTGCACAGCGCCCCGGTCCCTTGACGCGGCGCAAGCGCCAGCGTGAGATGCTCGCATGAGCGCGGCGGCTGGGCCGCTTCTTGCATGAGTTGAACGACACGCCGGAAGCCGACGCGCTGCGCGCCGGTCAGGAGCGACGATGAATCCGGACCAAGCCCTCCCGCCCCTGCTGTCCCTGCGCGGGATCGTCAAGCGCTTCGGCGGCTTCGTGGCCAACGACCACATCGACCTCGACATCGCGCAGGGCGAGGCCCACGCGCTTGTGGGAGAGAACGGCGCGGGCAAGTCAACGCTCGTCAAGATCATCTACGGCGTGCTGGCGCCCACGGAGGGAACCATCGCGATCGACGGCGAGCAGGTGCGGCTGAACTCGCCGGAGGCCGCGCGGGCTCGCGGAATCGGCATGGTGTTCCAGCATTTCTCGCTGTTCGACAACCTCACGGTGGCGGAGAACGTCGCCCTCGTCCTGCCCCGCCGGGAGAGCCTCGCGGGCCTGCGCGCCCGCATCGCGGAGGTGTCGCGACGCTACCGCATGCCGCTGGAGCCGGACCGGGACGTGTGGTCCCTGTCGGCGGGCGAACGCCAGCGGATCGAAATAGCCCGCTGCCTGTTGCAGGACCCGCGCCTCGTGATCCTCGACGAGCCCACCTCGGTGCTCACGCCCCAGGAGGCTTACGGCTTGTTCGAAACGCTGGACGCCCTGAAGGCGGAAGGCCGCTCGCTCCTGTACATTTCCCACAAGCTGGAGGAAGTGCAGCGCCTCTGCGAACGCGCCACCATCCTGCGGCTGGGCCGCAAGGTCGCAAGCTGCGACCCACGCCAGGAGAGCCCGCGTTCCCTCGCGGCCCTCATGGTGGGCGCGCAGATCGCCGAGATCCGCCCCGCCGCCCACGCCAAGGGCGAGGTGCGCCTGCGGGTGGACGCGCTGAGCGCGGAGGCTGAAACCCTGCATGGCGTCGATCTCGCCCACGTGTCGCTCAGCGTGCGCGGCGGGGAAATCCTCGGCGTCGCGGGGGTGGCGGGCAACGGCCAGGCGGAATTGTTCGAACTGCTGTCGGGCGAGCGCACTGTGGAGCGCGCCGAGACGATCATCATCGGGGGCGCCGCGCTGGGCCGCGGCGGCGTCACCGCGCGCCGCCTGCACGGCGCGGCCTTCGTGCCCGAGGAGCGCAACGGCCACGCGGCCGCGCCGGACTTCTCCCTGGCGCAGAATGTGGTGCTCTCGCGCCATGCGACCGGCGGCGTCGTTCGCCGCGGGCTCGTGCGCTACGAGCGCGCGCGCGAACTCGCCCAGGAGATCGCCAGCGCCTTCGACGTCCGCAAGACGGGACCGGACCCGGCCGCCCGCACCCTGTCGGGCGGCAACCTGCAAAAGTTCGTGGTGGGCCGCGAAATCCTCGGCGAGCCAAAGGTCCTCATCGTCAACCAGCCTACCTGGGGGGTGGACGCCGCCGCCAGCGCCGCCATCCGGCAGGCGCTCGTGGACCTTGCGGCGCGCGGCGCGGCGGTGCTGCTCATCAGCCAGGACCTAGATGAATTGTTCGAGATCTGCGATTCCATCGCGGTGATCCACGACGGCCGCCTGTCGGCGCCGCTGGACGCCCACGCCGCCACTCGCGAGGAAATCGGCCTGCTGATGACCGGCGCGACGGGCGGCCAGCAAGAAGACCTTCATGCGCATTGATCTTGAGCCGCGCCCCGCGCGTTCGCTGGCCGTCGACGTCGCAGCGCCCATCCTGGCGCTGGCGGCCGCCATCCTCATCGGCGGCGTCGTCGTGTGGCTGCTGGGCAAATCCCCGACCCGCGCCTTCTCGGTCTACTTCGTCGAGCCGCTGCTGGAGGGATGGTCGCTGCAGGAGCTGGCCGTGAAGGCCTGCCCGCTGGCGCTGATCGCCATCGGGCTGAGCTATTGCTTCCGCGCCAACCTGTGGAACATCGGCGCCGAGGGCCAGTTCGTCATGGGCGGGCTTCTGGGCGGCTGGCTGGCGGTGGCCACCCACAACGGCGCCATGCAGGGCGCGCTGGGCGGCTGGTGGATCATGCCCGCCATGCTGGCGCTGGGCGTGATCGGCGGCGCGCTGTACGCGCTTGTTCCCGCGCTGCTGCGGGTCTGGCTCGGCGTGTCCGAAATCCTCACCAGCCTCATGCTGGTCTACGTGGCCGAACTGGCGCTCGACTACGTGGCGCGCGGGCCGCTGCGCGACCCCAAGGGCTTCAACTTCCCCCAGAGCGTGACGTTCGACGACGTGGCGCGCCTGCCCTTCCTGGCGGAAGGCGAGCGCCTGCACCTGGGCGTGCTGTTCGCGCTCGTCGCGCTGGCGGTCTCGGCCTTCGTGTTCGCCCGCACGCTGTTCGGCTTCGAGGTGCGGCTGGTGGGCGAGGCGCCGCGCGCCGCGCGCTTCGCCGGCTTCAGCGACAAGCGCCTCACGCTGGCGGTGTTCGCCATCTCGGGCGCGCTGGCGGGGCTGGCGGGAATTGCGGAAGTGGCCGGGCAGATCGGCCAGTTGCAGCCGAAGATTTCCCCCGGGTACGGCTTCACGGCCATCATCGTTGCGTTCCTCGGGCGCCTGTCGCCGTTCGGGATCCTGGTGGCGAGCCTCGTGCTTGCGCTCACCTACATCGGCGGCGAGGCCGCGCAGGTGGCGCTGAAACTGCCCAACGACATGACCCGCGCCTTCCAGGGCGTGCTGCTGATGTGCGTGCTGATGGCGGACGTGGCGACGCGCTACCGCGTGCGCATCAGGCTGGGAGCCGCCCCATGAGCCCCGCGATCCTCGAACTCGTGCTCGTCACCGTGGTGGCGTCCTCCATCCCGCTCGTCATCGCCGCGCTGGGGGAGCTTGTGACCGAGCGCGCCGGGGTCCTCAACCTTGGCGTGGAGGGCATGATGATCATGGGCGCCGCGCTGGGGTTCGCGGCCGCCTACACGACGGGGTCCACCATCGTGGGCGCACTGGCGGGCGTCGCGGCGGGAATCGCCATGGCGGCGCTGTTCGGCCTGCTGACCGTCGCGCTCGCCATCAACCAGGTGGCGGCGGGCCTCGCGCTCACCATTTTCGGCGTCGGCCTGTCGGGGCTGCTGGGCGCGGGCTTCGTGGGCCTGAAGCGGGACGGCGCGCCCCAGCTCAACATCCCCGGCCTGTCGGACCTGCCGTTCGCGGGCAAGCTGATCTTTGGCCATGACGCGTTCGTGTATCTCGCCTTCGCGCTGGTGGCGAGCGTCGCCTACTGGCTGACGCGCACGCGCAGCGGCCTCGCCATGCGGGCCATCGGGGACAATCACGAGTCCGCCCACGCGCTGGGGTTGCCGGTGCGGCGCACGCGCTTCCTGGCCGTGCTGTTCGGCGGGGCGTGCGCGGGGCTGGCGGGCGCGTACCTCTCGCTCGCCTACACCCCCTTCTGGGCGCCGGGCATGACGGCGGGGCGCGGCTGGATCGCGCTGGCGCTGGTGGTCTTCGCATCGTGGCGCCCATGGCGCGTGGTGCTCGGCGCGCTGCTATTCGGCGGGGCGACCGTGCTGCAACTGCACGCGCAGGCCGCCTCGCTGGGCCTGCCGGGCCAGTTGCTCTCCGCCGCGCCCTATCTCGCCACCATCGTTTCGCTGATGGCGCTGTCCATCGGCGTGCGCCGCAACGGGGCGGCCCCGGCCGCGCTAGGCCAAGCGTTCATACCGCCCAGATAAACGCTTCGGGCGTCTGGCACGGGGATTGCGGAGAACCCCGCTTGCGGCCCCGCGGCCGCTCAACGATACTCGGCCTTGGGTATGCAGAAAGGACCACGACGCATGAAGAACGTGAGCATCAAACTGGCCATGGGCGCGGCCCTCGCGCTGGGACTGGCGGCCCTGTCGGGCGCGGCCGTCGCGCAGGAAAAGCTGAAGGTCGGCTTCATCTACGTGGGCCCCGTGGGCGATTTCGGCTGGTCCTACCAGCACGACCAGGGACGTCAGGCGATCCTGAAGGCGCTGGGCGACAAGGTCGAGACGACCTACCTTGAAAGCGTGCCGGAGAACGACAGCGAGCGCTCCATCGAACAACTCGCCCGCACCGGCCACAAGCTCATCTTCACCACCTCCTTCGGTTTCATGGAGCCGACGCTGAAAGTCGCCAAGAAATTCCCGAACGTGAAGTTCGAACACGCCACCGGCTACAAGCGCGCCGACAACGTCGCCACCTATTCGGGCCGCTTCCACGAAGGGCGCTACGTCATCGGCCAGATCGCCGGCAAGATGACCAAGACGAACACCATCGGCTACGTGGCCGCCTTCCCGATCCCCGAAGTCGTCGCCGGCATCAACGCCTTCCTGCTGGGCGCGCAATCGGTGAACCCGGGCGTGAAGATCAAGATCGTCTGGGCCAACACCTGGTTCGACCCCGGCAAGGAAGCCGACGCCGCCAAGGCGCTGCTGGCGCAGGGCGCCGACATCATCAGCCAACACACGGATTCCGCCGCCCCCCTGCAGGAGGCCGAAAAAGCCGGCAAGCTCGGGTTCGGGCAGGCGTCGGACATGTCGCGCTTCGCCCCGAAGGCGCAGCTCACCGCGATCGTGGACGACTGGTCGGGCTATTACGTCGAGCGCACCAAGGCGGTGCTCGACGGAACGTGGAAGTCCACCGACACGTGGGACGGCCTCGACAAGAAGAAGGTAACCATGGCCCCCTTCATGAACATGCCCGACGACGTGAAGGCGATGGCCGAAAAGACCACCGCCGACATCGCGTCCGGCAAGCTGAACCCGTTCGCCTGCCCGATCATGGACCAGAGCGGCAAGCCGGCGGAATGCAAGGGCGGCGCTGCGCTGTCCGACGCGCAGATCCTCGGCATGAACTGGTACGTCAAGGGCGTGGACGACAAGCTGCCGCAGTAAGCTGCATCGCATGACGACTGCGGGCTCTCGCAAGAGGGCCCGCGGGCCCTACAAGCCCTCGAGAAACGCCTTTGCGGCGGCTCCGTGCTCGAAGCGCAGGCGCGCGAGGTCGACGCCCACGGGGGCTGCGTCCGTCACCCGCCACTGGCCGCCCACCATCACCCGGTCCGCGCTGTGCGCCCCGCACAGAACCAGCGCCGCCAGCGGATCGCCCGCGCCGGAGAAGCGCAGTTCGTCCAGCTTGTAGAACGCCAGATCGGCCTGCATGCCGGGCGCGATCTTCCCCAGGTCGTCGCGGCCCAGGCACTTCGCCGACCCCTCGGTGGCCCAGCGGAACGCGTCGAAATGCGTTACGCCGGCCGCCCCGTAGCGCAGGCGGTTGATCATCAGCGCGTGGCGAACGCCCTCCATCAGGTTGGAATTGTCGTTGGACGCTGAGCCGTCCACCCCCAGGCCCACGGGCGAGCCCGCCTCCTCAAGCTCGCGCGTGCGGCACTGGCCGGACGCGAGCACCATGTTGGACGTGGGGCAATGGCACACCCCTACCCGCGCGCGCCCGAGCCGCTTCACCTCATCGTCGTTGAAGTGGATGCCGTGCGCCAGCCAGACACGGTCGTTCATCCACCCGACCTCTTCGAGGTAATCCACCGGCCGGCAGGAGAATTTCGACTGGCAATAATCGACCTCGTCCAGCGTCTCGGCCAAGTGCGTGTGCATGCGGCAATCGTGCCGCTCCGCCATGGCGGCGGTCTCGATCATCAGCCGCTTGGAGACGTTGAACGGCGCGCAGGGCGCCAGCGCCACGCGGGTCATCGCCCCCTCGCGGCGGTCGTGATAGCGCGAGATCACGCGCTCGCAATCCGCCAGGATCACGTCCACGTCCTGCACGGCGCCGCCCGGCGCGTTGCCGCCCTCGTCCTCCGTGAGGTTCAGCGAGCCGCGGGTCAGCGTCATGCGAACGCCCAGCCTGGCCGCCTCCTCCGCCTGGATGTCCATCGCGGAGTCGAGGCCTGGCGGGTAGAGGTATTGGTGGTCGGAGACGCAGGTCGCGCCGGACATCATCAGCTCGGTCAGCGCCAGCCGCGTGGCGAGCCGGAAGTTGTCCGGCTTCACGTTGCGCGACCAGATGGGAAACAGCGCCTCGAGCCACGGAAACAGCTCCTTGTTGATGGCGCTGGGATGGGCGCGCGTCAGCGTCTGGAACATGTGGTGGTGCGTGTTGATGAGGCCGGGAACGACCACGTGGCTGGAAGCGTCGAACGTCTCGTCCACGGGCGCGGCGGGCGCCGCGCCGGACGCGACCAGCTCCGCGATCCGCCCGTTCTCGACGACGACCCCGCCCTGCGCGCCCTCCGCCAGAATGGCCATCGGCGACTTGATCCATGCACGCATCGTCTTTTCCCCTCGCGCCCGCTCGGCGCCCCATGCCTTAAATCAAGCCAGACTGCACGCAAAGGTGCAGCCTGCCTCAGCAGCAGCCGAACGTGTCGCGATAGAACGCAGCGACGCCCGGCTCGAATTTCGGCCAAGCGCGCAGGAAGCCCGCCTTCTGCGGCATGCGGGAGCGATAAAGCGCCCGCAACTCGTTCTGCGCCGCGTCGAGGTCGATGCCCACAAGGCGCCCGTCAGCGACCACTTGCCGGCCGGCCACGAACGTGTGGACGACGTGGGACTGGTTGGCGCGCGCGAACACGAAGTCCAGCGGATCAACGGGCGTGATCGCGTCGCGGTCCAGCGCGTCGAGGTCCAGCACCAGCACGTCGCCGGCCTCCCCGACCTCGATCGCGCCGCCGCCGGGCGCGCCGTTGGCGTAGCGGCCGTTGGCCACCACCATGTCGAGGAACGGCTGGCGCTCGATCACGCTGTCGAAACCCCAGCCGCCATGCAGGAAATGCGCGAGCCGCATCTCGCGGATCGTGTCGTCGTCCTCGTCCAGCGCCGACCCGTCGACCCCCATGGCGACGCGGCAGCCGCGCCGGATCGCCACCGAGATGGGCGCGACGCCCGAGCGCAAATGCAGGTTGGAACTGGCGTTGGTGACGATGGTCGCCCCCGCCTCGGCGATCAGCTCCAGGTCCTCAGGGGTGGCGTGCACGCAATGGGCGAGCGCAAGGCGCGGCGACAGGAGGCCGATCTCCTTGAGACGCCGCACCACCCCTTGCGGATAGGCGCGGTCGGCCCAGAAGCGCTGGTAGGGCGTCTCCAGCAGATGCATGTGGACGCGCCGCCCGGTGCGCTCGGAAGCCTCCGCGATGGCCTCCAGCATGGCGTCCGAGCACCATTGCACCCCGTTGGGGCCGTACTGCACGCTGAACAGCGGATTTTCGGCGGCTTCCGCCACCGCGTCGATCATCTCCATCTGCGCCTTCAGGGGCGCCATGGGATTGCAGAACACCTTCTCGATCTCGTGCCGGTCGTCGGCCGGCAGCCCGCCCAGCGCCGCGTCCGAGTCGCCGTACACCAGCGGATTGCGGTCGCGCATGAACAGGGCGAACGTGGTGCGCACGCCGATATCGGCGGCAGCCTTGGCCACGATGGCCGCCTCCTCGGGCGCCGCCATGGGACCCTGCAACCGGGTGACATGGGCCATCACCGAGGCGCAGCCAGATTGCGCGGCCCGGCCCAGCGAGGCGGCGGCGCACAGGTAGGGATCGCCCGCCGGCATCGCCCCAAGCCGAAGCAGCCAGCTTTCCAGCGGCTTGCCCGCGCCCCCGAACGAGGTGGGCGACAGCGGGCGGGCATGGTCGTGGGCGTTGGCGAGGCCCGGCATGGCGAGAAGGCGCTTCTTTGAGGGTGACGCAGCGGGGGTGATGGACGCGATCTTGCCGTCCGCAAACGCGATGTCGCACGGACCCTTGAAGTCGCGTCCGAGAATTTCGACGCTGGCGAGAATGGTCATGCGGGCAGGCTCCTGTTCATTGAGCCCTGCAAGGACCAAGAAACGTGCCAGCTTGTGGGAGGCTGCGAGGGCGCGCTTCAGCCTGCGCAGGAAAGCGCGCCGTCATGGTCGCGAAGGCGACCATCCACGGCAGGCCGCGCACCCGCTGCCTGCCATGGGTCCTCGCCTTCGCGAGGAGGACGCGCGGAGAGACCGCGCTCCGCGAAGCTCAGAGCTTCATGGGCGTTGCGGGCGTGTTCAGCCGCTGGTCCGGCGGCAGCACGAACTTCCAGATCTTCTCCTCCGGAGCCGCCTTCAGCACGTGGGCCTGGATGTGGCCGTCGCCGCTGTCGCGCATGGTGATCGCGTTCACGCCGTCGTACTTCTTCAGGCCGTCGAGGCCGTTCTTCACAGCGTCGCGCGCGGCCGCGGGCGCAGTCGAGCCGTTGACCCCGCCCTTGCGCAGCAGGTCCGCGCCCATCATCACGGCGTCGTACGCGAGGCTGGTGTTGCAGACGTTGATCGGGCGCGGGAGGTTCGTGGTCTCCTCCGTGCGCTTGATGAAGCGCTGCACGTAGTTGTTGTACTTGTCGTTGCCGACCCAGGTTTCATTGGTCGAGAAGCCCAGCGTGTGCAGGTTCTTGCCCGCGGAACCCACCGCCTGGATGAACGAGCCGCCCGCCCATACGGTGGAATCGCCCACCATCGGCTTGTCGAAGCCCTGCGTCTCCATCTCCTTCACGAGCGCCAGCGCCGGCGGCCCGAGCGCGCTGAAGAACAGCGCGTCGGGATTGTGCCCGCGCACCTTGATGGCCAACGGCGAGAAGTCCGTCGTGCCGGTCTGGAAGCCGATGGTCTCCAGCACCTCGATGCCGTTCGCCTTGGCGGCGGCAGCCCAGAGCTTGATGCCCTCGGACGTGCTCGCCTCGCGCTCGTCGCCCACCACCACGATGCGCTTGAGGTTCGGGATGATCTTCTTGATCTCCGCCATGCCCTCGGGGATCATCGTGTCGTTCGGCGGATGGATGCGCAGCGCGTAGGGCTTGCGCGAAATGCCGGACTTCAGCGCCGTCCAGCAGATCGCCGGAACCTTCATGGCGTTGGCGATGGGCGCCGTGTTCTCCCAGCTCGTGCCCGTCACCGGGCCGACCACGAAGGCCGCGCCGTCGTTGACCAGCTTGCGGAACAGCAGCACGGACTGGTTCGGCTGCGCCTGGTCGTCCTCGGCCAGCAGCTCGACCTTCGCGCCGTTGATGCCGCCGGCGGCGTTGATGTCCTCCACGGCCATCTGGATGGCGGAACGGTAGAGAATGCCGTAGCTGCCCAGAATGCCGGAGGAGGGCAGGATGGCTCCGATCTTGATCGTCGCGCCGCTCTGCGCGAACGCGGGTCCGCCGAGCGCGGCCACGGCGGCGCTGCTTGCCAGCACGGAACTCGTGCTTGCGAGAAGATGTCGTCTGGTCAGCATGGTGTCCTCCCTTTTTTGTTGGTCGCTCAGGATACAGCCTCGCCGCCCGCGCTGTCGACCGGGCCGCCGAGATAATGGCGCATGACTTCGGGATCGCTCAGCAAGGCCGCGCTCTCCCCCTCCATGACGATGCGGCCCTGCCGCAGCACATAGGCGCGGTGGGCGAAATTGAGCGCCACGCGCACGTTCTGCTCCACCAGCAGGATCGCCATGCCACGCTCCTTGAACAGGCGCAGGATGCGGTAGGCCTCCTTCACCATGCGAGGCGAGAGGCCCAGCGACGGCTCGTCGATGAGCAGCACGTCCGGCTGGTTCACGATGGCGCGCGAGAGCGCGAGCATCTGCTGCTCCCCGCCCGACATGCTGCCCGCCTTCTGCTGGCGGCGCTCCGCAAGGCGCGGGAAGCAGGCGAACACGTCGTCCAGCGCCACGCTGAAGCTGCGCGCGCTGGGGCGCACGTCATAGGCGAGCCGCAGGTTTTCCAGCACGCTCAGCGTGCCCAGCACGCCGCGGCCCTCGGGCACGTGCAGCATGCCGTCGCGCGCCAGCCTGTGGGTGGCGCGCCCCCCCAGCTCCGCGCCGCGAAAGCGCACCGCGCCGGAACTGGCGGGAACCATGTTGGACAGCGCGCGCAGCAGCGTCGTCTTGCCCGCGCCGTTGGCGCCGATCACCGTCACGGCCTCCCGCTCGCCCACGTGCAGCGAGCAGCCGCGCAGCGCCTGCACGGGGCCATAGGAAACCGCGAGGTCCTGGGCCTGCAGCACCGGCTCACTCATCGTCGGCTCCCAGATAGGCTTCGACCACCCGGGGCTCGCGCAGCACGTCGTCCGGCAGCCCTTCGGCGATCTTGCGGCCGTAGTCCAGCACCACGAGCCTGTCGGCGAGGCCGCGCAGGAACTCCACGTTGTGCTCGATCAGCACGATGGCGTCGAGATCGGCGCGCAGGCCCGCGATGTCCTCGCGCAGCTCCTCGGTCTCGCGGTCGTTCATGCCCGCCGCGGGCTCGTCGAGCAGCAGCAGCTTGGGATTGGTGGCGAGCGCGCGGGCGATCTCGAGCCGGCGCGCCTCGCCGTAAGGCAGCGAGGCGGCCGAAAGGTCCGCCTTGTCGGCCAGCCGCATGCGCGCCAGCAGCGCCATGGCGCGGTCGATCTCCGCGCCGCGCCGGCTGCGCAGCAGCGACAGGAAGGGGCTGCGCACATGCTCGGGAAACGCCACGAGCACGTTCTCCAGCACGCTCATGCGGCGAAACAGGCGGATGTTCTGGAACGTGCGCGCAATCCCTGAGCGCCCGAACTGGTGGGTCGGCAGGTGCGTCATGGCGCGCCCGTCGAACGTGATCGCCCCTGCGGTGGCGGGATAGAAGCCCGACACGACGTTGACCAGCACGGACTTGCCCGCCCCATTGGGCCCGATGAGGCCCAGCAGTTCGCCGTGCGCCACCTCGAAGCTCACGCCGTCCAGCGCCGTGATGCCGCCAAAGCGCTTGCTCACGGCGTCGATCTTGAGGGTCGCGTTCATGGCGCGCCCTCCTTGCGGATGCGCTTGCCCGCCCGCGCCGTCACGGTGCGGAACGCCAGGATGCCCTCGGGCCGCACCAGCAGCAGCAGCACGATGAGCACGCCGAACACCGTCGGGCGCCATTCCGCCAGCACGCGGATGAACTCGGGCACCAGCGTCATCAGCGCCGCGCCCAGCGCCGCGCCCCAGAGATTGTTCACCCCGCCGAGGATCACGTACAGCACCATGAACAGCGAGATCATGATGTTGAAATGCTCCGGCCGGATGAAGATGAGATAATGGCCGTAGAGCGCGCCCGCGGCGGCCGCCAGCGCGGCGCCGACGCCGAAGGTGACGACCTTCACGTACGTGGCGTTGACGCCCAGCGCCCCCGCCACGTGCTCGTCCTCGCGCACGGCGTCGAGGATGCGCTGCAGGGGCGTGTACGAGACGAGCCAGAGGCACGCGCCGACGGCGAGCACCAGCGCGCCCACGTGCCACGGCTCCGTGCCCACAAGCCCCCCGAGCCCCTGCACGCCGCCGAGCAGCTCGGTCGATTCGATCGCCACCACCATGCAGAAGCTGACGCCGATCGTGACGAGGATGAGATAGACGCCGCGCGTGCGCAGAGCGGGCAGGCTGATGAGCGCGCCGAAGAGGCCCGCAAGGGCGGCGGACGCGGGAATCGCGAGCCACAGGTCCCAGCCGTAGCGGGTCGTCATCAGCCCGGACGCGTAGGCCCCGACGGCCATGAAGCCGCCGTTGGCGAACGACAGGCTCCCCGACATGAGGATGATGTAGACGCTCCAGGCCAGCAGGATGTTGATGCCTGCGAAGAACAGATAATCCTGCATCATGCGCGCACGTCCCGCGCGGTCGCGTTGCCGAAGAGCCCCGCAGGACGCACCAGCAGCACGAAGATCATCAGGATCCAGACGGCTATGTCGGCGATGCGCCCAAGGCCGAACTGGAACGCCAGCCCCTCCAGCAGGCCCACCAGCAGGCCGCCCACCACGGCGCCGCGCAGGTCGCCCATGCCGCCGATGCCCATGATGGCGAGCGCCTTGAGGCCGAACGAGAGGCCGATGTCGCTTGTGGCGAAGCCCGTGCGCATCGCCAGAAGCACGCCCGCCACCCCGGCGAGCGCCGAGGCGATGAAGAACGTGCTCTGGTTGACGCGCTTCACGTCGACCCCCATCAGCGTCGCGGACGTGGGATTGTCGGCGACCGCGCGGATGTTGCGCCCCAGCGCGGTGCGGGAGACCAGCACGTGCAGCCCCGCCATCAGCGCCAGCGTGAAGCCCAGAATGCCGAGCTTGAGCCAGTTGAAGGTCACGCCCATGAAGGTGAAGCCGGCGGTGCGCAGCTCCACCGGCAGAGGCAGCGACACCGGCTCGCTGCCCCAGTGCTTCTGCACCAGGTCCACGATGACGATGCCCACCGCGAGCGAGGAGAGCGAGGCGGTGATCTGCGCGTCCCGTCCGGTGAACTTGCGGAAGCTGACCAGCTCCACGAAGAGTCCCAGAAGCCCGCAGATGACGAACGCGACGACGACGCTGGCCCACAGCGGCGCGCCCAGCGCGAACCACGACAGCCCGACGTAGCCGCCCAGCATGAAGACTTCGGAGTGCGCGAAATTGAGCTTGTCCAGGACGCCGAACACCAGCGTGTAGCCAAGCGCCACGAGCGCATACATGCTGCCAAGAATGACGCCGTTGACGATCTGGTCGGCGATCATGCCGAACCCCGGTCCAAAGTGCCGCTCATGCGCGAATCATCCCCTCGTGCCCATTTTGGACGGGCGTTGAGGGCCCACATTTTCAGAAGATGGGCGAAATGAGAAGGGCCGCCGTGCGGAGCGCGCGCTCTTCGCCGTCCAGACCGCGCCGTCATGGTCGCGACGGCGACCGTCCATGGCCGGACGCGAGCCCAAACTCTGTCGTGGGTCCTCGCCTCTGCGAGGTTGACGCGCCCGGAGGGCGCCCTTCGCCTGCGCCGGATAGCCTGCTCAAACTCTCCGCCCCTCGCGGGTGCGCGGCGTTTCAATCTCCTGTAGTCTCGCGCCCATGCAGCCGCCCCTCATCGAGATCGCCTCGCTCTGCCTGCGCCGCGGGGAGGCGCTGGCGCTGGATGACGTGTCGCTGACCATCCCGCAGGGCGCGTTCGTCAGCCTCGTGGGGCCCTCGGGGGCCGGCAAGACCACCCTGCTGAAATGCGTGAACCGCCTGCTTGAGCCGACCTCGGGCCGCATCGCCATCGACGGGCGGGACCTTGCGGCCCATGACCCCGTGGAGCTGCGGCGCAGCATCGGCTACGTGTTCCAGGGCGTCGGGCTCTTCCCCCACATGAGCGTGGCCGAGAACATCGGCGTCACGCCGCGCCTGCAGGGCGCCCCCCGCGCGCAGATCGAGGCCCGCGTAGCGGAGCTGCTGGGCCTTGTGGAGCTGCCCGCCGATTTCGGCGCGCGCATGCCGCAGCAACTCTCCGGCGGCCAGCGCCAGCGCGTCGGGCTTGCGCGCGCGCTTGCGGCGGAGCCGCGCGTCGTGCTGATGGACGAACCCTTCGGGGCGCTCGATCCCGTGACGCGCGACAATCTCGCGCGTATGTACAAGAGCCTGCACGAACGGCTGGGCCTCACCACCCTCATGGTGACGCACGACATGATGGAGGCTCTGCTGATGAGCCACCGCATCGTCGTGCTGGCGGACGGGCGCGTGCAGGCGGACGCCGCGCCCGCCGAACTGCTGCGCTCGCGCGATCCCGTTGTGGCCGACATGGCCAACCTGCCGCGACGCCACGCCGAGCGCATCGCCGCCATGGCGCAGGCGAACGGCGCGCCCTCATGAGCGAGCAACTGGCCGCCGCATTCCGGCTTCTGCCGGGCACGCTCTCCCAGCACGTGCTGCTGTGCGCCTGCGCCCTTGCGCTGGCGGTGGCGGTGAGCCTGCCGGGGGCGCTGTACGTCGCCCAGCGTCCGCGCCTGCGCGGCGCCGCCCTCACGGCCGCGGGCCTTGTCCAGACCATCCCGGGGCTTGCGCTGATCGCGCTGTTCTACCCAATCCTGCTGGCGCTTTCCGCGCTGACCTCGCGCAACTTCGGCTTCGAGCTGCCGACGCTGGGCTTCCTGCCCGCGCTGCTTGCCCTCACGCTCTACGCCATCCTGCCGATCCTCCAGAACGCGATTCTTGGCCTCACCGGGATCGACGCGGACGTGCTGGAGGCCGCAGACGCGGTGGGCATGACGCGCCGCCAGCGCCTCGCCATGGTGGACGCCCCGCTCGCCGCCCCCGTCGCCATGGCGGGGGTGCGCACCGCCGCGGTCTGGACCATCGGGGCGGGCACGCTGGCGACGCCCGTGGGGCAGACAAGCCTTGGCGACTACATCTTCTCGGGCCTCCAGACGGAGAACTGGGTCTACGTCCTGTTCGGCTGCCTCGCCGCCGCGCTGCTGGCCATCGCGACCGACCGGCTGCTGGGGCTGGTGGAGCGCGGCGCGGCCAAGCGCGACGGCAGGCGCGCCGCGCTGGGCCTTGCGGGGCTTGCGCTGGGGGTCGCAGCCGCATGGGCGGGCGCGCAGGGCGAGGGACGCCGCGTCTATGTGATCGGCGCCAAGAACTTCTCCGAGCAGTTCATCCTCGCCGAACTGATGGCGGACCGCCTGCGGGCGCAGGGCGCCGGCGTCTCCCTGAAGCAGGGGCTCGGCTCGGCGGTCGTCTTCCGCGCGCTGGCGGCGGGCGATCTCGACGTCTACGTCGATTACAGCGGCACCCTGTGGACCAACGTGATGGGCCGCGCCGATGCGCCGCCGCGCGCGCAGATGCTGGAGGAGATCACGCACTGGATGTCCCGCGAGCGCGGCGTGCTGGTGCTCGGCGCGCTCGGCTTCGAGAACGCCTACGGGCTGGTGATGCGCCGCGCGCGCGCCGACGAATTGCAGATCCGCACCATCGGCGACCTCGCCGCGCAGGCGCCGGCCCTCACGCTAGGCGCGGACCTCGAGTTCGCCTCGCGCCCCGAATGGCGCAGCCTGCGCGACGCCTACGGGCTGAACTTCAAAGCGATCCGCAACTATAATCCCACGCTCATGTATCGCGCGCTCGCCACCGGCGACGCCGACGTGGCGTCCGGCTTCACCAGCGACGGGCGCATCGCCGCCGAAGGACTGGTGGCGCTCGATGATCCAAGGCAGGCCATCCCGCCGTATGACGCCCTGATCCTCGTTGCGCCCGGCCGGGCTGACGACGCACGCCTGCGGGAAGCGCTGAAGCCGCTCATCGGCGCCATCGACGTGGCGCACATGCGAGAAGCCAATTTCAGCGTGGATCGGGACGACGAGAAGCGCACCCCGCAGGCCGCCGCAAGGGCGCTTTGGCGGGCCGTTTCTGCACGTCCGGACAGCGCCCGATAGCGCAGCGCAGGATTTCACCACGCCTTGGCGCATGTGCGCGCACGTTGCCTCCACGTTTGCACAAACGCGCGGCGCCCTGCGCCGTCATCCTTTCGCTCGCCCCATGCGCAGCCGTGGCACGGCGCTTGCGTTCCCCATTGTCGAATTGCATTCCAATGGAGAAGCTCACATGAAGCGTCGTGCATTTCTCAAGGCTGGCGTGCTCGGCGGCGTCGCCGGCGCCATTGCGGCGCCCTCCATCGCGACCGCGCAGCAGAAGACCTTCTCGTGGAAGATGACCAACGCCTATGGCCCCGGCTCGCCCTTCTATGTGGCCGGCCCCGGCAGCCCGACCGACTTCTGCGAGATGGTCAAGAAGATGTCCGGCGGCCGCCTGCAAATCCAGCACTTCGCGGCCGGCGAACTGATCCCTGCGCTCGAGGGCTTTGACGCGGTGTCGAAGGGCATCGTCGAGATGAACGCCGCCAACAGCTACTTCTGGTCCGGCAAGACGTTCGCAGCGCAGTACTTCACCGCCGTCCCCTTCGGGCTCAACTTTCAGGGCATGAGCGCGTGGCTGTATCACGGCGGCGGGCAGAAGCTGTGGGAGGAGGTCTACGCGCCCTTCAACCTCATGCCCATGGCCATGGGCAACACCGGCGTGCAGATGAGCGGCTGGTTCCGCAAGCCCATCGAGAAGATCGAGGACTTCAAGGGCCTGAAGATGCGCATTCCGGGCCTTGCCGGCAAGGTGCTGGCGGGCTTCGGGGTGGATGTGAAACTGCTGCCGGGCGGGGAGATCTTCCCCGCGCTGGAACGCGGCGTGATCGACGCGGCGGAGTTCGTGGGTCCCTACCAGGACCGCCGCCTCGGGCTGCAGAAAGCCGCGAAGTACTATTACACGACCGGCTGGCACGAGACGTCCACCGTCACCGAGCTGATCGTCAACAAGACCGCGTGGAACTCGCTTCCCGAAGACCTGAAGGAAATCGTGAAGGCCGCAGCCGCGGCGTGCAACACCATCAGCCACACCTGGTGCGAGGCGACGAACGCGGAAGCGCTGGACGACCTGATCAAGAACCAGGGCGTCATCGCCGCCCCCCTGCCCGCCGAGATCGTCGCCAAGCTGCGCGAGGCGACCTACAACGTGCTGGAGGAAGCCGCCGCCAAGGACGCGCTGGTGAAGAAGGTGCACGACAGCTTCATGGCCTTCAAGGCCAACCACGACAAATGGGCCGGCGTCTCGGAGGCGGTCTACCAGAGCCAGATCCGCGGCCCCCTGAAGGCCTGACGCCATGACCAATCCGAACGCACTGGCGGGCCAGCTTGAAGCGCTGGCCCGCAGGCTGGACGTCGCTGTCGAAATCGCCGGCCGGGTCGGCGCATGGACGGGCTTCGCGCTCGTCGTCGTCATGGCCGGCAACGTCATCGTCCGCTACGTCTTCCACACCGGCTCGGTCGCCATGCAGGAGCTGGAATGGCACCTCATGGCGCCGGTCTCGCTCCTGTGCATCGCGTACGCGATCAAGCACGAGGGCCACATCCGCGTCGATATTCTCTACGGACGGATGAGCCTTCGCGCGCAACAGTCGATTGAACTCGTGTCCTGCGTGCTGGCGCTGCTGCTCAGCGTCATCATCGTCTATCTCTCCGTCCCTTACGTCATGCAGTCCTTCGGCATGATGGAGCGCTCGCCCGATCCCGGCGGGCTGCCCTATCGCTACCTGCTCAAGGCGATCATCCCCCTGGGCTTCGCGTTCCTGGCCCTCCAGAGCCTCGCCTCCGTCTGCCGGGCGCTCGTTCCCTTCACCCAAACGGCCTCGGGACTCCCCGCTGCTTCGGAGCCGGTCGATGCCGTATAACGAAATCCTCGCGATCCTCTGCATCGTCTCGTTCTTCGCCATGCTGGCCATCGGCGTTCCGGTCGCCATTACGCTGGCGGTCAGCGGGTTCGTGTTCGGCTGGCTCGGCTTCGGCTCGCTGCTGTTCGGCCTGCTGCCCGCGCGCATCTTCGGCGTCGCGGCCAATTACACGCTCATCGCCATACCGCTCTTCGTGTTCATGGGCGTCATGCTTGAGAAGTCGAAGATCGCCAACGAGCTGATGGAGGTCATCGGCCATTTGTCGGGGGGCCTGCGCGGCGGCATGGGCATCGGCATCATTCTGGTGGGCGTGCTCATGGGCGCGACCACCGGCATCGTGGGCGCCACCATCGTGACGCTGGGCCTGCTCACCCTCCCGACGCTGCTGCGGCGCGGCTACGATAAAAGCCTGGCGTGCGGGGCCATCTGCGCCTCCGGCACGCTCGGCCAGCTCATTCCGCCCAGCACCATTCTGATCCTGCTGGCGGACATCATGGGCCAGTCGGTCGGCACGCTGTTCGCCGCGGCGGTGTTTCCGGGCCTCATGCTGTCGGGCATCTTCTGCCTCTATTTCCTCGCCATCGGCTATTTCAAGCCGCATCTGGCGCCGGCGATTCCGCTCGAAGAGCGCAAGGCCATGCCGCGCCGCGAGCTTTTGCTGAAAACGCTCAAGGTCGGCCTGCCGCCTATCGCGCTCGTCGTCGCCGTGCTGGGCTCCATCATCGGCGGCGTCGCGGCGCCGACCGAAGCGGCGTCCATGGGCGCGCTCGGCAGCATTTTCGTCGCCGCCATGCTGGGACGGTTGAACTGGGAGACGCTGCGCGACACAATTTACTCCACGGGCCGCATCACGGCCGCCATGATGTTCGTGCTGGTCTGCGCCCAGGTGTTCGCCCTCGCGTTCCGCGGATTGCAGGGCGAAAAGCTGGTCCACGACCTGTTCGCCCTGGTGCCGGGCGGCACGACCGGCGTGATGGTGTTCATGCTGTTCCTGATCTTCATCCTGGGCTTCTTCATCGAATGGATCGAGATCAGCTACATCGTCGTGCCGATGTTCGTTCCCCTGCTGGCGAACGCGGGCGTCGATCCGGTGTGGACCGCGACGCTGATCGCGGTGGTGCTGCAAACCTCGTTCCTCACGCCGCCCTTCGGCTGGGCGCTGTTCTACCTGCGGGGCGTCGCGCCGCCGGACGTGACGACCCTCGACATCTACAAGGGCGTCGTCCCCTTCATCGCCCTCCAGCTTTGCGCCCTGGCCCTCGTGTTCCTTTATCCGGGCATCGCCACATGGCTCCCCAAGGCCATCGGCTGGTAGGGCCCGCCTGACCCGCAAACCGTACGCCGGGCGCGCCCCGGCGTACGCCCGCGCACGCGCTCCGGCTTCTTGACAGGCGGAAAGGTTCGGTCCAGATTTGCAATCGATTGCACCGGGAGCGCGCGAGATGATCGCGCGCCGATAAAACCCGGGCGAACGAGGGAAACGTCATGTCGGGACCGCGCATCAGCTATGTTGATCCTGCCGCCGTGAACGATACGCAGATGCTCGCGGAATTCGAACGTTGCGCCAAGGTCGGCACGCCCCGGCCCGAGAGCCAGGCGATCCGCGCCCATGTGCCCGCGGTGTTCTGGTCCTTCGCCAATTCGTGGCGCGACGTGTTCCATACGGGCGTCGCCGACCACGCGGTGAAGGAGCTTTGCCGCACCTATGTCTCGCGCTCGGTCATGTGCGAGTATTGCGGCAACCAGCGCTCCATCAAGGCCGCCGGACAGGGCCTCGTGGAGGACGACTACCGGGACCTTCTCGAGTTTGAAAAGTCGGTCCGCTACGACGAGCGGCAGAAGGCCGCCCTCGCCTACGCGGAGGCGATCACCTGGGACCTGCCGACCGACGACGCCTTCTGGGCGCGCCTGAAGGGCCAGTTCAGCGAGGCCGAGATCGTCGAGATCGGCTATTTCATCGCGCTCACCATGGGCCAGCAGCGCTGGCTGCGCACGCTCAACATCGAGCATCACCAGATCCTCGCCGGAACCGACGGCTCCATGGCGCCCGGCTTCGAGACCGAAGAAGCCCTGCGCAACGCCAAGGCCTCGCAGGATTATTGGGCGAAATCCGCCCCCCGCCCGCCCGAGCGCGCCGCGTGATGAGCATGGCGATGGACCAGCGGGCGCCTGCGCACGAGACAGCCAAGGCGCCCCAAGGCGAGCGGGCGCCGGCGCGCATTCGCGCGCGCGGCCTCGGCAAGCGCTATGGCGCGCTGCAGGTCTTTCGTGACATTGATTTTGAGGTCGGCGAACGGGAGATCGTCGCCATCGTGGGGCCCTCGGGCTGCGGCAAGACCACGCTGCTGCGCTGCATCAACGGCCTCATTCCGCTGGACGCAGGCGAGATCGTCGCCAACGGCGAGCGCGTCACGCAGCCCATCGCCGGCATGGCGATGGTGTTCCAGCACTTCGGCCTCTTCCCGTGGAAGACCGTCACGGCCAACGTGGCCTACGGGCTGCGCATGGCGGGCGCGACGCGCGCGGAAATCGCCGAAAAGGTTCCCTATTTCATCAATCTTGTGGGGCTCGCGGGCTTCGAGCACGCTTATCCCTACCAGATGTCGGGCGGCATGCAGCAGCGCTGCGGACTCGCCCGCGCGCTCGCCATCGAGCCGAACGTGCTGCTCATGGACGAGCCGTTCGCGGCGGTCGATGCGCAAACGCGCGAGATCCTGCAATTTGAACTGCTGCGCATCTGGAGCGAGCGCCCGACCGCCATGGTGTTCGTCACCCATTCCATCGAGGAAGCGGTGCTGATGGGCCATCGCGTGATGGTGCTGAAGGGTCGCCCGTCGTCCATCTTCGAGATGGTGGACATCGACCTGCCCTTTCCGCGCAACCGCAGCACGCTCCTGCATCCCCGCTTCGCCAAGCTGCGCGAGCATGTGTGGCGCTGCGTCATGGACGAAGCGCAGGCGGCGGAGCGCGAACTGCACGTGTAGATCCAGCTTCAACAATCCGAACAACGCGACCAAAGAAGTCGCAATCAGCGAGGGAGACCGTGATGGCGAACAGATTGGCACAAGGCGTCCGTATCGTCGCGGCCGCGGCCGTCGCCGCAGCCGCTCTGGGGTTTGCGGCTGGCGCGCAGGCGCAGCAGCGCCCCAAGGTGACACTCGGCCTTCCGGGCATTCCGCCGGTCTTCGTCACCGTGCAGGCCTATACGGCGCAGCAGCAGAAGCTGTTCGAGAAGTACGGCGTCGACGTTGTCCTGCGTCCGTTCGACAGCGGCGCGGCTGCGGCGCGCGCGGTCGTCTCCGGCGACGTGGAGATTTCGCTCTCCCCCTCCCCGCTTATCGTCAACATGATATCGAACGCCAACGTGGATCTGGTGACCATCTATGGCAACGAGAAGCCGGACTGGCTGCTCAGTTCTCTTGATCCCGCCAAGACCAAGTGCGAACAGATGAAGGGACAGCCGATCGGCGTGGATTCGCTGGGCGGCGCGCGCTCCATCGCCCTGCAGCAGATGCTGTTCCAGTGCGGTCTGAAGGCTGAGGACACGCAGCAGGTGGCGCTGGGCACCAACGTGCACGCGGCCATGTCGGGCGGGCAACTGGCCCTTGGCGTGCTGCATGTGGACGACGTGCCCATCATCGAGCGCGCGTCCGGCAAGAAGCTGACGACCATCATCGACATCAACGACGTCTACAAGGTGAACCATTACATGGCGATCACCACCACCCGCAAGCGGGTGGCCGAGCAGCGGGACGCGCTCGTGCGCGTGCTTGCGGCGCTCATCGAGGCGGAGCGCTTCATCTCCGACCCCAAGAACATCGACGCCGTCGCCAAGATCGCCGCCCCCACCGGCCGCTCCGAGGCAGAAGCCAAGTGGGCCATTCCCGAATACGTCAAGATGGGCTTCTGGCCCAAGGGGGCGGGGCTGGACAAGGCCAACATCGAGGCCATCATCGCGCAGCAGAAGGCGGTGGGCGGCATCAGGCCCAACGCCACCCCGGTGACCTACGAGCGCTACGCCGACACGTCCCTCTTCGAGGACGCCAGGAAGCTCGTGAAGTAGCGCGGCGGAAAGGGGCGCGGCGCATGGCCCAGCCGAGATTCTGGAGCGGGCAGGCGATCGGGATTGCGGCGCTCGTCGCAGGCGCCCTCGTCTGGGAGATCGGCGCGCAATTCGCCAACCCGGCGTTCGTCGCGCCCTTCTCCACCACCGCCGCCCGCATGTGGGAATATGCGGCCAGCGGCACGCTGACCGATGCGCTGGCGAGTTCGCTCGCCATCTACGTGAGCGGGATGGCCTACGCCATCGTGGTCGGCGTCGGGCTCGGCCTGCTCCTCGCCCGCGCGCGCCTGCTGCGCATCGGGCTCGAGAGCTACATCATGATCCTCTACTCGACGCCCATGGTGGCGTTGATCCCCTTCATCCTCTCCATGATGGGCTTCGGCTTCGCCCCCAAAGTCCTCGTGGTGTTCCTCTTCGCGGTCTTCTCGGTGCTCTACAACACGCTCGAAGGCGCGCGTTCGCTCAAGCCGGAGCTGCTGGAAGTCGCGCGCTCGTTCCGCTCCAGCGAATATGCGGTCTGGCGCGACATCCTCGTGCCCTACACTCTGCCCTTCGCCATGACGGGGATCCGGCAGGGCATCGGGCGCGGGCTCGTGGGCCTCGTGTCGGCCGAGTTCTTCCTGTCGGGCAGCGGCATCGGCCTCCTGATCATCCGCAGCGGACAGGACTTCGACGTGCCGGGCCTCTACGGCGCCATCATGGTCATCACCATCCTGGGCGTCGCCCTGATGGCGATTGGCCGCACCCTCGAAAACCGCTTCGCGGCGTGGCGAGGCCTCTCATGAGCGACGCCGCCCTGCCTGCGGCCGTTCCGGCCAGGAAGCGCTTGGGCCTCAGCGACGAGGCTCTGGCGCGCATCGTCTGCGGCCTCGCCATCCTGGCTGTCTGGGAAGGCGCCATGCGCCTGTGGGCGCCGCCCTTCATCGCCCGGCCGTCCGGCATCGCCGTCGCCTTCTGGCCGACCATCACCAGCGCTGCGTTTCTGGAGGCGGCGGGCGCGACCCTGGGGGCCATGGCGCAGGGCCTCGCCATCGCGGTGGTCGCCGGCACGGTCATCGGGCTCGCCATCGGCCGCTCGTGGATCGCCGACCGCGCCCTGCACTATTACGTCAACGGCCTCTTCGCCATGCCCATGGTGGCGATCCTGCCGCTGCTCACCCTGTGGTTCGGCTACACCTCCGGCGCGCGGCTCGCCACCGTGGTGTTCGCCTCCATCTTCGCCATCATCATCAACGTCTCGGACGGGGCGCGCTCGGTTCCGCGCGAGTACATCGAAGTCTCGCGCGCCTACCGCGCCAGCGGTTTCTCGCGCCTCATGGAAGTGGTGCTTCCGGCCTCCGTGCCTTACCTGCTGGCGGGCCTGCGGCTGGCGGCGGGCCGCGCGCTCATCGGCGCAGTGGTGGCTGAGTTCTTCGCCGCGCTGAACGGTCTCGGCTATTTCATCCTCTTCAACACCCGCACGTTCAAGCACAACGAGGCGTTCGTGGCCGTGCTGTGCCTTGCTTGCTTCGGCGTGGCCGTCGAGCTGATGATGAACGGCGCCACCCGGCGCTACCTGCCCTGGTACAGGCGCGAAGACCGCGGCGCCTGAGGGATTTTCCGCACGTGAAGGATCATCGATGAACGACGCCGTCGTCCGCTCCGCCATCCACCATTGGGGCCCGCGCTTCGTCGCGAACGGCGTCGCGCTGACCGACTTCGAGGAAGTCACCGCCTCCATCGGCGCGTGGAGCGAGTGGTGCGATAAGTGGTGCGCGCGCGCCGCGGTTCACGAGGCCATGGGGCGCGAGGCGCTGGCGCACGGCAAGCGCCTCAGCGCCGGCGAGCACCTGCAACGCGCCGGCGTCTACTACCATTTCGCCAAGTTCCTCTTTGTTCACGACGTGCCCCAGATGCGCGCGGCGCACGCCAGGGCCATCGCGTGCCGCAACGACGCGCTGCCGCATCTTGCCCCGTCGGGCGAGCGCATCGAAATCCCCTTCGAGGGCCGGACGCTCGCGGGGATCCTGCGCAAGCCGCGCGGAGCGGCGCGCCCGCCCGTGATGCTGATGGCCTGCGGCCTCGATTCCTGCAAGGAGGAGACGGAGGCCTACGAGGCGCCCTTCCTCGCCCGGGGGATCGCGATCTTCGTCTTCGACGGGCCCGGACAGGGCGAGACGGAATACGATCTCCCCATCCGGGGAAACTACGAAACCGCCGTCACGGCGATCATCGACGCGCTGCAAAAGCGCGACGACGTGGACCGGGACCGCATCGGCATGTGGGGCGTCAGCATGGGCGGCTATTACGCGCCGCGCGCCGCCGCCTTCGACGAGCGCATCCGCGCCTGCATCGCCCTCTCGGGCCCCTACGACTGGGCGGACGCGTGGCCCACCCTGCCGGGCCTGACGCGCGAAGCCTTCCGGGTGCGCAGCCACAGCGCGAACGAGGCGCAGGCGCTCGAGGTCGCCCGGACGCTCACGCTGCGGGGCGTGGCGGCGCGCATCCGCTGCCCCATCTTCATCGTCGCCGGGAAGCAGGACACCGTGGTGCCCTGGCGCGACGCCGAGAAGCTGGCCCGCGAGGTCTCCGGCCCGGTGGAGTTCCTCGCCATCGAGGACGGGAACCACGTCGCCAACAACAGGGCCTATCGCTGGCGCCTCCAGACCGCGGACTGGATGGCCGGACAACTCGGCGCGGCGGGCTAACGCGTCAGCGAGCGCACGCGCGGCGCGGGCTTGCTGGCCGCCGCCGGCGCCGTGGAGCCCCGCACGATCAGTTCGACAGGCAGCACGACGCTGCGCGCCGGCGGCGCCTCGCCGCGCGCGTTCATCCGTTCCAGCAACACGCCGGCCGCCATGAACCCCACCTGGTATTGCTGGATGCGGATCGTCGTCAGCGGCGGGTCGATCCGGTCGACCATCGGCATGTCGTTGAACCCCGTCACGGACAGATCCTGCGGGCAGCGCATCCCGCGGGCCCGCAGGGCGCCCAGGGCGCCGATGGCCAGGCGGTCGTTGGCGCACAGCACCGCCGTGAACCGGCCGCCGCCGTCCAGCAGCTCCCCCATGCAGCGGGCGCCGTCGTCCTCGTTGAACGCGCCCGCAAAACGCACCGGACCTGCAAGAAGGCCCAGCGCGGCGGCGTGAAGCACGAACGCCTGGTGGCGCTTCTTGCCCGTGGAGAGGTTCTGGTCTCCCGCGATGGCGGCGATGCGCGTGTGGCCGATGGAGGTGAGGTGCTCCAGCATCATCCGGATTCCTGCGGCGTCGTCGCTCACCACGGAGGCGATGGAGGGATCGTCCACGCTGCGGTTGACGGTGACGATCGGCACGCCCTGCCCGGCGAGCTCGCCAATGGCGGCGTCCTCGCGCTGCACGCTGGCGACCACGAGCCCGTCCACCCCGCGCGCCGACAACGCGTCGAGAATCACCGCCTCGCGCTCGCGCCGCCCGTCGGTGTTGACCACCAGCGTCGCGTAGCCCTTGTCCAGCAACGCATCCTCGACGCCCCGGATGATCGGCGGAAAGATCGAGTTGGTGATGTCCGGCACCACCACCCCCACGGTCTTGGTGCGGTTGGTGCGCAGGCTGTAGGCTGCGGTGTTGGGCCGATAGTCGAGCGCTCGGCTGGCTTGCGCGATCCGCTCGGCGATCTCGTCGGTAATGAGATGGCGCGTGTGCGGATTCAGCGCGCGCGACACTGTCGAGACGTGCACGCCCACCGCCTGCGCGACATCTTTCAACGTGGACCGCTTCCTGGCCATGGCGCCCTTTCGCGCGTGAACAAGCCGCGTCGATACCACCTGCCCGCGCGAACTTCCACAAACCCTCGAACGCTTGACACGATAACGCGACGGGCCCATAAAATGCAAACGATTGCATGATTGCGGCGCAGCGCTCGGCGCGCGCCCGCGACGTGCGGTTTCAGACAACCCGGCCGACGCAAGATCGGGCGAGGAAGGGAGCGGACGAATGATCGACGGCGGCGCCTTGAGACCCAACATCGTCAAGCCCGGCGACATCGATCCCAACTGGCGCTGGGACCGCGCGATCCCCGCCTATGGCCACACGTCCGTGGATTTTGAACGCCGCGTGGACCACGACCGGCTGCGCAAGTATCGCCTTGGCCGCGCCAAGCAGGCGCTGAAGAACTCCCAGTGCGGCGCGCTGCTGCTGTTTGACGTCAACAACATCCGCTACGTCTCCGGCACCAAGATCGGGGAATGGGAGCGCGACAAGCTCTGCCGCTTCGCGCTGCTGGCGGGGGACGAGGAGCCCATTGTGTGGGATTTCGGCTCCGCCGCCGTCCACCACAAGGTCAATTGCGACTGGCTGCCGACCGACAACTGGCGCGCCGGCATGCTGGGCATGCGCGGCACCGTGCCACCCTCCGTGGGGCTGATGAAATATCACGCCGAAGAGGTGATGGACCTGCTGCGCAAGGCGGGCGTCGCCGACATGCCGGTGGGCGTGGACCTCGCCGAAACCGCCATGTTCTTCGAACTGCAAAAGGCGGGCATGAAGGTCGCCGACGGCCAGCAGGTGATGCTGGACGCGCGCGAGATCAAGAACATCGACGAGATCGTGCTGCTCAACCAGGCGGCCGCCATGGTGGATGGCGTCTACCACATGATTTACGAAGAGCTGAAGCCTGGCGTGCGCGAGAACGACATCGTCGCGATGGCGAACAAGATGCTCTACGAGATGGGCTCGGACGACGTTGAGGCCATCAACGCCATCTCGGGCGAGCGCTGCAATCCGCACCCGCACAATTTCACCGACCGTTATTTCAGGCCCGGCGACCAGGCGTTTTTCGACATCCTGCAATCCTACCAGGGTTACCGGACCTGCTACTACCGCACCTTCAACATCGGGCGCGCCAACGACGGCCAGCGCGACGCCTACACCAAGTGCCGCGAATGGCTCGACGCCGCCATCGCGCTCATCAAGCCGGGCGTCTCGACGGACACGGTGGCCAAAGTGTGGCCCAAGGCCGAAGAGTTCGGCTTCCCGAGCGAGCTTGCGGCCTTCGGCCTGCAGTTTGGCCACGGCCTCGGGCTGGCCCTGCACGAGAGGCCCATCATCTCGCGCCTCGTGTCCCTCGACAATCCGATGGAGATCAAGACCGGCATGGTCTTCGCGCTCGAAACCTATTGCCCCGCGCGTGACGGTTTCTCGGCCGCGCGCATCGAGGAAGAGGTCGTCGTCACCGACAAGGGCTGCCAGGTCATCAGCCTCTTCCCGGCCGAAGAGCTCCCCATCGCCAATCGTTACTGAGCGCAGCACAAGAAAACACGAGGAGACGTCCGTGACGGCTAACGTCAGCCCCTCGGCCATTGCGCCGGCCAATGACGACATCGGCGCCGACACGCGGCGCGATCTCTATCGCCTGCAACTTGAAATCCGGCTGTTCGAGAAGCGCGCCTACGATCTCTTCCTGCAAAACCTCGTCAAGGGCACCAGCCATCTGTCGCTGGGGCAGGAGGCGATCGCGGCCGGCATGGCGCGGGCGATGAAGAAAGGCGATCTCTCCTTCTGCACCTATCGCGGCCATGCGCACACGCTGGCGCGCGGCGTGCCGATGGAGAAGGTGCTGGGCGAGTTGATGCAGCGCGACAACGGCCTGATGCGCGGCAAGGGCGGCTCCATGCATCTCACCTCCGCCGAGCACGGCGTCATGGGCTCCTACGCCATCATCGGCGCGCATCTGCCCATCGCATGCGGGGCCGCGTGGCGCGCACAATACCTGGGGCAGGACGACGTGTCGGTCTGCTTCTTCGGCGACGGCACGACGAACATCGGCGCCTTTCATGAGGCGCTGAACTTCGCCAAGGTCTGGAGCCTGCCGGTCGTGTTCGTGTGCGAGAACAACCTCTACATGGAATATACGCCCATCGGCGACGTGACCGCCGTGGAGCATCCCGCCGCCGACCGCGCGTCCGCCTACGGGCTGGAGCGCATCATCGTCGACGGCAACGACGCCGACGCCGTCTATCGCATCGCGCAGGCCGCGTTCGCCAGGGCGCGGGCGGGCGGCGGCCCCTCGCTGATCGAGTGCAAGACCTACCGCCATTCAGGGCATTCGCGCGCGGACCCGGGCGCCTACCGCCCCAAGGGCGAGCTGGAGGAATGGCTGAAGCGCGATCCGGTGAAGCTCTACCGCCAGCGGCTCGCGGAGTTCGGCATACCGGAAGCCGACATCGCGGCGATTGAAACGGAGGTTCTGGCGCAGGTGGATCAAGCGACGGAGGCGTGCAAGGCCGCGCCCGCGCCGCCCGAGGAACTGCTGTGCACGGACGTGTACGCCGACGGGGGATGGGCATGGCGGAACTGACATATCGCGACGCCGTCGCGCGCGGCATCGCCCAGGAGATGGAGCGCGACGAACGCGTGGTGTTTCTTGGCGAGGACGTCGCCAAGGCGGGCGGCGTGTTCAAGGCCACGGTCGGGCTCTACGACCGCTTCGGCCCCAAACGCGTGCGCGACACGCCGATCTCCGAACAGGCGATTCTGGGCGCCGCCATGGGCGCGGCCATGACGGGCCTGCGGCCCATCGCGGAAATCATGTTCTCGGACTTTCTGGCGGTGTGCTTCGATTTCATCGCCAACGAATTTCCCAAGACGCGCTACATGACTAACGGCCAGCTTGGCTGTCCGCTGGTGGTGCGCACCGGCAATGGCGCAGGGTCGCGCTTTGGCGCGCAGCATTCGCAATCCGTCGAGAACTGGTCGATGATGATCCCCGGCCTGAAGGTCGTGGCGCCGTCGAGCCCCGTGGACGTGGTGGGCCTGATGGCCGCCGCCGTGCGGGACCAGAATCCCGTGATCTTCTACGAGCACAAGTCGCTCTACGCCGTGAAGGGCGAGGTGCCGGACGGGGAGATCGTGGACACGCTGGGCACGGCTCGAATCCTGCGCCCCGGCCGCGACTGCACCATCCTTGCGCTGGCGCTCATGGTGCCCCGCGCCATGGAGGCGGCCGAAACGCTCAGCGCAGAGCACGGGATCGACTGCGAGGTGATCGACGTGCGCTCGCTGGTGCCGCTGGATACCCAGACCATTCTGGGCTCCATCGCCCGCACCGGGCGCCTGTTCACCGTGGAGGAGAACCCCCGCCTGTGCGGCTGGGGCGCCGAGATCGCATCCATTGCGGCCGATGAAGCGTTCTACGATCTCGATGGGCCGATCGTGCGCATCACCACGCCGCATATTCCCCTCCCCGCCGCCGACAATCTCGAAGACATCGCGCTGCCCAATCCGCGCCGCATCGTCGAGAAAATCCTTCGGGCGATGGGCTAGCCAAGGACGCACGCCATGAGCCAGACCGACGCACCGACAGGCCTGTACATCGACGGCCAATTCGTGGACGCCTCCGACGGCGGGCGGTTTGACGTGGTGAACCCCGCCAACGAAGAGGTCATCGCCTCCGTGGCGAGCGCGACCGAGGACGACGCCATGCGGGCGCTGGACGCGGCGCAAGCGGCGTTTCCGGCCTGGGCCGCCCAGACCCCGCGTGCGCGCGGCGAAATCCTGCGCAAGACGTGGGAACTCATCATGGCCGATCAGGAGCGCCTTGCGCGCCTGATTACGCTGGAGAACGGCAAGGCCCTGTCGGACGCGCGCGGCGAGATCGCGTACGCGGCCGAATTCTTCCGCTGGTATGCGGAGGAAGCGGTGCGCAACATCGGCGACGTCATGCGCTCGCCCTCCAGCGGCGCGCGCATTCTCGTGCAGCACAAGCCCGTCGGCGTGGGCGTTCTCGTCACGCCGTGGAATTTCCCCGCCGCCATGGGCACGCGCAAGATCGGCCCCGCGCTGGCCGCCGGCTGTCCGGTGGTCGTCAAGCCCGCGTCCGACACGCCCCTCACCATGCTGGCGCTGATGCCCCTGCTGGAGAAGGCGGGAGTGCCCAAGGGCGTGGTCAACGTCATTCCCTCCCGCAGCTCTGGCGCGGTGGTGGACAAGCTGCTGCATGACCCGCGCGTGCGCATCGTATCCTTCACGGGCTCCACCGAGGTCGGCCGCAAGCTGCTGCACGGCGCCGCCGACAACGTGGTCAACGCCGCGATGGAGCTGGGCGGCAACGCGCCCTTCATCGTCTGCGCCGACGCCGACGTGGACGCCGCCGTCGAGGGCGCCATGATCGCCAAGATGCGAAACATGGGCGAGGCCTGCACGGCCGCCAACCGCTTCTACGTGCACGAGAGCGTGCATGACGCCTTCGCCCGCAAGCTCGCGGCGCGCATGGGCGCGATGAAGATCGGCGACGGGCTGGAGCCGGGCGTGGAGGTCGGGGCCCTGGTGAACAAGGAGACGCGCGACAAGGTGATTCACTTCGTGGAGGACGCCAAAGCCAAGGGCGCGAAGGTTCTCACGGGCGGAAGGGCGCTGGACCGCAAGGGCTTCTTCTACGAGCCCACGGTGCTGACCGATGTGGCGGACAGCTCGGACCTTCTCTGCGACGAGATCTTCGGCCCCGTGGCGGCCATCCAGCGGTTCAGCGACGAGGACGAGGTGGTGCGGCGCGCCAACGACACCCAGTACGGCCTCGTGGCCTATCTCTACACGCGTGACGTCGGACGCGGCCTCGCGCTCAGCGAGCGGCTGGACTTTGGCATGATCGGCCTCAATCGCGGGCTTGTGTCGGACCCTGCGGCGCCCTTTGGCGGCATGAAGCAATCAGGCGTCGGGCGCGAAGGCGCGCACGAAGGCATGATGGAATTTCTGGAGACGCAATACGTCTCCGTGGCCTGGTAGCGGCGGACGGGGGCGAGGCGATGGACGTGTTGATGCCGCAACTGGGCGAGACCGTGAAGGAAGGCAAGATTTCCGCATGGTTCAAGAGCGCAGGCGACGCCATCGAGGCCGGAGACAACCTGTTTGAAATCGAGACCGACAAGGTCTCCATGGAAGTGCAGGCGACTGAAAGCGGTCCGCTGACGGAAATCCGCGTGCCCGTGGGAGCCGTGGCGCCAGTTGGCGCCATCGTGGCGGTGATCGGCACGGGCAGCGGACGCGTGGACGCGGCG
>JAQGJX010000187.1 GCA_028290405.1 Hyphomicrobiales bacterium
GCCAGAACGGCGACCACCAACGCCGACGTCCAGCGCTCGCGCACCGCAAGCGCGCCCAGCGCCGGCCAGGCGAGCGCCGCCAGGCTCAGCGCCGCGCGCTCGATCAGGTTGGCCTCGAGCTCCGGGCCCACGGGCGGGGGCGGCAGGAAGAACACGGCCGCGAGGGTGGCGAGGCTCGCCAGCGCCACGCCGAGCGGCATCAGGTTGAGGTTGGACGTGCGGGTGCGCAGCGGCAGAAGGCTGATGGCCAGCCCCGTCAGGCCCACCGTCGCCGCCGTCTTGAACAGCCGCCCGGCGGCGGAGGCGGGAAACGGCGTCCAGGCGATCGACAAGGCCGCCCAGGCCAGCAGCAGCGCCACCGTCGCCCCCAGAGGCGAGGCGAGCGCGCGCCGGAAGGGCTTGAGCATGCCGCGCCAGGGCGCCAGCATGGCTCCTGCGACCACGAGCGCGATGCCCACCGGCAGCAGGGTGAACAGCAGGCGGCGTGAGAACACGGAGCCGACCGGGACGCCGATGGTCATGACCGCAAGGCCCAGCCGGACCAGGAATTGCGCGGCGCCCACGGCGGGATCCTGGAGATGTTGCGGCGCCCGTATGCTCATGCGTCCTGCTCGAAAAGCGCCCGGAAGCGAGCGCGCAAGGGCAAGTATAGGACGCATGGCGGATACAAACTGTGGGCCGCCAGCCACACCCGTGGCAAATCTGACACTAGAGCGTCAGTCGGACTCCGGCCTCACGCTCCGGTGACGCTTCACGTCGCTGCGCCGCTTCTTGGATTCGACCCGTTCGCGCTTCGACGCCAGGGTGGGGCGGGTCGCCCGGCGCACGGTCGGGGCCACGGCGGCGCGCTGGAGCAGGTCGATCAGGCGCTCGCGGGCGTCGGCGCGATTGCGTTCCTGGGTGCGGAAACGGTCGGCGTTGATGACCAGCACGCCGTCGTTGGTCAGCCGGCGCCCGGCCAGCGTGGCGAGGCGGGCGCGCACGTCGTCGCTGAGCGCCGGGCTCGCGGCCGCGTTGAACCGCAATTGCACGCAGCTGGCGACCTTGTTGACGTTCTGTCCCCCGGGCCCGGAGGCGCGCACGAACGTCTCGGACAATTCGTCCTCGTCGATCACGATGGAGCGGGTAATCCGGATCATGCCCGCTCCCCTGGCTGGCTAGTCGACGACCGCGAAGACGTCGTCGCCCCGCACGTCGATCTTGTAGGTGCGCAGCGGGATGCTGCACGGCGCCTGGCGGGGCTCCCCGGTGGCGATGTCGAACGAGCCGAAATGCATCATGCACTCGATTTCGCCGCCCTCCACGATCTCGCCGTCCGACAGGCTGGACAGCCCGTGGGTGCAGCGGTCGTCGGTGGCGTAGAACGTCCCGTCCAGATTATACACCGCGAGCGCGCCCTCGGGGCGCTCCACCTTGCGCACGCAGCCGGGCGCAAGATCGGACGACTTGCAGAGGAACAGAAGCTTCTCGTCTGCCAAAATGGGTCTCCTCGTTTGGCGACTGGATAGAGCGGCGCGAGCCTGCGGGCAAGGCGGGGCGCACCCTACCCCTCGATCTCCTCGCGCAGGATCTCGAGCTCCAGCCATTCCTCTTCGGCGGTTCCCAGCTCGTGCTGGGTCTTGGCGAGGCCAGCCGACAGCTTGGCGAAGCGGGCGGGATCGCGCGTGTAGAGCGCGGGGTCGGCCAGCTCTTTCTGGAGCTTGACGACCAGGGCGCGCATCTCCTCCATGCGCTTGGGGAGAGTGTCGAGCGCGTGCTTCTGCTTGAAGTTGAAGCGCTTGCGCTCGCCCGCCGGGCGCGGGCCGGCGGTTTGCGGCAGGGCCGTGTGGCGGGCCTCGGCCTTTGGCTCGGGCTTCTGGTCGAGCCCCTTGGGCTTCTCCTGGCCGACGCCGTAGCCGCGCTGGGCGATCATGTCACGATAGCCGCCGGCGTATTCCTGCCAGCGCGCGCCGTCCTCGGCCACGATGATCGAGGTGGCGACCCTGTCGAGGAAGTCGCGGTCGTGGCTGACCACGATGGCGGTGCCGGGGTAATCGTTGAGCAGTTCCTGCAAGAGGTCGAGCGTCTCGAGGTCGAGGTCGTTGGTCGGCTCGTCGAGCACGAGGAAGTTCGACGGCATTGACAGGGCGCGCGCCAGCGCGAGGCGGCCGCGCTCCCCGCCCGAGAGCTTGGTTACGGGCGTGCGGGCCTGTTCGGGGGTGAACAGGAAGTCCTTCATGTAGCCGATGACGTGCTTGCGCGCGCCGTTGATCTCCACCCAGTCGCCGCTGCCGCCCGTGAGCGCTTCCTTGAGCGTCCACTCGGGGCGCAATTGCATGCGCTTCTGGTCGAGGGTCGCCAGCTCAAGGCTCGCCCCCAGGGTGACGACGCCCGAGTCGGGCTCCAGCACGCCGGTCAGCATGTGGATGAGCGTCGTCTTGCCGGCTCCGTTCGGGCCCACGATGCCCACGCGGTCGCCGCGCACGATGCGGGTCGAGAAATCGTTGACGATGGGCCTTGGGCCCCACGCCTTCGAGATTCCCTCCGCCTCCACCACGAGCTTGCCGGAGACGCGGCCCTCGGTGGCCTCCATCTTGACGTTGCCCACGACGCGGCGGGCGTCGCGGCGCTCCTGCCGCAGTTCGGCGAGTTCGCCCACGCGGCGCATGTTGCGCTTGCGGCGCGCGCTCACGCCGTGGACGATCCAGTGTTCCTCGGCGACGATCTTGCGGTCGAGCTTCTGAAGGTCGCGCTCTTCCTGCTCCAGCACCTCGTCGCGCCACAGCTCGAAGCCCCCGAAGCCTTTTTCCAGGCGGCGTGTGCGGCCGCGGTCCAGCCACACCGTCGTGCGCGAGAGCGTTTCCAGAAAGCGCCGGTCATGGCTGATGAGCACGAGCGCGGAGCGCAATTGCCCAAGCTGTTTCTCCAGCCATTCGATGGCGGGCAGGTCGAGATGGTTGGTGGGCTCGTCCAGTAGCAGCACGTCCGGCTCGGCCGCCAGAACGCGGGCCAGAGCGGCGCGGCGCGCCTCGCCGCCCGAAAGGCGCGAGGGCTCCTCCTCGCCCGTGAGGCCAAGCTCCTCCAGCATGTACTGGGCCTTGTAGCTCTCGTCCGGGTCCGCCAGGCCCGCCACGGCGTAATCGAGCGTGGTGGCGAAGCCCGACAGGTCGGGCTCCTGCGGCAGGTAGCGAACGGTGGCGTCCGGCTGGAAGAAGCGCACGCCGGAATCGGCCGTGATCTCGCCGGCCGCGATGCGCAGCAGCGTGGATTTGCCAGAACCGTTGCGCCCGACGAGCGCAAGGCGCTCGCCCTGGCTGACTGAAAGTTCTGCGCCCTCGATCAGCGGTTTGCCGCCAAGCGTGAGCGCGATGTCCTGAAGAAGCAGAAGGGGGGGAGAAGCCATGTGCGCTATGTCGGGGAAATAGGGGCCGCGCGCAAGGGGCGGGAACCGATCTGCGCAGGGCGGCCTTTGCGTGAACCCTTTCTTGGCGCTTTTCTGCGAGCGTGACGCCGCACCAACGTCAGGCCCCCTGAAGGATCGACAATGACGCAAGCCGCCATCGCCACCGCGCTCGCCGCCCTCGAGGGCCATCGCGTCGAGATCGCCAGCCGCCGCATCGTCGACCTGTTCGCCGACGATCCGGGCCGGGCGCAGCGGTTCCGGGCGCGGCTGGACGACCTCGTCTTCGATTATTCCAAGCACCGGGCGAGCGGCGTCACCCTCGCGCACCTGTTCTCGCTGGCGCGCGCCGCGCGGCTGGAGGCGCAGCGCGACGCGCTGTTTCGCGGGGAAGCCGTGAACCTGACGGAGGGCCGCGCCGCCATGCATATGGCGCTGCGCGATTTCAGCGGCGGCCCCGCGCCGGTGGGCGGGCGCGACGTCACCGCCGACGTGCGCGCCGAGCGCGGCAGGATGCTGGCCTTCGCCGAACAGGTGCGGGAGGGCCGCATTCGCGGCGCCACCGGCCAGCGCTTCACCGACGTGGTGAACATCGGCATCGGCGGCTCGGACCTCGGGCCCGCCATGGCGGCCCGCGCGCTGAGCCCCTTCGGGGTCGGCGGGCCCCACGCCCATTTCGTCTCGAACGTCGACGGGGCGGACCTGGCGGACACGCTGAAGCGGCTCGATCTCGCCCGCACGCTGTTCGTGGTCTCGTCGAAGACGTTCACCACCCAGGAGACCATGACCAACGCCGCCAGCGCCCGCGCCCGGGTGGCTCAGGCGCTGGGCGAGGCGGCGGTGGGCGACCATTTCGCCGCCGTGTCCACCAAACTGGATCTGGTGGCCGACTTTGGCATCCAGCCCGACCGGGTGTTCGGCTTCTGGGACTGGGTCGGCGGGCGCTATTCGCTGTGGTCGTCCATCGGGCTGGCGCTGGCGATCTCCATCGGGCCCGCGAACTTTGAGGAGTTCCTGCGCGGCGGCGCCGACGCCGACCGGCATTTCGCCGAGGCGCCCATGCAGGACAACATCCCGGTGCTGATGGGGCTGCTGGGCGTCTGGTATCGCAACGCGTGGGGCTACGGCGCCCATGCGGTCATTCCCTACGACCAGCGCCTCGCGCGCTTTCCCGCCTACCTCCAGCAACTCGACATGGAGTCCAACGGCAAGTCCGTGACCCGCGACGGGACGCCGGTCGCCATGGCGACGGCGCCCGTAATCTGGGGGGAGCCGGGCACCAATGGGCAGCATGCTTTCTTCCAGATGCTGCACCAGGGCACGGACGTGATTCCGGTCGATTTCCTCGTCGCCGCCCAGCCCATTGAGGCCGACGCCCATCACCACGACCTGCTGTTCGCCAATTGCCTCGCCCAGAGCGAAGCGCTGATGCGGGGCCGCTCGCGCGCAGAGGTGGAGGCGCAATTGCGCCGGCAGGGCCTCCCGGACGCCGAAGTCGCCCGCCTTGCCCCCCACAAGGTGTTCGAGGGCGACCGCCCGTCGTCCACCTTCCTGTACCGACGTCTGGACCCGCGCACCCTGGGGCGGCTCGTGGCGCTCTATGAGCACAAGGTGTTCGTGCAATCGGCGATCTGGAACATCAACGCGTTCGACCAATGGGGCGTGGAGCTGGGCAAGGAATTGTGCAGCCGCCTCGCGCCCGTGGTGGCGGACGGCGCGGCGCCGCTGGACGCCCTCGATCCCGCCACCGCCGCCCTGGTGGCCGAGCGTCGCGCGCTGATGGACTGAACGGCCCCCGGGGGCTTGTCCCACCGCGTGGGCCGCGCGATGATGGCCCCTTTCAGGGGAGCTCATCGCATGCATTTTCATCAGGCCGTTTGCCGCGCCGCCGCAGCGCTCGTTCTCGTGAGCGCGCCCGCGCTGGCCCAGACGTACCCCGACAAGCCCATCGGGATGATCGTGCCCTTCGCGGCGGGCGGCACGTCGGACGTGATCGCCCGCATCATCGGCGAGCACATGAGCCAGCATCTGGGCGGGCGCATCGTCAACGAGAACGTCGCAGGGGCGGGCGGCGTGGTGGCGCTGACCCGCGCGTCCAACGCCGCGCCGGACGGCTACACGATCTTCATCGGCAACACGGGCACCAACGCTGCGTCCTACACGCTCTACCCGGACGTGAAGTTCAAGCCGGAGTCGTTCTCCCCCGTCGGGCTCATCGCCAAGACCGCGCCGGTGCTCGCCGTCCGCAAGGATTTCCCCGCCGCTGACCTCACGGCCTTCATCGCCTACGCGAAGGCCAATCCCGGCAAGGTGAACCTGGGCCACGCCGGCGTCGGCTCGTCCAACTACCTGATCTGCAAAAACTTCATCGCGGCGTCCGACGCCCCCGTGGTGCTGGTCAGCTACCGCGGCGCAGGGCCGGCGTTGAACGACCTGATGGGCGGCCATGTGGACGGGGTGTGCGACGCCGCGCCCTCGGTCGCGCCCTCCATCCAGAGCGGCTACGTGAAGGGGCTCGCGGTCGCGGCGCGCCAGCGTCTCGACATCCTGCCGGACCTGCCCACGTCGGCCGAGGCCGGCCTGCCGGCCTTTCAGGCGGAAGGCTGGAACGCCATTTTCACCCCTGCGGGCACCTCCCAGCCGGTCATCGACCGGCTGAACAAGGCGTTGCGCGACTCCCTCGCGGACCCGAACGTGCGCAAGCGCTTCAACGACCTGGGATCGACCCCGGCAACCTCGGAGGAAATGACGCCCGCGCACGTGCGCGCGCTGGTGACCAGCGAGATCGAGCGCTATCGCGTGCTGCTGGCCCGCAAGGACTGACGGAGCGGCGCAAGGGGCGGGGGCGGACTTGCCGGTCCGCCTACTCGTCTTCGCCGAAGCGGTTGGCGACGAGCTTTTCCAGCGCGTCCAGCGCCTCGTCGGCCTGCTGGCCCTTGGCGGCCACGGTGATCGTGGTGCCGACGCCCGCGCCCAGCGTCAGGATGCCCATGATGGACTCGCCCCCAACGGTTTCGCCGCAACGGGTGACGGTGATGTCCGCGTCGAAGTTCTCGACGCACTGCACGAATTTGGCCGTCGCGCGGGCGTGCAGCCCCTTGCGGTTGACGATGGGCAGGACCCGGACCGTGTAGCCGGTGAAGTCGGGAGCGGGCGGGCCATCGCCGCCGCAGCCGTCGGCGTCCAGGTCTTGGTCGTGGTCCTGGGTCATTTCCCGCTCAAGATCCTGCTCGCCACGGAGATGTATTTCCGGCCTGCGTCCTGAGCCTGGACGACGGCCTGCTCGAGGGTCGATTCCTCGCGCACGGAGGCGAGCTTGATGAGCATGGGCAGGTTGATCCCCGCCACTACGTCGACCTTGCCGCCATCCATGACGGAAATCGCGAGATTGGAAGGGGTTCCGCCGAACATGTCGGTCAGCACCACGACGCCCGCCCCGGTGTCGACCTCCGCCACGGCCTCGATGATGTCCTTGCGGCGACGCTCCATGTCGTCGTCGGGACCGATCGTGACGGTCTGAAGCTGTTTTTGTGGGCCAACCACGTGTTCAAGAGCGGAGCGGAACTCCGTCGCCAGGTGGCCATGGGTCACAAGGACCATTCCGATCATCGGAGTTGACCGCCTATTTTGAATGTCCGCCACACGCTTGTCCCCGCCCCGGCGGACGCAACGGCGGCCATTTTGTGCATCGCGGCGCAATTGGCAAGGGGCAAATCGGCGCAAACTGAACGATTGGTGTCGTTTAGTTTCATCTGGCGGCCTCGCGCAGGAAAGCCAGAGCGCGGCGGGCGCCCTCAGGGGCGCCGGCGCTGGCCGGAAGCACCAGGCGCGCCAGCGTTACGGTCTCGACCACGGTCGATTGCTCCGCTTGCATCGGCAGGCGCGGGGGGGTGTCGCTGCCCGCCGGGCCGTTCTCGACGAGATCGACCACGCAGCGCAAGACCACGGCGGGCTCGTGCGCCATGTGGTGAATTCCCTCGCCGCGCTTCTCCACGCGGCCGGCGATGGCCGGGTGCGGCCGGGCCAGAACCCGTCCGTGGGCGTGGTTCACCAGCAGGCGGTCGTCGCCCACAAGCCGCGCGAACAGCCCTGCGGCCGCACCCGCCTCCACCAGCGCCAGCGCGAGCGCGCTCTTGCCCGCGCCCGACGCGCCCCGGATCAGCACGCCCGCCTCGCCGATCGCGACGGCGCTGGCGTGGATGGCGTGCGGGGCGCCCGGCGGGGGCGGCGGGCGCTGGGTCATTTGCGCTCCGGAAGCCAGACGGTGAAGCGGGCGCCCGCCACGCCCCCGGAGGCGCGGAGGCGGTTGAGGGCCGTGATGGCGCCCCCGTGGGCCTCCACGATCTGGCGCGAGATGGACAGGCCCAGTCCCGAGTTCTGCCCGAAGCCCTGTCCGGGCCTGTCGGTGTAGAACCGCTCGAAAATCCTCTCGAACGCGTAGTCGGGCATGCCCGGACCGTCGTCGTCCACGATGATCTCCACGCCCTCGCACGCCTGCCCCTCGCGGTCGACGCCGCGCGCGCGGCGCAGCGCCACCCGCACGCTCCCGCCGCGGGGCGAGAAGGAGCGGGCGTTGTCCACGAGGTTGTTGACCACCTGGCCAAGGCGCGAATCGTGGCCCAGCACCGTGTAGTCGCGCGCGCCCCCCTCGCCGGGGGGCGCGATGTCGAGGCTGAAACGCACCCCGTCGCCGCGCTTCACCTCGTTGGCGAGGTCCACGACCGCGCGCAACAGCCGCACCACGTCCACCGGCTCCACGTCCAGCCGCGCCATCTCGGCGTCGAGCCGCGAGGCGTCGGAGATGTCGCTGATGAGCCGGTCGAGACGCTTCACGTCGTGCTTGATCACGTCCAGCAGGCGCCCGCGCGATTCGTCCGTGCGCGCGATGGGCAGGGTTTCGACGGCGCTGCGCAGGGAGGTGAGCGGGTTCTTGAGTTCGTGCGCCACGTCCGCCGCAAAGCTCTCGATGGCCTCGATGCGGTTGTAGAGCGCTTTCGTCATGTCCCGCAGCGAGCCGGACAGATGGCCGATCTCGTCGGCGCGGTCGCTGAAGTCAGGGATTTCCTGCCGCGACTTGATGCCCCGGCGCACGCGCTCGGCGGCCTCCGCCAGCTTGCGCATCGGCTCCGCGATGGTGCGCGCGAGAAACAGCGACACGATGAGCATGACCGCCGCGAAGACGAGGAACACCCGCACCATCGCCCAGCGCTCGGAGGCGATGATCTTGTCGATGTCGCCCCCTTGCGTCGACAGCAGCAGCGCCCCGCGCACCACCCGGAAGCGCTGCACGGGCACCGCGACCGAGATGATGGTCTCGCCGCGCTGGTTCACGCGGACCACCGATTCCGCGTCGCCGCCAAGCGCCCGCTGCACCTCCGCGTAGGCGCGGCCGTTGCCGAGCCCGATGTCCTGGTAGAGCGGAAGGTTGGCGCCGCCGAGCGAATTCTTGAGGCTGCTCCAGATCCGCTGCAGCACGGTCGCGGGCCGGTCGTCGCTGGACGGCGGCAGGTCGAAGCGCAGGATGGTGGAGCGTTCCGTCATCGAGCGCGAGTCGAGCAGCAGGTAGCCGTCCCGGTCGTAGATGCGCGCGATGGTGCGCGTCGGGCCCACGAGCCTGCGCAGCACAGGTCCGATCTGGTCCGGGTTGATGGAGAATTCGAGCGAGGGATCGTCGTTGTCGTCCGGCCCGTAGCTCTGGCCGGGGGCGAGCTGGAGCAGCTTTTCAGGATCGAGCCGGATCGCGTCCGTCTCCACCGTGGCCGAGGAGGCGACGGCGGCGGCGATGATTTCACCCTGCGTCTTCAGGCTCTGCATGCGCGCGGCGATCAGGCCTTCGCGGAACTGGTTCAGGTAGAGGAAGCCCAGCAGCATCAGCAGCAGGCCGCCGATGTTGAGGAACACGATGCGCCGGGTGAGCGACGACGAGAACGGGGCCGTCATGGCGCGCCGCAACGGGCGCGAGCGCTCGCGGAAGCTGCGCCGCCCTGCGGCCTGCGCGTTCCTGCGCGGGGAGCGCCCGGACGCCGCCGGACTATGCTCGTGGGCTTCGACGCTCATGCGCTTCTATACCCCGCAACCCGCCAGCATGAAATGGAAACGGCGCAAGCGCCGCTCCCCCGGCGAGGCCGCTCACGCCTCCCGGAAACGATAGCCCACCCCGTAGAGCGTCTCGATCATCTCGAAGTCGTCGTCCACCACCTTGAACTTCTTGCGCAGCCGCTTGATGTGGCTGTCGATGGTGCGGTCGTCCACGTAGACCTGGTCGTCGTAGGCGGCGTCCATCAGGGCGTTTCGGCTCTTCACCACGCCGGGGCGGTGGGCGAGCGCCTGCAGGATGAGGAACTCGGTGACGGTGAGCGTGACGGGCTCGCCCTTCCACATGCAGGTGTGGCGCTCGGGGTCCATGCGCAGCAGTCCGCGCTCAAGGATGCGCGCCTCGGATTCCTTCTGGGCGGCCGCCTCCTTGGGGTTCGCGCGGCGCAGGATCGCCTTCACGCGCTCCACCAGCAGCCGCTGGGAGAACGGCTTGCGGATGAAATCGTCGGCGCCCATCTTGAGGCCGAACAATTCGTCGATCTCCTCGTCCTTGGACGTCAGGAAGATGACCGGCAGATCGGATTTCTGCCGCAGCCGCCGGAGCAGCTCCATGCCGTCCATGCGCGGCATCTTGATGTCGAAGATGGCGAGGTCCGGCGGATTGGTCTTCAATCCGTCCAGCGCGCTGGCGCCGTCGTTGTAGGTCTGCACCCGATAGCCCTCGCCCTCCAGGGCGATGGAGACGGAGGTCAGGATGTTGCGATCGTCGTCTACGAGGGCGATTGTCGGCATCGGATTTCCGTTCTTCGCAGAGGGCGGGCCAGCGGGCCTGGCCAGAGGGGCTTGGCAACGATCGGGCGGCGGAAAGTCGTGTCTTATATAGGCCGAAATGTGGCCTTCTGCGACCTTTGCGGCGCCGAGGGGCGGATTTATGGCGCCGCCCGCGCTGAGACGTGGGCGCGATCCCCTCCCGGGTGGGCGCCAACGCCATGCGGATTCAGCCGCAACGCGAAGCGCGTGCGGCGAGCTGCGCGGCGCCGCGCCGGTTGAGCGCGGCGGCCGCGCGGGGTAAAGACAGGGCGCCGTCCGCCTCATGCGGCGGGGTAATGTCTGAAGGTCGAAATGTCCGAAGCTCGCTCAAGCTCGCATACGTCCTATGTGCTCACCGTCTCCTGCGCCGACCGGCCGGGCATCGTGGCCGCCGTCTCGACATACCTGTTCGAGCAGGGCTGCAACATTCTCGACGCCCAGCAGTTCGACGACATCGCCACCGGCCTGTTCTTCATGCGCGTGACGTTCGAGAACGACGGCGTGCCGGGCGCGACGCTGCGCGGCGGCTTCGAGCCCATCGCGGGCCGGTTCGCGATGAGCTGGATCCTGCGCGATCTGGCCGAGCGCAAGCGCGTCATGATCCTCGCGTCCAAGTTCGACCATTGCCTCGTGGACATTCTCTATCGCTGGCGCATCGGCGAACTGCCCATGGAGATCAGCGCCATCGTCTCCAACCATCCGCAGGAGATCTACGGACAGGTGGATTTCAGCGGCCTCGACTTCCACCACCTGCCCGTCACCCGGCAGACCAAGCTCGAGCAGGAGACTCAGGTCTGGGACCTCATCCGCTCCACCCGCACGGACGTGGTCGTGCTGGCCCGCTACATGCAGATCCTGTCGGACGGGCTCACGGCGAAGCTCGCGGGCCGCTGCATCAACATCCACCACTCCTTCCTGCCCGGCTTCAAGGGCGCGAACCCCTACACGCAGGCCCATGTGCGCGGCGTGAAGCTGATCGGCGCCACCGCCCATTACGTGACGGCGGACCTCGACGAGGGCCCGATCATCGAGCAGGACGTGGAGCGCATCACCCACCGCGACACCCCCGAAGACCTCGTCCGCAAGGGCCGGGACATCGAGCGGCGCGTGCTGGCGCGCGCGCTGCGCTGGCACCTGGAGGACCGTGTGGTGCTGAACGGCCGCAAGACCGTGGTCTTCGGAGAGTAAGCGGCGCCTCAGTACGCCCCCGGATAGACGCGCTCCACCGGCGCGGCCTGCCACGTGCGCAGGTCCCGCGTGCGCTGGGTGGGCGCGTACGCCATCGGGTTTGCGGCGTTCTGGCGTGCCGCAAGGGCGCGCGCCTGCTGCTTCAGCCGTTTCGCCTGCGCGACCTTGAGGCTCGACTTGCCGGACCGCGCGGCGACGTTCTGGTTCGGCGAACCCGTGATGGCGATGCGGGCGCCTTCCTTCTGCACCATGGCGAACAGCTTGGCGGCGTTCCCGGGCGCCAGGCGGATGCAGCCGTGCGAGGCGGGCTGGCCGAGCTGGCGCACCGAACCGGTCCCGTGAATGGCGTAGCCGCCCTTGAAGAAGATGGAATGGGGCATCGGCGACATGTGGTATTTGCGCGAATAATGCATGCGCTGCAGGCTGTAGGGCCTGAATTCGCCACGCGGCGTGTGGAACCCGGCGCGGCCGCTGGAGATCGCCCAGTTGAAGGTTTCGCCCTTGTCGTTCGCCACCTGCATGCGCTGGGCGCTGAGGTCGATCCGGACGCTCACTTCAGCGTTGGCGGAGGCGACCGTGAGGGACAGGGCGAACAGGCAGGCGAAGAGGGCCAAGACGGACTTGAGGAATTTCATGACGGGACTCCCGGCAGGCGCCGGGCGGGGCCGGCTACTATGGCGAGGCTCCCGCTTTTTGGCGGTCTCGTAAACTCGAAATTGTCGTAAAGGTTGACGCAGTCCTTTTGGCCTATTCTTCGATTCGTGCGGCTGGGCGCCTTTTTCCGCCGTCTTGTCCTGCCAAGATCCTGCCAAGAGACGAACAATGCTGATGGAGACCTTGATGCGCGCGACACTGCTCCGCACCTTTGGGGCGGGCTGCATGCTCCTTCTGGCCGCCGGCGCCCACGCGCAGGACCGCGGCTCGCTGACGCCCGCGCCCCTGCCGCCCCTCGCCAACCCGGCCGATCCCGCCACCCCGGCGAAGGAATTGTTCGGCCGCAAGACCAGCCCGGCCAGCATGGAGACGCGCTCGATCGGCTTTTACTCGCGCGGCTGCCTGGCGGGCGGCGCGGCGCTGCCGGTGGACGACGACGCCTGGCAGGTGATGCGCCTGTCGCGAAACCGCAACTGGGGACACCCCAGCCTGCTGGCCACCGTGGAGCGGATCGCGCGGCGCGCGAAGGCGGAGGGCGTGTGGCCGGGCCTGCTGGTGGGCGACATGGCCCAGCCGCGCGGCGGCCCCATGCGCACCGGCCACGCCTCGCACCAGATAGGGCTCGACGCGGACATCTGGCTGACGGCCATGCCGAGCCGCACCCTGAGCCGCGTGGAGCGCGAGGAGATGTCGGCGACCGACGTGGTGCGCGCCGACAAGCGCGACGTGGACCCCGCCCGCTGGACCCCGGGCCATCTGCAATTGCTGCGCATCGCCGCCCAGCAGCCGGACGTCGAGCGAATCCTGGTCAATCCCGCGATCAAGAAGGCCGTCTGCCGCGAGGCGACCGGCAACCGCTCATGGCTGGCGAAGGTGCGCCCCTACTGGGGGCACAACTACCATTTCCACGTGCGGGTCGCCTGCCCGGGCGACGACCCCGCGTGCAGGGCGCAGGACGCTCCCCCGAAGGGGGATGGCTGCGACGCCTCGCTGGACTGGTGGTTCAAGGACGAGGTGCTGAACCCCAAGCCCGCCCCCGCCTCCAAGCCCAAGCCGCCCCTCACCATGGCGCAATTGCCGGCCGAATGCCGCATGGTGCTGAACGCCAGATAGGCGCCCCGCGCAGAGCGGGGACGCGCCGGCCCTCAGTGCCCGGCGTCGCCGCCGGGCGGGCTGGCCTTGGCGCTGTGCGCCTCGCCGCTGATCCTGTCGGTCCACGCCATCAGGATGCCCGAGGTGACGAACACCACGTGGATGATGACCAGCCACATGAGGTCGCGGTCCGACATGTTGCGCACGTTCATGAACGCCTTCAGCAACTGGATCGCCGAGATCGCCACGATGGACGACAGGAGCTTCAGCTTCAGCCCCGTGAAGTCGATCTTGCCCATCCACTCGGGCCAGTCGCGGTGCGCGGATTCCTCGATCTTCGAGACGAAATTCTCGTAGCCGGAGAACACCACGATGACGATCAGCGATCCCGTGAGCGTCAGGTCGATCAGCGCGAGCACGCCGAGGATCACGTCCGATTCGCTGGACGTGAACGCGTGGGTCATGAAGTGCCAGAGTTCCTGCAGGGCTTTCACCAGCAGGCCGGCGAGCGAAATCACCAGCGCAACGTAAAATGGCGCCAGCAGCCAGCGGCTGCTGAACAGGAATTTCTCCAGCGCGCGTTCGATCATCCGGTGCGTCTTCCCCTGTCGGCGGGCGGCGCCCGGCCTTGTGCTAGACCGCGACGCCCACCGGGCAGGAAACGCCTGTTCCGCCCAGGCCGCAATAGCCGTTGGGGTTCTTGGCGAGATATTGCTGGTGATAGCCTTCCGCGTAATAGAACGGCCCTGCGTCGCGGATCTCGGTGGTGATCGCCCCGTATCCCTTGGCGGACAGCGCCGCCTGGAACCTGTCGCGGCTCGCCAGCGCGGCCGCGCGCTGCGCCTCGCTGGTCACGTACACGCCGGAGCGGTACTGGGTGCCCACGTCGTTGCCCTGCGCCATGCCCTGGGTGGGGTCGTGGCTTTCCCAGAACGTCTTGAGCAGGCTCTCATAGGACATGATCTCCGGGCGGAAGGCGACCAGCACGACCTCGTTGTGCCCCGTACGGCCCGAGCACACCTCCTCGTAGGTGGGATTGGGGGTGAACCCCGCCCCATACCCGACGGCGGTCACGTGGACGCCCTCGCCCAGCTCCCAGAACTTGCGCTCCGCGCCCCAGAAGCACCCCAAGCCGAAAACGGCCGTCTCGACGCCCTCGGGAAACGGCGGCTTCAGCGCGTGGCCGTTGACGAAGTGGGTCTCGGCCGTGGGGAGCGGGTTCGGGCGGCCCGCGAGAGCCTCGCCGGGCGCCACCATTTCGGTCTTCTTGCGGAACAGGAACATGGCGCGCGCCTTCGCTGGTTGGCTTCGTGTGGGCTCAATGTAGGCCCGCGGCGGCGAAAGCCAAGCCTCGCGAGGAAGGAGCCGGCGCGCGGGCGCTCAGGGCCGGCTGGAAAACCCGATGGCGGCGGCGCGCGGCTGCGCCAGCCAGAGCAGCAGCAGCCCCAGCAGCCCCATCACCAGCCACGTGGGCAGCAGCAGCACGGAGAGCAGGAACGGGTCCCAAAGCAGCGGGTGGACGTTCTGCTCGATAAGGGGCTGGAGGCCCGGGAACGTGCGGGGAAACAGCTTGAAGCAGGTTTCCCCGAAGGCCGTGACCAGCAGGCTGGACGCCGCGATGGACTTGGTCCCGTCGATCACGAGCGACGCAAACCCCGCCGCAAGCGCCAGCAGGCCGATCGTGCGGACGAGGAATCGGAACATCGGGACGGGCGACCTCTTGGTGAGCGCCCCTGATACAATCGGCGCCCCCCATTGTCCACGCCCCCCGCACGCCCCGGGGGGCGCGGCCCCCCACATGCGATTAACCGAAAGGAAGGCCCCGAGAGACCTTGGCGCGCGCCGACATATGGTCTATGCGTTCGCCCCGTGACCGGAGGGGTGGCCGAGTGGCTGAAGGCGCACGCCTGGAAAGTGTGTATACGGGAAACCGTATCGCGGGTTCGAATCCCGCCCCCTCCGCCAGTCTCCCTTAGCAAACTCCATAACCAACAGAATCACATGCTAGTTTTCCCGCTGTCGCAGAGCGTTTTCGCCATTTGATGCGAACCTC
>JAQGJX010000214.1 GCA_028290405.1 Hyphomicrobiales bacterium
CGCCGCCATCGTTGCGCCCGTCTCTCCGCCGCCCCCCGGCGCTCCGCCCAAACCTGCGCCTGCGGGCGCCCAAGACGGAAAGCCCCTGCCGGTCCCGAACTTCGAGACGCTCGCGGTCAACATGGCGAAAGTCTTCGAGGAAGGCGGCAAGGCCCTCGCCGCCTACCTTCGCCCCATGGAGAACGGCAAGCCCAAGCCGGACATGAGCGAGGACGTCGAGGACGCCGTCAAGACGCTCGGCCACGTGGCCGAATACTGGCTGTCGGACCCCAAGCGCGCCATAGACGCCCAGACGCGCCTGACCACGAGCCTCGTGACCCTGTGGGGCAACACGTTCCGGCGCTTTTCCGGCGAGCAGGTGGAGCCCGTGGCGCTCCCCGACCCCTCGGACAAGCGCTTCTCGGACCCCGAATGGAAGGCCAACCCGGTCTTCGATTTCCTGCGGCAGGCCTACACGATCACCACGCGCTGGGCGAACGGGCTGGTCGCGGACGCCGACAGCGTGGATCCTGAAACCCGCGAGAAGGCGAACTTCTACCTGCGCCAGATCGCCGGCGCCGTGTCCCCGTCCAACTTCATCGGCACCAACCCGGAATTGCTGCGCGCGACCCTGGCGGAGAACGCCGAGAACCTCGTGCGCGGCATGAAGATGCTCGCGGAGGACATCGACGCCGGCAAGGGCGCGCTGAAGATCCGCCAGAGCGACGCGACGAAGTTCGAACTCGGCCGCGACATGGCGACGACGCCCGGGAAAGTAATTTTCCGCAACGACCTCATGGAGTTGATCCAGTATTCTCCAGCCACGCAGGAAGTCTACCGGCGCCCCCTGCTCATCGTGCCGCCCTGGATCAACAAGTTCTATGTGCTTGATCTGAATCCTGAAAAGAGCTTCGTGCGCTTCTGCGTCGAGAGCGGCCTCACGGTGTTCGTCGTTTCGTGGGTCAACCCGGACGAGCGCCACGCGGACAAGAGCTTCGAGGATTACATCCGCGAGGGCATCTTTGGCGCGCTCGACGCCATCGAGGCCGCGACGGGCGAGCGGAAGGTCACCGCCATCGGCTATTGCGTCGGCGGCACCCTGCTGGCCATCGCGCTGGCGCTGATGGCCGCCACCGGCGACGACCGCATCGACAGCACGACGTTCTTCACCACGCAGGTGGACTTCACGGACGCAGGCGACCTGAAGCTGTTCGTCGACAGCGCGCGCATCGGCGCGCTGGAGCAGAAGATGCGCGAGACCGGCTATCTCGAGGGCGCCAAGATGGCGTCCGCGTTCAACATGCTGCGGCCCAACGAGCTGATCTGGGGCTATTTCGTCAACAACTACCTCAAGGGCAAGGAGCCGATGCCCTTCGACCTGCTGACGTGGAACTCCGACTCGACGCGAATGCCCGCCGCTAACCACTCGTTTTATTTGAGGAATTGTTATCTCGACAATACCCTCACGCGGGGCGAGATGACGATGGCGGGACATCGGCTAAACCTGGGGGACGTGAAGATCCCCATCTATGACCTCGCGGCCCGGGAGGACCATATCGCCCCCGCCCGCTCGGTCTTCACGGGCGCGAAATTCTTCGGCGGGCCCGTGCGCTACGTGCTGGCGGGCTCGGGCCACATCGCCGGCGTGGTCAATCCCGTGAGCAAACCGAAGTACCAGTACTGGCTCGGCCCGCAACCGGCCGGGGACTTCGACGAATGGCTCGCGAAGGCGCAGGAGCGCCAGGGCTCCTGGTGGCGGGACTGGATTGAATGGATCGTCGCGCAGGCGCCCGAAAAGGTCCCCGCGCGCGAGCCCGGCGGCGGCAAGCTCGCGCCGCTGTGCGACGCGCCCGGCGAATACGTGCGCGTGAAGGCCTGAGGCGTTCGCGTCCCCGCGTTCGCGGACTCGCAGATCACGAAAAAGGGCGCCCCGCGAGGCGCCCTTTGTTTTGCCCGGCGACGAGCGGGCCGCAGCCCGCCGCCCCTCGGCTCAGTACTTGGCGACGAGCACGCCCGGAGCCTTCGCGCCCCACTTCGTGGTCACGCCCAGCGAGAAGATGTCGATCTGCGACTTGGCCGAACCGTTGTAGGCGTTCAGCAACGTTCCCGAATAGGTCGCGTGGCCGGGCCCGATCGCGATCGGAGCCTCCTTCACGAAGATATGGCTGTAGGACGCATTCACCGTGAAGCGGTCGTTGACCTCGTAGCTGAGGCCGGTGGACAGCCACAGGCGATTGTTGTCGGGCAGACGGGTCGTGCGGACTTCCGTCGTGACCGGAGACAGCTCGTAGGCGACGCCGCCGCGCACGGTCAGCGCCTGCGACCACTTGTATTCGCCGCCAAGGGCGAAGAACCAGCCGTCCTTGTAGTTGAAGGGAATCGACTGGAGCGTCCCGGGCGCGGCCGCGACCAGCGGTCCCGACAGCGGCGCCGTCCCGATGCGGCTCCAGCCCTGCCATTCCACCGACGCAAGCAGGTCGAACTCCTGGGTGACAGTCTGGCGCAAGCTGAGGTTCACGCGGTCGGGCAGCTTCAGCGTGCCCTTGATGGCCGAACCATTGAGGCCGGCAAGCAGGCCGCTCGTCATGTACTGGCCCTCGATCGCCTGGTCGATCCGGGAGCGATACCCGAGGCCGATCGCCGTGCCGGCCAGCGGCTTCCACGTCAGGCCCGCCGTCACGCCAAAGCCCCAGCCGTCCCCCTTGAAGCCGGCGATGCTGGGATCGGCGCCGGCGCCGATGGCGGAAATGAACTTGGCGTCGAAGTACTGCGCCTGCACGCCGAAGCCGAGCGAGACCGTGTCGCTGACCTTGTAGGCGAGGCTCGGCGTGAGGTTATAGGTGCGCGCCTTGGTGGTCATGGAGTTCATCTGCCCGCCCCACGGCTTGTCGGGCTTCGTGGTCAGGCCGTAGGGGGCGTTGAAGGCCGCGCCGAAATAAAGCCGGTCCGTCAGCGGAATCACCAGGTACGAGGCGGGAACGAGCGCGTCCTGCCCGATGTCGCCCGAGCCGGCCGTTCCAAGCCGTCCCGTCCCGGTGATCTTGGTGTTGGGCATCACCAGCGAGAAATTGTTCTCGGTCGTGATCTGCTGAAACCCGGTGATCGTCGCCGGATTGAGGAACATCGCGGAAGGCGAAGAGCCCGGGGCGGCGTAGCCTGCATAGGCGCTGCCGTTGAAGACCGTGCTCTGCGACTGGTTGATGAAGCCGCCGGCCAGCGCCGAACCTGCGCCCGCGCCCAACGCGGCCAAAGCGACGCCCGCGCGCAGCGAGCCCTTGAAAATCTGCCCCATGACGTCCCCTTTGCGGCCCGCCCGGCTTGCAGCCTTTTTTGGGCGTGACGATCTGTAACGTTTCCACCTAAGCTGGTGTTGAAAACGCTGGCAACGGTCAGGCTGAAGGGAAGACGGGGTTTGAGCCGGAGCCAGGCCGCAATTTGCGGACCCGTGGCTCCGACGCAACACGTTGTATCGCGAAACGATACAGAGGTTGACGATTATTCGGCTTGGGACGGTCAGAGGCCCAGCATCAACTCCAGGTTCTGGACGGCGGCCCGGGAGGCGCCCTTGCCGAGATTGTCGAGGCGCGCGGTGAGCACGGCGTGCTGGCGGCCGGGATTGGCGTGGACGCGCAACTCCATGCGATTCGTGTCGTTGAGCGCCTGCGGCTCCAGCTTGCCGCCCTCGCGCGCCAAAGCGGAGCCCGCCACCACGGCGACGACCTTCGAGCCCGCGTAACGCGCGGCGAGCGCCTGCTCCAGCGCCTCCCCGGACGGCGCGCCTGGCAGCATGTCGAGATGCAGCGGGATCGAAACGATCATGCCCTGGCGGAAGTCCGCCACCGAAGGCACGAAGATCGCCCTGCGGGACAAGCGCGAATAGGCCTGGATCTCGCCCATGTGCTTGTGCTCGAGCGCCAGCGCGTAAAGCTCGAAGTCCGGCGCGGTGCGCGCTTCGTACTCGGCGATCATGGACTTGCCGCCGCCGCTGTAGCCCGAGACGGCGTTGATCGTGACCGGAAAATCAGCGGGCATCAGGCCCGCGTCCACCAGCGGGCGCAACAGCGCGATGGCGCCGGTCGCGTAGCAGCCGGGGTTCGACACGAGCTTCGCGGCGGCGATGGCGTCCGCCTGCCCGTCCGCCAGTTCCGCAAAGCCATAGACCCAGCCGGGCGCAACGCGGTGCGCCGTGGAGGCGTCGAGCATCTTGGGCGACCGCGCGCCAAGGCCCGCCGCCAGCGCGACCGATTCCCTGGCGGCGTCGTCCGGCAGGCACAGGACCACGCAGTCCACTCCCGCCATCAGCGCCTGCTTGGCGCCCGCGTCCTTGCGCTTGTCGGGGTCGATGCTGACCACCTCGATGTCGCGGCGCTCCGCCAGAAGCTCGCGGATGAGCAAACCCGTCGTGCCGGCCTCGCCGTCAATGAACACCCTGGCCATCGCGTTGATCCTCATGCGTGCGCGTGCGCAACGTGGTAACGGCGCGCCGCCGCATCTGGAAGCCAAAAATTCAGCGCCCGCGCCCCGCCAGCCGTTGCAGGTATCGCTGCACGAGCGTCGAAGCGGCGACGGCGGTGATGTCGGAATGGTCGAACGGCGGGCAAACCTCCACCACGTCCATGCCGCGAAAATCCACCTCCCCCAGCCGCCACAGGATCGCCAGCGCTTCGGCGCAGGTGAACCCGCCCGCCACCGGCGTGCCCGTGCCGGGCGCAAAGGCGGGGTCGAGCGCGTCGACGTCGAAGGTGAGGTAGGCGGCGCCCGGCCCCACGCGCGTCTTGATTCGCGCCGCCACGCCCCCGCAGCCCAGCGCCTGGCAGGTGTCCATGTCGAGTATCTCGATCCCGTAATCGTGCGGCGCCACCGTGCGCACGCCGATCTGGACCGACCGCCCCACGTCGATCAGCCCTTCCGCCACAGCACGGGTGACGAACGTGCCGTGCGACATCTTCGTGCCGTCGTCGTCCCACGTGTCCTGATGGGCGTCGAACTGCACCAGCGCCAGCGGGCCATGCACGGCGGCGTGCGCGCGCAGCAGCGGCAGGGTGACGAAATGATCGCCCCCCAGGGTGATGAGATGGCGCCCGGCGTCGATGATCTGCGCCGCCTGCCGTTCGATGTGGCCCGGGACGTCGTGAAGGCGCTCATACTCGAAGTAGCAGTCGCCCGCGTCGATCACCGCCAGCGTCGCGAACGGGTCCTTGCCGGACGGGTATTGCGGGTCCCCGTCGAAGATGGCGCTGGCGCGGCGGATCGCTGCGGGGCCGAAGCGCGCGCCGGGCCGGTTGGAGGTCGCGCAATCGAACGGCACGCCCCACACCACCACGTCCGCCTGGCCGAAGTCCTTGCTGAAGCGCCGCCGCATGAACGAGGGCGCGCCGGCGAACGTGGGCTCGTGGGAGCCGCCCATGAGCGGCCCGCAAATGGCGTTGTCGATGGAGACAGGATCGTGGCTCATGCGCTCTTATGTAGGCGCCGCAGGACGCGGCGGCTACGGCGGGGCCGCGCGCCTACCGGTTGGCGGTCACGCTCAGGTCGATCTTGGAGAAGAAGTCCGCCGGGTCCTTGATCTGCGCGAGCCCCAGGAAGGAGGCCCCGAACCCCTTGCTCTTCAGCGAAATCGTCAGGCTGCGCGGGTCCTTCACGAACGTCCCCAGCGCGTCCGCCAGAAGCAGCGCCGACGGTTCGCCGCCCAGCAGGATCGGCAGCATGCCGCTCACCATCATGGCCCATTCCAGCCGGACGGCCGCCACGTCCTTCTGCTGCATGGCGGCGTAGAAGGCGAGCGCCTTCTGGAACAGGCCGTTGTCAACGTATTTCAACGTCAGCGTGCGCAGGTCGCCCTGCATCAGCGCGTTCATGCGCGCGGCCTTGTCGCCCGTGAAGGACGAGCGGTCGATGTTGCCGAACGCGCCTGACAGGCCCAGCACCCCCGCGTCCGCCCCCGACACCGAATAGTCGACCAGCTTGAAAGCCTTGCCCACGGGATCGTAGGCGCCCTCGACGTTCATGCCGAGATCGACCTTCTCATACCCGAAGCTCGCCAGCGCCTGCCCGGCGGCCGAGGCGCGCGGGGGCGTGAAGCTCAGGCCCTCCACGCGCATGCGGGCGGCCAGCGGAGCGTCCCCGTCGTAGGTCGCCCCGCCCGTCGCCCCGGCCAGGCGGATGTCATAGAGATTGCCGCCCACGGCGGTCGCGGGCGTCTCCACGTCGGGCACGGTGAGTTGCAGGCCGGTCCACGAGAACGCGCCGACGCGCGCCGCGCCGTCCGTGGCGTCGCCCTTGAGGGCCGCCGCCACGACGCTCGAAACGTCCACGTTCTTCAACGACAGGGGCCCGGAGGCGATCCGGCCCTCGCTCGCGTCCTTGCCCGTCTCGGCGTTCTTGAACACGCCCGAAAAGCCGGAAAGGTCGGCGCTCTCGAATTTCGCCCGGTTGACGTTCACCATCACGTAGTCGCGGAACGTGAGCGCGCCCGTCTGCTCGCCCGTCTGGGTCACCACGATCTCGGGGATCGAGATGCGCGCGGCCTCCATCTTCATCGCCAGCGCGCTGCGCGCCAGAGGGCTGGTGGAGGACGACAGGAACGCGTCGATTTCCGGGCGCGTGAGGTTCGTGCCGGTGATCTCGATGCGCCGGATGAGCACGTCGCCCTTCGAGTCCTTGGCGGGGATGCGGACGTTTTCGAGAAGATGGTTCTCCAGCGCGAACGCGACCGGCGCTGCGAGGCAGCTGGTGGAAAGAGCGAGCGCGAGAGCGGCGGAACGAAGAACGGCCATGCAGGAATCCCCAGAAAACAGAAGCGCAGAATGCTGCGGCGGCGCGCCGCCCGCAAGTGCGGCGACGCCGCGCGGACGCCGGAGCCTTGACGCGGACCGGCGAACTCAGCCCGCGAGCAGCGCCTCGATGTCGCCCTTCAGCGCCTCGGGCTTGGTGGTCGGCGCATAGCGTTCGGTCACGCGGCCCTCCCGGTCCACCAGGAACTTGGTGAAGTTCCACTTGATGGCCTCGGAGCCCAGCAGCCCCGCCTTGGCGGACTTGAGGTGCTTGTAGAGCGGATGGGCGCCCTCTCCGTTAACGTCGATCTTGGCGAACATCGGGAAGGTCACGTTGTAGCTCAGCGAACAAAACGACCGGATTTCTTCGGCGTCGCCGGGCTCCTGCTGGCCGAACTGGTTGCACGGAAAGCCCAGCACGCTGAAGCCGCGCGGGCCGTATTGCTGCTGCAACGCCTCCAGCCCGGCGTATTGGGACGTGAACCCGCACTGGCTCGCCGTATTGACCACCAGCAGGACCTTTCCGCGAAAATCCGACAGGGGAACGTCTTCGCCCGAGAGCGCCTTGGCGGAAAAATCATGGACGTTGGTCATGAGGGGCTTTCGTGATCGTGGTCCCAAACCGGCGGGAACGTCCGGCAATCTATCGCCAAGGTGCGTCGCGCGCCACCCGCGCCCTGTTCAAGCGGCCGTCCGTCAACTAACGTCCGCGCGATCGCCTGAAGGGCGACGCCAGCGCCGCAACGATCTTCCGGGGGAAACGACGTTCAATGCCACAAGCGATCCCCCGGCTCATCAAGCGAAACATCGCTCTCCTCGCCCTGTCGCTGTCCTTCGCCGGCGCGGGGATGCAGTTCGCCTACGGCTTCGGCCCGCTCATGGTCGTGTCCCTCACCGGCTCGTCGGCGCTTGCGGGCCTGTCGGTGGGGCTTATCGGGCTCAGCCGCTTCCTCGTCGCCTATCCCATCGGCAAGATCACGGACACGTTCGGCCGCAAGCCCGGCGTGATGTTCGGGCTGGTGCTGGCGCTATTCGGCACGCTGACGCTCTACGCCTCGATGGCGCTGCACAGCATCGTGCTGTTCACCTTCGGCCTGCTCGTCTTCGGCATGGGCATGAACGCCTCGCAGCAGATGCGGGTGGCGGCGACCGACATGGTCCCGCCGCGCCTGCGCGCGCAGGCTCTGGGCTATGTGGCGCTGGGCTCGCTGTTCGGCCTCGTGCTCAGCCCCGTCATGGTGCAACTGGCCGAGGTCGCCGGGAGCTATGTAGGGCAGGATCCGCTGGGCATGCCGTGGCTGTTCCTGCCCGCCCTCATTCTTCTGGGCATGTTCATCCTGTCCTTCGTGCGGCCGGACCCCAAGCACATCGGGATGAACCTGCAGAAGTACTATCCGGACGAGAAGGCGCACGCGCAGGAGCGCAGCGCCCCCGCCGGCCAGTACAACGCGTGGCGCATGTTCCGCGATCCCGCGCTGCGCCTCGCCATCGTCTCCAACAGCGCCGCGACCGGCAACATGTCCATCGTGATGGTGCTGACCTCGCTGGTGCTCTCGCACCACGGGCACTCGCTGCTGTCCATCGCGGTCTCGCACATGTTCCACTCGGTGGGCATGTTCGCCTTCACCATCCCGCTGGGGCGGCTCGCGGACAGGCACGGGCGCATGCAGGTGATGATGCCCGGCGTGGCGACCACGCTGGTGGGCGCGGCCCTGCTGGCCTTCACGTCGTCTTGGATCCTCGTGACGCTCGGCACCTTCCTGGTCGGCCTGGGCTGGGCGGGCGCCAACGTGGCGGCGACGGCGCTGATCGCCGACCGCTCGTCCACCCAGGAGCGCGGCCGCGCCATCGGCTTCAACGACACGTTCGCGGGCGCCACCAGCGTGTTCGCCGCGCTCATGACAGGCCCCGCCCTGCAATGGTCCGGCCTGCCCGCCACGGGGATCACGGCTGTTTGCCTTGCGGCCATTCCGCTGGGTCTCTTCATGGTGCAAAGGCAGATGCGGCTGGCGCACTAAGGCGCATCAGCGACCCAGCACGCGCCCCGCCCAATTGACGACGGCGGCGCTTTGCACAAACGCCATGGCGCGGGCGGCGGACTCCGGCGCGTCGTCGATGAGGGCGGTGGCGACCATTACGTCGCACTTGCGGCTGAACGCCACCGACAGCGCGCCGGCGGACGGCGCGCCCGCCCCATAGCGCCGCGCACGGCCCTTCATGGCGCCCACGGCGATTTCGCGCCCGACCTCTACGGGCGCAAAGCCCGTCCCGATCAGCTCCACGTCGCCGATCTGGTCCAGCATGGCGTCGTCCGCCACCCCGGCCGTGCAGTCGCAGAAGCCCAGCTTGGGGCGCACCGCGATGCGGATGCGCGTCCCGCAGAAAGGCGCGCGGCACTCGTACGCGACGCCCGGCGGGAACTGGTCCCGGGTGAACGGCCACGCCGTTTCGCTCCACCCGGCGGGGATTTCGCGCCCGTCGATGTCCCGCGACCCCGCGACGGGCAGGAACAGGGAAATGGCGAACCCGAGCAGCCCCGCGCCAGCGACGCTGGCGAGCACGTAGAGCGCGAACTCGGACTTCAGGCGCAGGGGCGCTGGCAATGTGCGGCTCCGCTATTTCTTCTCCACCCGGGCGAGGATTTCGATCATGCGCTTCTTTTGCTCCGGCGTGGGGTCCGAGACGATCCCCAGCGCGGCCTTGCGCGTCTCCTCCGCGCCCGTGAACTCAACATAGCGCTGCGTCTTCTTGCCTTCCGCAATGAGCGCGGGGTCCGTCAGCGACGCCTTCACGGCCTCCCGGAGCGCGCCGAGGCGGTCGGCGGGCGTGCCGGGCGGCGCCACGAGGATGCGGCCCAGCTTTTCGGCCGTGGCGTGGAAGTCCAGCAGCGCCGCGCCTTCGGGCGACACGTTCACGGATTCGAAGATGGACGGCGTATCGGGGAAAATGCTCGAGCGCGTGCGGCTCATGGTGGCCAGCACGCGGATCTGGTTTCCGGCGACGTAGTTCACCGCCGACGTGTCGACGATGTACATCATGTCCATCTCGCCACGGCCCACAGACAGCGCGGAATCGTTGCTGCCCGGATAGCCGAGCACGATGTTGCAATCGAGCTTCAGAGCCTCGCACGTGAAGGCGGCGCCGTCGGACAACCCGTCGATGGGCCCGCCCGCCGACCACATGAGGCGCTTCTTGTCGGCGATCACGTCCTGCGGGGTCTTCCACGGCGTGTTGGAGTTCACCAGCCAGACCCATGGATTGCCGCTGACGGTGCCCAGGTGTTCCAGCTTGGCGAGATCGAACCGCACGCCCTGCTGCTCGGTGAACTGGCCGAAGGCCGCCGCCATGCCGTTCACCAGCGAGATGGTCAGCCCGTCGGGAGCCGCCGTCATCATGCGGTTGGTGGCTGTGATGCCGCCCGCCCCCGGCTGGTTCTCGACGATCACCGACGCGCCAAGCGCCTTGCCGAGGTAGGGGGCGATCATGCGCGCATAAAGGTCAAAGCCCCCGCCCGCCGTGTAGCCCACGACGAGCCGGACCGTCTTGCCCTTGAAGTACCCGTCGGACTGCGCGCACGCGGGCGCAGCGATGAACGCCAACGCCACCGCGCCCATCGCTGCGGCAAGGCGCCCGCGCCATGAATTGACTAGGTTTCGCATGAGGCGTCCTCCTTTGAACTGGCGAGATCCTCAAGGATCATGCGCCGCTCTTCATTGCTCTGGCTCCCGGTTAGCACCAAAGCGGGAGGGCTGTCGAACCCTGTGGGCCCGGCAACAAAAAAGCCGCCCCGGAGGGCGGCTTTTGTCGTTGGCGGACGGAAGGCTTAGCGCTTCGAGAACTGGAAGCTTCTGCGGGCCTTCTTCTTGCCGTACTTCTTGCGCTCGACGACGCGCGGATCACGGGTCAGGAAGCCTTCCTTCTTGAGCGCGGGGCGAAGCTCCGGCTCGAAGTTGGTCAGCGCCTTGGCGAGACCGTGACGCACCGCGCCAGCCTGGCCGGAAAGACCGCCGCCGGCGACCGTGACCATGAGGTCGTACTGGCCGAGGCGCTTGGCGATCACCAGCGGCTGCTGCACGATCATGCGCAGCACCGGGCGGGCGAAGTAGTTGTCGATTTCACGGCCGTTGACCGAGATCTTGCCGGCGCCGGGCTTGATCCAGACGCGGGCGACCGCGTCCTTGCGCTTGCCGGTGGCGTAGGCGCGGCCGAGCTTGTCGAGCTTCTGCACGTACACGGGATGCTCGATGGCCGGAGCCGCCGTCGCGTCCTTAAGGTCCTGCAGCGAGGAAAGTGTTTCGGCCATGCTCAGGCGCTCCTCGAGTTCTTGCGGTTCAGGCTGGCGACGTCGAGCGTCGAGGGGCTCTGGGCGGAGTGGGGATGCTCGCCGCCCTTGTAGACGCGCAGGTTGCACATTTGCTTGCGGGCCAGCGGGCCGCGCGGGAGCATGCGCTCGACGGCCTTCTCAACGACGCGCTCCGGGAAGCGGCCTTCGAGGATGAACTTCGCCGACCGCTCTTTGATGCCGCCGATGAAGCCCGTGTGATGGTAGTACATCTTCTGGTCGCGCTTGCGGCCAGTGAGCACAACCTTGTCCGCGTTGATGATGATGACGTTGTCGCCATCGTCCACGTGCGGGGTGAATGAAGCCTTGTGCTTGCCGCGAAGACGCATGGCCACGAGCGTCGCGAGCCGGCCGACAACCAGGCCGTTCGCGTCGATCAGGATCCACTTCTTCTCGACATCGGCGGCTTTGGTCGAAGTTGTTTTGCCGAACATGAGGAGGTTTCCAATATCTCGCAGGGGCTGGGCGAAGAAGCCCGGCCGCCGGGGAACGCGCGCTTATAAGGGCCATCGAGCGTCCCCGTCAAGAGCCGCATCCAAGAATGCAAGAAACGCCTGCGCAGCAGGGATATCTGAAATGCGGTATTATAATACCACATGACGGGAGCGGCCCCGGAGGGGGCGCGCCGGGAGGCGCGCGGCCCTGGGCGGCTGCGTCCAGCGGCCTCCGCAAGCATCTGTTTTCAAGCCGGAAACTTCTTTTCCACCCAGGCCGGGACGCTCTCGATGAGCCCGCCCAGCGGCCCGGAGGTGAGGAACAGCACGGCGGAATGGTCCCCGAGCGCCGCGCCGATCTCCTCGACCGCAGTCTCCGCGTCCCCGAGCGCGCGGGCGTCAAACCCTGCGGCGCGGATGCGCGCCACGATCTCGTCCTGTCCCACCTGCTCGTGCGTGCCCGCCCCCTGCTCGGCCGGACGCCAGACGAACACCTGCGCGGCCCCCTCGAAGGCGTCGTCGTACCAGTGCAGCGTCGTCCGGTTGCGCCAGCTGAACGTGTGCGGCTCGAACACCACCACCAGGCGCCTGTCGGGAAAGTGCTGGCGCATGGCCGCAATGGCGCTGCGGGCCTTGTCGTAGGAGGACCCGAAGCCTTCGAACATGGGAATGCGCGTGCGCTCCGACTTGCGGTCGAGGCGGCGGCGGATGCCCTTGAAGGAAGCCATCGCGCCCGCGAACGCCTGCGCGGACACGAGCCCCCGCGTCAGCAGGAACGCCCCCACGCCCAGCATGTTCTCGATGTTGTGCAGGCCAAGCTGGCCCGTCTCGACGCGCACCACGTCGCGCCCCTCATGGGAGATGGTGAAGCGCGTGCGCTCGCCCCAGGCGATGTCCCCCGCCCGCCACGCGCCCTCGGCGATCCCGTAGGTCGCCACCGGGCGCTTCAGCGAGCGCAGGAACCGGCCCGACAATTCGCCGCCCGTGGAGGCGAGGATCGTGGCGTCCGGCGGCGCGAGGTCGATCAGCTTGGCGAAGGGCGCCAGATAGCTCTCGATGGTGGGAAACACGTTCACATGGTCGTGCGCCAGCGGCGTCAGCAGCAGGTGCGCGGGGCTGTAATGCAAGAACTTGGAGCGGTCGTCGGTGTTGGACGAGGGATACTCGTCCCCCTCCAGCAAGAGCAGGTCGCCCTTGCCGATCCGCGCCGCCGTGGGTGGCGACAGGGGCGCGGCGCCGATCATGAACGAGGGATCGAGCCCGGCTTCGATCAGGCAATGCGCCATCAGCGAGACGCTGGTGGTCTTGCCGAACGAGCCCGCCACCACGAGCGCCTGGCGCCCCTTCGCCAGCAGTCCCAGCACGTCCGCGAACGACAGGATGGGCACGCCCCGTGCGAAGGCTTCCGCGACTTCCGCATTGGTCTGCGGCACCAGCCGGGCGTTCTTGCCGATGACGATCACGTCCACGCCCACCGGGATGTTGCCCGGCGCGTAGGGCGTGCGCACGTCAAGCTTTTCGCGTTCCAGCACTTCGGAAATCGGCGGGTAGACCGCCTCGTCGGAGCCCGTCACGGCGACGCCGCTGTCGCGCAGCAGCATGGCGGTCGCGCTCATGCCGACGCCGCCGACGCCCACGAAATGTGCGCGCTTGTAGGGAAAGCCCGTCATGAAACCTGCGCTCCGCCGCCGCTGATTCTGTCAGCCGCCCGGCGCAATCTACAACAGCCTGCGGCCCCCGCTACCTCAGCGCGCGGACGACGGCGGAATCGAGTAGGTGGCGGTGGCGTGCGCCACCGGCTCGGCCTGCCCCTCCCCGTGCAGCCACGCCTCCCCCACCGCCAGCCGGCGCCCGAGCTTCATCAGGCGGGCGTCGGCGATCAGGTCGCCCGGCTCGGGGCGGCGCAGGAAGTTGATGTTGAGGTTGGTGGTGACGCTCAGCGCGCCTTGGGACAGGTGCGCGACGGCGGAATCCTCGCCCACGCCCATCTGGGCGATGATCGCCGCATAAAGCGCGACGTCCGCCAGCTCGAACATGGTTGGGCCCGACACCGTGCCGCCCGGCCGCAGCCGCCGCTCGCTGAAGCGCAGCCGCAGGCGCGCGAACATCGGGCCCGTCTCCTCGACCACGTAGTCCGGCGCGATCTGCGGGAAATGAGCGGCGAAAAAGGCGTTGATCTCGGCCGCCGCAAGGGGCTTGCTCATGAAGACGGAACCCCGCACGTTGAAAACCACTTGCGATCGCGGGGAAGTTGCATGAACCCGCGCCCGCCACAAGAGCGCCTTTCGCAGCAGGACACACGAGCATGAACCACGACGACTACAGCGACGAGTATCTGAGCGACATCCTGGAGCACGCGGGCCTGATCGCCGTGGTGGGCCTGTCCAACAATCCCACGCGCGCCTCGAACGGCGTCTTCCAGCAGCTTCTGCGCCATGGCTATCGCGCCGTCGGGGTCAATCCGGGCGTCGCGGGGGGGCGGATCGCCGGCGCCCCGGTCTACGCCAGCCTGAAGGACGTGCCCGGCCCGGTGGGGCTCGTGGACGTGTTCCGTAATTCGCAGGACGCCGGCAACGCGGTGGACGAGGCGCTGGCGCTCGATCCCCTGCCCCGCGCGATCTGGCTGCAACTGGGCGTACGCAACGACGCCGCGGCAGAGCGCGCGCAGGCCAAGGGCGTGAAGGTCGTGATGGACCGCTGCATCAAGATCGAAATCCTGCGCCTGGGGATCGACGGCCGGGGCTGAGAAACTCCGCCGCGCGACTCCCCGAAGGCTCGCCGTCTACTTGGTGAGCCGCGTCGTGCTCAGGAGCGCCTTGTCGAACATGCTGGCGATGGCGCTCTTGATGTCGGCGCTGGAGCTCGCCTTGTAATAATCGTTCGGGCCCGACGCGCATGCGCGCATCCTCTCTTCCAGCAGCGTCATGCTGGCGCCGTTCACGTAGCTCGTCTTGAGCAGATATTTTTCGATCCAGTTGAACCGCAACTCGGGATCGCCGGCCGGGTCGAGGCGATATTTGCTCGGCGGAACGACGTAATCGATCTCGAGAGGCAGGAGCGCCACCCCGGGCTTCTTGAGCGGAGCGCAGAGCGAGGGATCCAGCGCCTGCAGGAACCCGGACTTCTTCTCGGTCTTGCCGTTGAAAGAATAGGTGCTGTCCTCTCCGTCAAAGTTGGACGTCGGCGCCACGAGCTGGTTTTTCATCGTGGGGTCCGCCACGAAGTCGAACGACGAATTTCGCATCGAAGCGCTTTCCACCCCGTCTGACAGGAACAGCACGTAGGACAGCGGGCTGGATTCCGAGGCGCCGGTTCCGCCGGTGAACACGACCTTCTCGAGGAAGTGGAAAGCAGCGTGCATGTCGGTGCCCCCGCCCCGGTCCGCCAGCGTCAGGTTGTCGAGGGCCGAGTGGACCGCGGAATGGTTGCTGGCCTTCGAGGAATTGATGTCCACCAGCGTCGAGACGTCATTCGAGAACACGTAGACGCCGAACTTGATCTGGTTTTGCATCCTCGACACCTGCTCCGCCCGCAAGGCCATGGCCTGCACGGCGGAGCGGACCACGTCGATGCGCGTGGTCACGGGCGGATTCATGTTCCGCGCCCTCTCGTAGGAGGTGGCCGAGCCGTCCTTTTCGGGAAGGTGGCAGGCCAGCGCGCAACCGGTCTCCTTGTGCAGCCTGTCCTGATCCGTCGACGTCGCTCCAAGGCCCATGGACGCGGAACCGTCGATCATGACGTAAATTCTAACGTACGGCGGCAGGCCCGTCTCGGCGCGCGCCGAGCCTTGCAATTCATAGGCGCCTGCGCCGAACATGCCGCCGAAGGTCGACTTCAAGGCCCCCGACCATGTGACGTCGGCGCGTACCGTTTGGCCCTTGCGGACGATGGAGAAGTGGGGTGTCACGCCCTTGGCGAGGGCGCCTGAATTTCCGTTGAACTTCTGCAACGCGGCGGCCTTCGCGGGCGTCAGGAAGTCAGGGTTGGAGCCCGCGTTGGGCGCCAGCAGGACTTGCGCGGCGACATTGGCGGCGGCGAGCGCCGCGGAATCGGCGGCTCCGTCGAGCTTCGCCTTCTGGGACGAAAGCAGGAGCTGGTCGATGGCGTAGCCGCTGACGCCGAGGATGGGCGTCATCAGGAGAGCTGTGAGCAATCCGATATTGCCTTCGGACGCAGCGCGGAAACGCATCGCGCGCGTCCGGAGGCGGCGAAACTGGCGATGGGATCGAAGCGATGTCTTGGTCAACTCGGCATCCTCAAAAACAGACTGCGTCAAAACGTCGGCCAGATCGTAAAAACCAGATTTCCGGGCGTTCTTCGCTCAGGTCCGAAGCGCCCGCCGTGACTAGAAGCCAGCGCAATTGGCCCCCGTGATCCCGCCGCCGCCTGCGGTGGGTTGCGTCAGAGAGATGTAGTCGACGTATCTCGGCGCAATGAAGAACGTGCGGTTGATGCGCAGCGCCTTGGCGAACAGCGTTCCGAAAATGGGCTGGTACGTGTAGGCCATTTCGACGCTGATCAGGTTCGTGGGATCAGTGAAGAACGAGTCCGGCAGCTCCTTCACGTTGAAGGAGGAGGACGAGGACTGCGACAGCGTCCCGCAGGCGCGCTTCGACCTGCCGTACGCCCATGCGACTTGCGCGGTGAAGGCGCAATTGGAGGTGCAGGCGGGATTGTTCTTCGCGACCTGCAGGAAGGACACGTTCATCGCCGCCTGGGAATACCAGTTGCGCGCGCCCTGCACCGCGTCCACGCGAACGTCGGGAACGAGGATCGGAACCGTCTGGTACAATTCCCACAGATCCGCGCCGGATATGGACGAACTGTTGGCCGATATCATCTGCCCGATGTCGATGGCGGCGTTTTGAACGCGCTTGGCCACGTTCATGTACCGCAGCAACTCCGCGCCGCCGAACAGGATGACGAAGAGCATCGGGATCACGAGGGCGAATTCAAGCGCCGCCAGCCCGGAGCGACAGCCGTTGAACGCGCGCGCACGGGCCAGCATTGGAAGCGCCGGGTTCCTCAACATGAGGCGCCTCCCGTGGTGAACGGTTCGTTGCGGAACGCGTGGGCGCTGTCGAGAAGATGGACCGTGGAGCCGTTCAGCTTGGCTTTCGAGCTGATGCCGAAGCCCACGATGCTGGGCACGGCGAACAGCGCGCGCACGACGATGTAATCGCCGCCCGCGCCCGGGCAGTAGGCGTTGCTTCCCTGGGAGGTGGAGGGCCTCTCGAGGCTCGCGACCGCTTTGCCCTTTTTGCTCGTGGACGCCGTGAAGGTCGAGGCGAAATTGTTCACGTCGACCTTGTCGACCGCAACGAAGAGGTTCTTGCAGGGCATGAAGCCAGGCAGGCCGGCGCAGATGCTGCTCCGGAAATCTTCGCTCGACATGCCCTGGCCGGACACGACGCCGAGCTGGATCTGGCGATCTGCCGCGCGCACGGCGTTGTCCAGCGAGCTGGTCGCCCAGGCGTTGAACGCGATTTCCATGATGACGAAGATGACGCCCAGGAACGGCAGGACGACGAGCGAAAACTCGACCGCCGCCGCGCCCCGCCGATCCCGGACGAAACCGGGAACGCGCGCCGCCGGCCGCATAATCCTGAGCGACAAAGCCGCTGCCGCACATCTCATGAAGTCACCACCCGGCAAACCGTTCACGGTGACGCTAGAGCGGCGCAATTAACGTGAGCCTAAACGCAGATGGCGAGCTGCGCCGTATGGGCGGAATGGTTAAGAAAAAGCTGCCCCTCGTGAGGGACAGCCTGGGGTTTCGTCGATAAGGCGCTCAGGCCGCGCGGGCGGCTTTCTTGGCCATCACGAATTCGTACGTGATGGTGCAATAGGGCGCGTCGCGCTTCGTGCCGTCGGGGGCGACGCCCGCGGACTGGTCCACATAGTCGCGCACCAGTTCGTCCTTGACGCCGAACACCGCGTCGGAGTCGAGGTACTGGTCGGCGCGGTCGAAGATGTGGGTGACGAGCTTGCGGTGCCCCGGCGCCTGGATCATGTAATGCAAGTGCGCGGGACGCCACGGATGGCGGCCCTGCGCCGTCAGCATCTCCCCCACGGGGCCGTCCGTGGGCACCGGATAGCAGGTCGGCTTGATGGTCCAGAAATGGAACTTGCCGTTCTCGTCCGAATAGAAGCGCCCGCGCCCGGCGTTTCCGCCCAGCGTCTCGAGCTGCTGCACGTCGTAGAAGCCCGCGTCGTCCGAATGCCACACGTCGATGGCCGCCCCCGCGATGGGCGAGCCGTCTTCCGACGAGACGCTGCCCGACACATAGGCCGGCAGGCCCTTCATGCCGCCGGCGATGTTCGCCCCCAGGGCGAACTCCTCAGCGTCCTCCACGAAGAATGGCCCCAGCACGGTGGACTGGGTGACCGGCCCCTCGGTGGGGTTGTTCACCGCGTCCACCAGCATGGACACCCCCAGAGTATCGGAGAGCAGGATGAACTCCTGCCGGTTTCCGTCGCAAATCTTCCCCGTGCGGGTGAGGAAGTCGATGGCGTACTCCCACTCCTCATAGGAGGGGCGGATGTCGCGCACGAAATCGTGCAGGTGCTTCACCAGCGAGGTGCACACCTCCTTGATGCGCGGATCGGTGGAGCTGCTGAAGCGCTGGATGACAGCGTCCGTGATGGTCTTTTCGTTGAAATTCCGCATGGCGCGTCTCCCCTGGAGGTTTGTTAGTCGTGGCCCCAATTGAGCTTTTCGCCCGCCAGCCAGGACGCGCCCGCGCGATACAGCGCCTCGACCCGCTCGCCCTTCAGCCCCGGCATGTTGGACTTCACCGGATAGCCGATCTTCGACTGAAGATAGGCGAGGTGGCGATAGCCCTCCGGGAAGCTGTCGAGCAAGGCCTGGTCCACCGGCACGCTCACGCCCGGCACGACCGGGTCCATGCGGTCCTTCTCATAGATCGGCTGGCGCAGGATGAAGCCCCACTTGCCGTCGCGCTTCTCAAGGAAGTCGTAGAACCGGCCCGTGCACACCACGTCCACGAGCACGTCGTGGATTTTCGCCCGCTGGTTGATGTGCATCTTGGTCTGCGAGATGGCGCGGTTTCCGCTGATCTCGGCGGTGTGCGCGCCCTGGAAGTGGAGAATGCTGACGCCCTTGGCCCAGCCTTCCTTGTTCATGGCGATGAACTCGTCGCCCGTCCCCTGCGTCCACGTGGCGAGCATGCGCCCTTCGGGATGCCAGACCGTGCGGAACTGGTCCCAGAAGCCGGCGTCGCGCCAGAGCACCCAATTGTCGATGAGCTGGCGGATGGCGAGACGGTCGAGCAGTTCCTGATCCATGAAGGAGCCCCTTGCGTTTCCTGTCCGGCGGGGCCTGCTGGGCGGCCGGCCGGTTTCCGTCTCTCTTAGCGGGAGCCCGCGCAAGACGCCAGAGTGGGCGGACGGGCGGCGCTTCCCACTTGACGCCGGGGGCTTTAGGTTGGCGGCGCACCACGGTTACGGGACACGATCACGGGAGATGCGCACATGACAGACACAGCCGCCGCCCAGCCCGGTCTCTCCACGCTCGCGGTCCACGCGGGCGCGCACCCGGACCCCGCCACCGGCGCCCGCGCCACCCCCATTTACCAGACCACCTCGTTCGTCTTCGACGACGTGGACCACGCCGCGTCCCTGTTCGGGCTTCAGGCCTTCGGCAACATCTACACGCGCATCACCAACCCGACGAACGCCGTGCTGGAGGAGCGCGTGGCGGCGCTGGAGGGCGGGACGGCGGCGCTGGCCGTCGCCTCCGGCCATGCGGCCGAACACCTGGTGATGCACACGCTGATGCGCCCGGGCGACGAGTTCATCGCGTCCACCAAGCTCTATGGCGGCTCGATCAACCAGTTCGAGCACAGCTACAAGAACTTCGGCTGGGCCGTAAAATGGGCCGATCCCGAGGACTTCGCCGCCATGGAGGCGGCGATCACGCCGCGCACCAAGGCGATCTTCATCGAATCCATCGCTAATCCGGGCGGGGTGGTGTGCGACATCGCGGCCATTTCGGCCATCGCCCGGCGCCACCGCATTCCCCTCATCGTCGACAACACGCTCGCCACCCCCTGCCTCGTGCGCCCCTTCGAGCACGGCGCGGACATCGTGGTGCATTCGGCCACCAAGTTTCTGGGCGGGCACGGCAATTCCATCGCGGGCGTGATCGTGGACGGGGGGACGTTCGACTGGATGGCGGACGACCGCTACCCCATGCTGAGCGCGCCCCGGCCCGAGTACAACGGCATGGTGCTGGGCGCGACCTTCGGCAATTTCGCCTTCGCGATCGCCTGCCGGGTGCTGGGCCTGCGCGACCTTGGCGCTGCCCTGTCGCCCTTCAACGCCTTTCTGGTGCTGACGGGCATCGAAACCCTGCCGCTGCGCATGGAGCGCCATTGCGCCAACGCGCTCGCGACGGCGCAGCATCTTGCGAGCCATCCGGCCGTAAGCTGGGTCAGCTACCCGGGCCTGCCGGACGACCGCTATCATGCGCTGGCGCAGAAATACTGCCCCAAGGGCGCGGGCGCCGTGTTCACCTTCGGCCTCAAGGGCGGCTACGAGGCGGGCGTTGGGCTGGTTAAAAGCCTCAAGCTGTTTTCGCATCTGGCGAACGTCGGCGACACCCGTTCGCTCGTGATCCATCCCGCCTCCACGACGCACCGGCAATTGTCGGACGCGCAGAAAAGCGTCGCGGGCGCGGGGCCCGACGTGGTGCGTCTGTCGGTGGGCATCGAGGACGTGAAAGACATCATTGCAGATCTCGACCAGGCGCTCGCCCAGGTGGGCTAGCGGGTCGTTCAAGGAGCTTCATCCCATGGGCGTTATGATTCTTGGCCTTATTGTTTTCCTCGGCGTGCATACGCTGACGACCCTGCGCGGGCCGCGCGCCGCGCTCATCGGGCGGCTGGGCGACATGGGCTACAAGGGCGCGTACTCCCTTGTCGCGCTGCTCGGCCTCGTTCTGATCGTGTACGGCTTCGGCGCCTACCGGGCGTCCGGCTACATCGCCGTGTGGGACCCGCCGGTATGGACGCGCCACCTGGCCGCCCCGCTTGTCTGGCTCGCCTTCATCGCCCTGGTCGCCGCCTATGCGCCCGCCGGCAAGATCAAGGGCATGCTGAAGCACCCCATGCTGGTGGGCGTGAAGACATGGGCGCTCGCGCACCTGCTCGCCAACGGCGACCTCGGCTCGATCATCCTGTTCGGCTCGCTGCTCGGCTGGGCGGTCTACGACCGGATCGCGGTGAAGAAGCGCGGCGACAAGGGCGCCCCGCCGGCCCCCTTCGGCACGGGAGACTGGATCGCCATCGGCGGCGGCACGCTCGCCTTCGGAGCCATGCTGATGCTGCACCCGGCGCTGATCGGCGTGCGGGTTTTCGGCTGAGGCGCGCCGGGGGCGGAGGCTCCATCCATTAAGCACTGCGTTCCCTCCCCTCAGGGGAGGGACAGGGCGGGGTCTGGCTCCATCTTGCCGACCGCCGTGGCTCACCCCACCCCAACCCTCCCCTGAGGGGAGGGAGTTTGCGCGCGCCTCAAGGAGGAATGCGCCAATCCGCTAGGCGCGGATGGCGAGCTTGCGCCAATGCACGGCCGCCATGGCCAGCACCACCATGGCGAACCCCTGGTGGGCGAGGCCCCAGCCGAGCGGGATCTGGTCGTTGACCGACAGCAGCGTGGCGATTCCAATCGCCGCCTGCGCCACCACCAGGCCCACGAGCGTGAAGGCCCGGCGGGCGGCGGAGGATTGCGCCGCGACGCGCCACGCCCGCCAGGCATGCCAGAGCGCGAAGGCCAGCACCGCGTAGGCGCCCATGCGATGCTGGAATTGCACTGCGGCGATGTTTTCGAAGACATTGCGCCAACCCGGCTCCAGGTCGCTCATGTGCTCCAGCGGCGGAACCAGCGCGCCGTCCATCAGCGGCCACGTGTTGTAGGACAGCCCCGCTCGCGAGCCGGCCACCAGCGCCCCAAGGCCGACCTGCACGAACACGAGCAGCAGCAGGAACCCGGCCCCGGCCCGCAGCTGTGCGGCGTGCGCCTCCGGCGTGCTGCGCTTGAGCCCCATGGCGACGGCGATCAGCGCCACGAAGGTGATGGAGGCGAGCAGCAGGTGAACCGCCAGCCGCTCGGGCGCCACTTCCGTGCGCTGCGACAGGCCCGAGGACACCATCCACCAGCCCACCGCGCCCTGAAGCGCGCCCAGCGCCAGCAAGCCGAGCAGCTTCCACCGCAGCGCCCCCTTCACCCGCCCGGCGATCCAGAACGCCGCCAGCGGCAGCGCGAACGCCAGCCCGATGATGCGGCCGAGCAGCCGATGGCCCCATTCCCAGAAATAGATGAACTGGAACTCCCCGAGGCTCATGTTCGGGAACATCTGCGAATATTGCGGGATCTGCTTGTACTTCTCGAACTCCGAGAGCCAGGCGGCGTGCGACAGCGGCGGCAGCACGCCCGTCACCACCCGCCATTCGGTGATCGACAGGCCCGATTCCGTGAGCCGCGTCGCCCCGCCGACCACCACCATCAGGAACACCAGCCCAGCCACGCACCAGAGCCACAGGCGCACGGGCGCCATGGGATTGGCGGCGGGGACGGTCGCCGCATCAAGCGGGGCAGCTATGGACATGGGACACCGGAGCAAATGGATCGGGCGAGTTGACGAAGAGGTCGCGCGAGACATAAGCCGGTGCGGCGCGCACGACAACGCGCGCTGCGGTCGCACCCATGGCGACGCTTTCACCCGCCCGGAGCCCTCCTGTGCCGCTCAGACGTCGCAACCGCAAGCTGATCGGCGCCGCCGTCATGCTGGCATTCGTGGTGCTCTACGCCCTTGTGGCCATGGCGCTGGCCCAGGCGCGGCCCCTCCAGGAAGCCTCGCAACTGGTGCAGGGCGTCGCCTACGCGATCATGGGCATCAGCTGGATCTTCCCCATCATGCCCCTGATCCGCTGGATGGAAGGCGGACGCGAGTAATCAACTCACGTTCAGCCGCCTGCCCCGGTTCCAGAGCGCGAACGGCGCGCCGGACAAAAGCGCCTCGAAGGCGCCGGGCGTCTGCCACAACCCGTTGATGGAAAGCCGCGGCAGCGCCGTCATGTGCGCCGCGTGCCCCCGGAACAGCACCCCGGGCCGCGTCGTCACGGCGCTCGCGAAGCCCAGCTCGCGCGCCGCCGCAAATTCGCGCGCGCCCGCCGAGGTCGGGTCCCCCACCGGATAGGCGAGATGCGTCGCCGGGCGACCCAGCCGCGATTCGATGACGGCGCGGCTCTCCGCCAGCTCCCGCCGCATGGTCGCCGCGTCGTGCTTGGCGAGCATCGGATGTGTGATCGTGTGGACGCCGATGGCGCAGAGCGGGTCGCGCGCCAGCTCCGCCAGCTCGGTCCAGTCCATGCAAAGGCGCGCCGCATGGTCGCGCGCCCCCCCTGCCCGCGCCAGAAGGTCCGCGATCAGGCCGCGCATCTCGTCTTCGGGCAGGCCGCGAAGAGATGGATAAAGCCGCGCGAAGGCGGCCGCCTTGGCCTCCGGCGTCCCGGCGGGGAGCGACAGGGCCTCGCCCCCAACGCTGATTTCCACCCGGTCCAGCAGGCGCACCGCGTCTTCCAGCTCCAGCCACCAGAGGGGCGCCGTCTGGTCCGCGAAGCCGGTGGTGACGAAAATCGTGTAGGGCGCTCTGAAGCGGCGCAGAATGGGCGCGGCGAACTGCGCCACGTCGCGGTAGCCGTCATCGAACGTCAGCGCCGCGAACCGGCGCCCGCCCCGGGGAGCTTTCAGCCGCGCGTGGGCTTCGTCCATGCTCACAAGGTCATAGCCCTGCGCGACGAGCGCGCCGAGCACGGATTCCAGATATTCGGGCGTGATCTCCAAAAGCCGGTTGGGGGCGAACGCCGCGCCCGACCACGGCCGGACATGGTGGAGCATGAGGATGGCCCCCTCCCCGGCGGTGAGCGGCGCGACGAGCCGGTGGAGGCCGGTGGCGCGAAAAAGTGCGAAGCCCGCAGCAAGAATGGTCTGTTTCATGAAGGCGCACGTTGAAAATGAATGAAGGCGATGGCGGCAAGCGCGCGTAGATACCCGGATTGATCTCGCCCGCGTCTTGAGACTATGCCGGAACACTAGGCGAGCAACGTTCACGAAGTCTGACGCTGGAACACGATGTGACCGATAGACCCAGGATCGAGGTTTTCACGCAGTTCGAGCCCGTCGCGCAGGCGTGGGCGGAGCTCGAGGCGGTCGCGCCCGCCTCCGTCTACCAGACCATGGCGTGGCTGCGTCCGTGGACCGAGACGGTCGGCGCCGCGCACAAGATCACCCCCATGCTAATCGTGGCCCGCGCGCCGGACGGCGCCCCGGCGGCGCTCTTTCCCTTCGGGGTGAGCCTGGCGGGCGGCCTGCGGCTGGCGGAGTTTCTGGGCGGTCGGGACGCGGGCGCGAACATCCCCCTGTTCAACCCGGACGTGTCGTTCACCCGCCGCTTCATGCTCGCCGTGCTGAGCCATGCGGCGGCGACCGACCTGCGGCCGGACGCCTTCGTGCTCACCAACCAGCCCTATGACTGGGAGGGCGGGACGAACCCCATGCGCCTGCTGCCCCATCAGGCCACGCCGCGCTTCCTCTATGGCGCGCCCCTGCCTCTCACGAGGGAGCCGGAGATCGGCGAAATCGCCGGCGCGACGCTTCTGGAGGCGAACGAGGAAGCCTCGTGCCGCCGCATCCTGCAGGCGTTTTTCGCCCAGAAGCAGGCGCGGCTGACCCAGGGCGGCGAGAAGACGGTCTTCGACACCCCCCTGTCGCGCGCGTATTTCGAGCGTTCCGCGCTCGAGGGAATCGAGACGGGCCTCCAGGCGATCCGGTTTTTCGCCCTTTGCGCTGGAGATCGCATCGTCGCCACCATGGGCGGCGGCGTGCATCGCGGGCGCTTCAGCCGCATGGTGGCGAGCGAGGACACAGATCCCGAGTTCGCGCAGGTCGATCTCGCGGACGCGCTGACCCAGCGCGTGCTGGCGCGCCTCGGCGCCCAGGGCGTCACGCGCTACGACGCCGGGGTGGGCGAGCGCGGGTTTCAAAGCGTGTGGAGCGAGCGCGCCGAACCCTTGTTCGACACGCTGCATGGCATGACCGCGTCGGGACGCGCCTTCTGCGTGGCCGAGCGCAACCGCCGCCGGCTCAAGCGCCTGCTGAAAGGCGGCGCCTGGCTGGGACGTCTCTTCGGAACGCGCTGATCAGGCGGCGTTCTGCGCCTGTCCGCCCCGCCGGCGCGAGTGTCCGCGCATCGCGTCGAGATCGAGCACGGACACGTCCGGAGCTTCGCCCTGTTCTAAGGCTTCCTGCAACTCCAGCCCATCCGGGCTGTTCGCGTCGCCACGGCACGCCAGGAACGAGTAGTCCATGGCGGGCGCGAGCCAGCCGGTGAGGTCGAAATCCTCGTCCCCGGGACCGACGAAGACCACGAAATCGTAGGTCTGCGACAGAGCTTCGATCACCGTGTCGAGCCCGTCGGCGAAGTCCACCTCCGCGCGACCGCGATTGAGCAGATGCAGCCGCGAACCAGGGTCCCGGTGGATCGCCTGCGCGAACGACACGTCGCCCAGGATCAGCTCCGCGAGGCCGGCGCGGCGGTTCAGCGGGCTGGCGCGTCCGGTGAAGTCCACGAGGATCGCCCGGCCGCCGTTCGAAAGGGCCCGGGCCAGCGGCAGCGCCGCCTCGGCGGCGAGCGCAGGCCCGCCGACGCCGCTGACGAGGACCAGCGCGCCCGTCCCTGCTTCGGACTGTTCGGCGATCTGCTGGGCGAGGTCGCGATAGACGGGCGACACCTGAGGCTCGATGCCACGCGGCGGACGCGCGACCACCATAGGCTCCTCCGCCGCGGCCGGCTGCACGGGCGCGGGCGCGGGCTGAGGCGCAGGCGCAGGCGCCTCGACCGCTTGCGCGGGCGGCGGCGGGGCGGCGGCGGGCGCCGGAGCGGAGACCTGCACGGGCGCCGCGCTGGGCTCGATGAGCGAAACGCTTTCCGGGGCCATCTGCTTGTCAAGCGTCAGAACCTGCGCGGCGAGGGCCTTGATGGCCATCATCTGCGCGTCCGTGAGCCCCGGAAGGCCCGGATGAGCGGCGGGTTGGGCGGGCGCAAAGGCGGGCGCGGGAGCGTCGCCGCCTGGGCCGTTGCGCAGCTGCGCGAAGCGCCGCATGGGGGCCTGATTGTCGAACTCGGGTTCGGCGTCCTCCTGGAACCGGGGCTCCGTCAGGCGGGCGGTCGCCACGGCGCGCGGGCTGCGGCCTGCGCCGCCCCGTGCGGACCCCATGGACCGTGCGCCCGACATGCGAGGACCCACGTTGACCGGCGTCGGCGTCGACCCGGGCGGAACCGCGTAGGCGCGGCCCGAGAACAGCTCGATGGCGACCACGATGAACACCGAGAAGACGAGCCCCGCGACGGTCGAAATCGCGATGATCGGGCCCTTCTTGGGGAAGGTCGCCTTCTGGGGCGCGACGGCGCGGGAGATCACGCGGGCCTCGCCCGGCGTCGCGGCGGCTTCCTCGCGCGCCGTGGCGTCCTGCCAGCGGGCGGTCGTGGCCTCAAGTTGATCCTTCATCAGGCGCACGTCGCGATCGAGCTCGCGCATGCGCACCTCGTCGGCGCCCGAGCCGCCCACGATCTTCTTTTGCTGTTCGACGGCGCTGAGCAGGTTTTCGACCTTCGCGCCCGCGATGCGCGAATCGTTTTCCAGCGTGCGGGCCGTCTTTTCGAGCAGGCCGCGCAGTTCGCTTTCGAGCGTGGCGAGCTGGGCGACGATGTCCTTCGTGCGCGGATGCTCCGGCCCCAGCGTGCGCGATTCCAGCGCGAGCTGGGTGCGCAGATTGATGCGCTGTTCGGAAACCCGGCGGATGAGGTCGTCCTTGGCGACGTCCGGCACTTCGTTGAGGCGGCCGCTGCGCAGCGAATCGCGCAGCAGGCGCGCCTTCGCCTGCGCCTCGGCCTGGGCGGAGCGGCCCGCCGCCACCTGGCTGTTCACCTCCGCCAACTGCTGCCCCTGAAGGGTTTGCAGCGAGGTCCCCGGCATCAGCCCCGTGCGGCTGCGGAACTTCTCGGCCGCGTCCTCGGCGGCGGCCAGCTTCTGCCGCTGCTCGACCACCAGAAGCCCCAGCGCGTGCGAGGCGGAGCGCGCGTTCTGTCGCCGCGCCTCGGACTGCATCTCGATGTAAAGATCGGCGATCGTGTTGGCGCCGCGCGCAGCCAGGTCAGGATCGCGCGCGCTGAACTCCACCGCGACGACGCGGGACTTCGGCAGCGAGAACACCAGCAGGTTGTTGTAATAATTGTCGAGCATGCGGTCTTCGGGCGCAGCCTCGGAACCGGCGCTCCCCCCGCCCGACAGGACGCTGAAGAGGCTCTCGCCGCCCGCCCGGGGATCGAACTCGGAATTGCCCTTCAGGCCGAGCTTGCGAATTGCCTGCCGGGCGAGGTCCCGCGACATGACGACCGCCACGTGGCTGCCCACCACGTCGGGGTCGGTGGACTGGGGGCGCTCGACATTGGGGCTGCGGCTGAGGAAGTTTTCTTCCGTCTCGACAAAAATCTTGGCCTCGCCAGTGTAGCGCGGCTTGACCAGCGACACGAACGCCACCGAGCCTGCAAGGCAAAGCAGGACCGAGCCCAGAACCCAGCCCTTGCGCGCCCACAGCGCCCGCCCGACGCCCGGGAGATCAAGCTCCCCGTCGCCGCCGCCTGCCGTCCGAACCGACTCGTTACCCATCGCCTAACCTCAAATCCGACAGTCCGGATTAAAGCGAGGCATGGTTTAGGGCAGGTTAATTCAGCGGCGGCCCAGACCCGGGGAGTACATTTTTAACCATCCTGCGATATTCCTTCAGGTGTTGGTTTAGTCATTTTGTTTTTCGTTTACCTGGCGGTTGCAGGATGAAAGTGCGTTTGTTCATCAATTCAGTGCTTTTGGCCGCGTTGACTCTGGGCGGTTGCTCCACGCCCCAGATGCGCCCCGAGCTGTTTGAAGCCCACGCCAGCGCGCCTTACCGTTTGGCGGCTGGCGATCGCCTGCGAATCATCGTCTTCGGGCAGGATTCGCTCTCCAATTCCTATTCCGTGGACGGGTCAGGGCGCATTTCGATGCCGCTGATCGGCGTCGTCGACGCCTTCGGGCTCAGCGCCACGCAATTGGAGCGGGTCATAGAATCTAAACTTCGCGGCGGTTATCTGCGAGAACCCCGCGTGGCGGTGGAAGTGGAGGCCTATCGTCCCTTCTTCATGCTGGGCGAGGTCACCGCGGCGGGGCAATACCCCTACATCAACGGAATGACGGTTCAGAACGCCGTCGCGGTTTCGGGCGGGTTTTCCGCCCGCGCCCAGCGATCCTGGGTGGAAATGACGCGCATTATTGACGGGACGCCGGTCACTTCGGCCGTGCCCCTGACCCAATCCATTTTGCCCGGCGACACGATCACCGTTCGGGAACGTTATTTTTGATGAGTTGGCGCCATGACCAGTACGACCGATCCCGCCTTGAGGATTCTGCACGTCTTGCGCGCGCCTGTCGGGGGGCTTTTCCGGCACGTGTGCGACCTCACCCGCGAGCAGGTCGCGCGCGGCCATAAGGTCGGCCTCGTCACCGACTCGATCACCGGCGGCGACAAGGCGCGCGAAGTCCTTGGCGCGCTGGAGCCTGATCTGGCGCTGGGCCTCACGCGCCTGCCGATCCATCGCCTGCCCCACCCCAACGACCTCGTGAACGCGTGGAGCATCCAGCGCCACCTGGCCAACGTGACGCCCGACGTGGTGCACGGCCACGGCTCCAAGGGCGGCCTCTATGCGCGCATGCTGAACCCCTTCGAGATGCAGCCCGCGTTCGTGCGCGCCTATACGCCCCACGGCGGCAGCCTGCATTACCGCAAGGGCCAGAGGGGCTCGTTCATCTTCGTGGGCGCGGAAGCGCTGCTGGCGAAGACGACGGACCTCTTCCTGTTCGAGAGCAACTACATCCGGAAGGCGTTCGACGAAGCCGTCGGGCTGGAGGGGCGCAACGTGCGCGTGGTGCTCAATGGTCTTGCGGAGCCGGAGTTCGAGCCCGTGGTCCCGGACGCAGACGCGGCCGATTTCGTCTACGTGGGCGAGCTTCGCATCGTCAAAGGCATCGAGATGGTGATCCACGCCATCGACGAATTGCGCAGCCGCACGGGCGTACTTCACACATTGTCGGTGGTGGGCACGGGCGCTGAGGAAGACCTGCTGCGCGAGCAGGCCCGCCGGCTCGGACTGGGAGACGCTGTGCGCTTCCACGGGCTCCTGCCGGCCCGGAAAGGCCTGGCGCGCGGACGAATCCTCGTGGCTCCCTCGCGCATCGAATCCCTGCCTTACGTGCTGCTGGAAGCGGCCGCCGGACAGGTGCCCATCGTGGCGACCAGCGTCGGCGGCGTTCCGGAAATCCTCGGCCCGTTCGCCTCCGGCCTCGTGGCCGCCAAAGGCCCAGCGATCACGGACGCCATGCATCGCGCCCTGCTTGAACCGGGCGACGTCCGGGCGGACCGCGCGCGCGTCCTGGCCGACTACGTGCGCGGACGATTCAAGATCGGCGACATGGCCGACAGCGCCATCTCCGGCTACCGCGACGCGCTCGCCGCCAAAGGCGGCGCCGCCTTCATCTCAGATGGAGCGAAATGATGACCGACGCCCCCGCGCAGAACGAAACCGACGCCGCCGTTTTCGCGCAAGCCCGCAGGCGCGTGGCGGAACATGCGGAAACCTCGGACAGCGGCCGCGGCGCGCCGCTGTCGCCCGCCATGTTCACAAGCCTCGTCCGGCTGGCTGAATTCGCCATGCTGGCCGCCCTTGGCGTCATGGTGTTCCACACCTATCCGGGCATCGCCGCCACGGAGTCCGCGCAATACTACGTCACCATCGCGCTCGTGCCGATCATCGCCGCCGCCGTGTTCCACCGGCTGGGCTTTTACGCCACCACAACGCTGCGCGCGCCCCTGCGCCACGGGCCGCGCATCGCGATCGCCTGGCTGAGCATGTTCCCGCTGGTGCTGGCCATCGGCTTCCTGCTCAAGCTGGAGCACAACCTGTCGCGCGTCTGGCTGATGGCGTGGCTCCTGGTGTCGCTGGGCGGCATGGTCGTCCTGCGCTGGCAGGTCGCCAAGTGGATCGGCCGGCTGTCGCGCAACGGGCGCTTCGAGCGGCGCACGGTCATCGTCGGCGGCGGGCCTGCGGGCGCCGAACTGCTGACCCTGCTGTCGAAGCAGGAGAACTCGGACCTCATCATCTACGGCGTGTTCGACGACCGCACCGACGAGCGCTCCCCCCATTCGGTCGCCGGCTACCCCAAGCTCGGCGTGGTGGACGACCTGATCGAGTTCGCCCGCACGGTGCGCATCGACCTCGTCATCTTCACCCTGCCGATCACCGCCGAACAGCGCCTGCAGACCATGCTGCGCAAGCTCTGGGTGCTGCCGGTGGACATCCGGCTTTCGGCGCACACCAACAAGGTGCGCCTGCATCCGCGCGCTTATTCCTACATCGGCGACGTGCCGGTGCTGGACGTGTTCGACAAGCCGATCGCCGACTGGGACATCGTGCTGAAGATGGTGTTCGACCGCGTGGTCGGGACGCTCGCTCTCATCCTGGTCTCGCCCATCATACTGGGCGCCGCGCTTGCGGTGAAGCTCGACTCGCCCGGGCCGGTGTTCTTTCGCCAGAAGCGCTACGGCTTCAACAACGAATTGATCGAGGTCTACAAGCTGCGCTCCATGTATGTGGACCAGCTTGACGCGACAGCCTCGAAGCTGGTCACGCGCGGCGATCCGCGCGTCACCCGGGTCGGACGTTTCATCCGCAAGACGTCCATCGACGAATTGCCGCAGCTCCTGAACGTCGTCTTCCATGGCGACCTGTCGCTGGTGGGGCCGCGCCCGCACGCCGTTCACGCCAAGGCGGCCGACAAGGAATACGACGACGTGGTGGACGGCTATTTCGCCCGCCACCGCGTGCGCCCCGGCATCACCGGCTGGGCGCAGGTCAACGGCTGGCGCGGCGAGACCGACACGCCCGAGAAGATCCAGCAGCGCGTGGAGCACGATCTCTATTATATCGAGAACTGGTCGATCATGTTCGACATCTACATTCTCGCCGCCACGCCCTTCGCGCTGCTCAAGTCCGAGAACGCGTTTTGAGCAGCGTCGGCTGGACGGCCGAACAGCCCTACCTCGCCGCGCCCTCGGCGACCGGGTGGGAAGCGGTGGTGCGCGTCACGTTCGCGCCCGCCGTGGCGCTGGGCTGCATCACCTTCATGGAGCCCTCGCCGGCGGACTTGATGTGCGTGCTCACCATGGGCCTCTGGTTCATCGGCGGGTTCAGCATCCATGTCGCGCTGCTGCCCATCATCGGCTTGTTCCTCGTCTACCTGTTCGCCGGTTTCATCGCCCTGACGCCCTACTGGGCGGAGGAGGAACCGCCGATCTTCCAGCTCCAGTCGGCCTACCTCGTCGTCCTCTTCATCTTCTTCGCGATCTACCTGTCCGAGAAAACCCACGGCCGCATGCGCCTGTGCCTGTCCGCCTTTGCGTACGGCGCCGTGGCGGGCTGCGCCTACGGGCTTGCGGGCTATCTCGATCTGTTCGGGCTGATGAAATACACGCTCATCTGGGAAAGCCGCATCGCGGGCGCCTTCAAGGACCCCAACGTCTTCGGCTCCTACATGGTGATGGCCGCCGTCTACCTTCTGCAATGCGTCATCAGCGGGCGCTCGAAACATCCCTACGTGTCGGCCCTGTGCTTCGGCGTCGTGTCGGCCGCCATCGTGCTGTCCTTTTCGCGCGGGGCCTGGGGCGCGACCACGTTCTCGTGCGCGCTGATGTACGCCGCCACCTACATCACCACCAAGGACCGCGCGCTGCGCCGCCGCATGGTGCGCATGGCGGTCCTGGCGCTTGTGCTGGTGTCCATCGCGCTGGCGATCATTCTCAGCAGCGCCTTCACCACCGAGCTATTGAGCAATCGCGTGGGCCTGCAGGAATACGACAACGGCGTAACCGGGCGCTTCGGCAACCAGGTCCGCTCCCTGCCGCTGCTGCTGGACCGGCCGAACGGCTTCGGGCCCTTGCGCTTTCGCCTGTGGTTCGGGCTGGAGCCGCATTCGTCCTACGTGAACGCCTTCGCGTCCTACGGCTGGCTGGGCGGCTTCACCTGGCTGTGCATCGTCGGCTCCACCTGCTTCATCGGCTTCCGACTGATGTTCAAGGCCTCGCCGTACCGCACCTATGCGCATGTGATCTGGCCCGCCCTGCTGGCCATGCTGTTCCAGGGCTTCCAGATCGACATCGACCACTGGCGCTGGGTCTTCCTGCAGTTCGGGGCCATTTGGGGCCTGGAAGCGGCGCGCGTGCGCTGGGAAATGCAGGAACGTCGCGCCCTCCTGGCGCGATACTAAGGGACGTTCAAACCGCAGGTTTCAGCCGGTCCGCGAGCGCCGCCCCATAAAGCTCCTCGATCGCCGCCACGTGCCGGTCGAGCGTGAGAGGATCGGCCCAGTAGCGCGCGTGCGCAGCCCGCGACATGGCGAGCGCGGTCGCGTCGTCCGCCAGAACCCGCATGGCCCTTGCGAGATCGTCCGCGTCGCCGGAGCGGAACCAGAGGCCCGTCTCGCCGGACACGACCGCCTCCCGGCCCGCGCACGCGTCGCTCACGATGACGGGCGTGCCCATGGCGAGCGCCTCGTAGACGGTGAGCGGCTGGCCCTCGTACCAGACGGAGGGAAACACCAGCGCGCGCGCGCCGCGCATGAGCTCGCGCACCTGCTCGGGCGAGCGCCAGCCAAGGAACGTCGCGCCGGGATAGCGCGCCTCAAGCTCGCCCCGCAACGGCCCGTCGCCGGCGATCACGGGCGTCACGCCCGCGCGCCGGGCCGCCTCGCACAGATGCGCCACGCCCTTCTCGCCCGAGAGCCGGCCGATATAGACAAACGGCCCGCCGGGCGCGGACTTGGGCCCAAGGTTCACGGCGTCGATGGGATTGTTGATCCTGTGCCGCGCGGCGTGGGGGGGCAGATAGTCGCGCGAGACGCGCTCCTGCAGATCGCTGATGGTGACGATCCGGCTCATGGATTGCGGCAGGCCGCTGCGGCCCAGCAGCACGTGCCGGGCGAGCCGCGCGGCCTTGCGGGCGTAATTGCGCGCGTCGCAATTCACGCTCACGCACGACAGGGACATCGGCGTGCGCGTGCAGACTTGCTGCGCCTGGTAATCATAAAAGCCGCCGTTGGGGCAGACGAGGAAATACTCGTGCATGGTGTAGACGCAGGCGACGCCCGCGCTCGAGATGGCCGCCCCGATGGAGGGCGAGAGCGACTTGGGCCAGGCGTGGACATGCGCCACCGTCTGCGCGAGGTCGCACCCGGCGAGCAAATCGCCCAGCGCGCGCTCCGCCGTCGTGTTCCACGTCACCTGCTTCAGGAAGGCGAGCTTCGAGGAGGCGGTCTCGATGTCGGGCTGCTCCAGACAGATCGTCTCGACGCGCGCCTGCGCGAGCCGCGCATCCACGGGGCCCACGGCGGCGAAATACGTGACGCGGTGCCCGCGGGAGGCCAGCCCCATGGCGCTGTCGATGGCGACTTTCGCCTGCCCGCCGTTGATATGGGCGTGGTCGGCCACAATGATGACGTGCATTGGCAAATCCGGAGACGGCGAAATCGGGTAGACAAAAAGCTCGCCCAACCCTACCGGGCAAAACCTGCTTTTTCGTAAGGCGCCGTCCTTCCGCACCCGGCCCGGAGACCCCCATGACGCTCGCATCCCGCCTTCTGCTCGCGTTCGCCGGCCTCATGGGGGCTGGCGGGGTGGCGCTCGCGGCCGCCGGCGCCCATATGGGCGGGGACAATCTCGCGACCGCGTCCACGTTCCTGCTCGTCCATGCGGCCGCCGTCACCGGGGCCTTGGCCCGGCCTCGCCCCGGGCGGGCGCTGCTGGCCGCCGCCGCGTTGCTGGCGCTGGGCGCGGCGCTCTTTGGCGGCGATCTCGCGTTGCGGGCGCTGGCGGGCGTGAAACTGTTCGCCATGGCGGCCCCGCTGGGGGGAATCGTCATGATTCTGGGCTGGCTGGGACTTGCGGCCGCGGCGGCGGCGCACCGGGAGGGCGAGCCGGGCTCTTGCGAATAACGAACTTGTAACGCGAAGCCCCTCGCAAGTGTGGTATTGAGGAACAAAATTCGCCCGCCGGAGAGCGTTCCTGACGGCGGGCAGGTCCTGCGCTGCTTGACCGTTCGACGCGAGCGTTGCTTATTGCGTCTCCAGCGAAGGCAAATATGCACGCATGTTGGGGCGCCGGAAGCGGCGTTCGCGGAGGGTTTGGTATGAAGTCCGGTAAGGTCGCCTGGTCGTTCCTGGGCCTTGGCGCAGCGGCGGTCGCCGCTGCGGTCGTGTGGCCTGGACAGGCGGATCGCGTCGTCCCCGGCGCCGGCGAGCGCGCAGCAGCCCTTCGCAACCACCTCCCGTCAGCCCTCGTAGGCAGCCTCCCGGCCTACGGACAAGCGGCCGCGCCGCCGGCGGCCGGCGGACGCCCCACGGCGGCCAACGGCCAGTCCGGCCGTCCGCAAAGCGGCCCGGGCGGCGGAGCGGGCGGGCCCGCGAGCCGGCCCCCGGCTCCCGTGGTGCTCGACAAGGCCGTGCGCGGCCCCATGGCGGTAATCGTCGACGCGGTCGGCACCGTTCAGCCCATCGCGACCGTCGCCCTCAAGTCCCGCGTGGACGCCCAGATCCAGGAAGTTCTGGTCGCCGACGGCGCCACCGTGAAGCAGGGCCAGATCCTCGCCCGCCTCGACTCGCGCCAGATCGAGGCGCAGATCAAGCAGGCGGAAGCCAGCCTCGCGCGCAACCAGACCACCCTTGAGCAGGCGCAGCGCGACGTGGGTCGCTACGAGGAGCTGCTGTCGAAGAACTCCGGCACGCGGGTCAACCTCGACAACGCCCGCACCCAGGTCGCCGCCGCCAAAGCGCTGATGATGGGCGACACGGCGCAGATCGAGAACCTGAAGGTCCAGCTCACCTATTACACGATCCGGGCCCCCATCCCGGGCCGCATCGGCACGTTCAACGTCAAGGCGGGCAACATCATCCGCTCCGGCGACAACGCCGCGACCGGCACGCTCGCCACCATCGTCCAGACCAAGCCGATCTACGTCGCCTTCTCGGTTCCCCAGCGCCTGCTGGGCGAGTTGCGCACCGCCGTCTCCAACGGGGGCGCGGCCGTGGAAGCCCTGCCGCAGGGCGCAAGCGCCGCCTCCAAGGGCAAGATCGCCTTCGTGGACAACGCCATCGACAGCGCCACCGGCACCGTGACCGTGCGCGCCGAATTCGAGAACGACGACGAGCGGCTCTGGGCCGGGCAGCTCTGCAACCTGCGCATCAACCTTCGTACGGAGCAGGACGTGGTCTCGGTGCCCCGGGAAGCCACCCAGGCCGGGCAGATCGGCAATTTCGTCTATGTGATCGAGAACGGCGTCGCGCGCGTAAGACAGGTGACGGTCGGCCGGACCCAGGACGGCCGGGACGTCGTGACCAAGGGTCTCGAAGGCGGCGAAACGGTCGTGATCGAGGGGGCCCTTGCTCTCGTCAACGGGTCCCGCGTCGAGCCCCGTCCCAGCGCCTCCAAGAGAGACAGCTAGAATGTCCCTGCCCGAACTCTGCATCCGCCGCCCTGTCATGACGACGCTGTTGATGATGTCGTTCATCGTCTTCGGCCTGTTCGGGTATTCCAAGCTGCCGGTGGCCGCCCTGCCCCGGGTGGACTTCCCCACCATCAACGTCTCGGCGAACCTGCCGGGCGCGAACCCGGAGACCATGGCGTCGTCCGTCGCCGCGCCCCTCGAGCGCGCCTTCGCGACCATTCCGGGCATTTCCCAGATGACGTCGCGCTCGTCGAACGGGCAGACCAACATCACGCTCCAGTTCGACCTCGACCGCAACATAGACAGCGCGGCCCTGGACGTGCAGTCGCAGATTTCCGCGACCCTGCGCCGCCTGCCGCCGGAACTGCCCGCGCCCCCCAGCTTCCGCAAGGTGAACCCGGCCGACGCGCCGATCATCTTCATGGTGCTGAAGTCGGCCACCATGCCGCTGGCCACCACGAACGACTACGCCGAGCGCGTGTTCGCGCAGCAGATCTCCCAGATT
>JAQGJX010000216.1 GCA_028290405.1 Hyphomicrobiales bacterium
CGACGTAGCGGGCGGGCTGGCTCGCGCCGCGGCGCGGTCCACGGCTGGCCTGGCGGGCGTCACGGCTCTCGCCGCGGCGCCAGTTCACCCAGGCCGGACCCCATTCGTCGCCTGGCACCCAGACCCAGCCCATCTGCTCGTCGTCGAGCCAGCGGCCGTAATGATAGGCGACCCAGCCCCAGTTCGCTTCGGTGTCGGCGGCGTTCCAGTACCAGCCCCATTCGTCGGTGTAGACCCAGCGGCCTTCCGTGTAGGGGCGCCAGTCCTTGGCGAGACGGTTCGGGCGCCAGACCTCGCCATAGCGGTCATGCCGCTCGAAGCGGCCGTAGGGCTCCAGCGCCGTGCGGAATTCCGAGCGCACTTCCACGCGCTGCTGCGCGGCGGCGGGGGTGACGAAGGACGGCCCCGAGGGAAGGACGGCGAAGCCGAGGCCTCCGAGGAGAACCGTCGAGCAGAGAAGGGTGAATCGCGTGCGTCGCATGAGGCGACCTCCGGGCTTGAGCCAAAATGGATCGTGCGACAACGGAGGCGGGAGTGAATGGTTCCCCTTGAAGCTCAGGCTTATCGGTTACGCGAGAGCGCGCGTCGCCTGCGCCAGCCACTTGCGCGCAGGGGCGGAGAGGTGGGGCGAAAGCTCCTTGCGGACGCGCGCATGATAGGCGTCGAGCCAGCGCACTTCATCGCGCGCGAGCAGCTTTGGTTCCACGCACGCAAGATCGATGGGCGCCAGGGTCAGCGTTTCAAAGCCGTAGGTTTCGCGCTCTGCGCCGGGAATGTCGCGCGGCTCCACCAGCACGAGGTTCTCGATGCGGATCCCATACGCGCCCGCCTTGTAGTAGCCCGGCTCGTTGGAGAGGATCATGCCCGGCTCCAGCGCGCACGAGGGGCGCTTGGAGATGTTCTGCGGTCCCTCGTGGACGGACAGGAAGGCCCCCACGCCGTGGCCCGTGCCGTGGTCGTAATCAAGGCCCGCCTCCCACAGGGCGCGGCGCGCGAAGGCGTCGATCTGCCCGCCGTTCGCGCCCTTGGGAAACACCGCGCGGGCGATGGCGATGTGGCCCTTGAGCACGCGCGTGAAGCGGTCGCGCATTTCCGCGCTCGGCTTGCCGACGCTCAGCGTGCGCGTCACGTCGGTCGTGCCGTCCTCGTATTGCGCGCCCGAATCCAGCAGGAAGAGGCCCTTGCCGATCTTGCGATTGGTGCGCTCGGTGACGCGATAATGCACGATGGCGCCGTTGGGGCCTGCGCCTGAAATGGTGGGGAAGGAGACTTCCCGCAGCTTGCCGGTGTCGCGCCGAAAGCTCTCAAGCGCCTGCACGGCGGCGATTTCCGTGAGCCTGCCCTTGGGCGCCTCCAGGCTGAACCACGCGAGGAAGTTCGCCAGCGCGACGCCGTCGCGCAGGTGCGCGGCGCGCGAGCCGCGGATTTCAGCCGCGTTCTTGCGGGCCTTCATGGCCGTGACGGGATCGGCCCCAAGGTCCAGGAGGCCGCCGTTCTCCCGCAAGGTCTCCACCAGCCGCGCGGGCGCGCTCGAGGCGTCGAAGCGCACGCGCGCGCTGGCCTTGCCGAGCGCCGCCACGGCGCCCAGCAAGCGGCCGGGCTCCTCCACGTCGGCCAGCGCGCCGAGCGCGTCGCGCACGCCGTCGGAGAGCTTGCGCGCGTCCACGTAGAGGCGCGGTCGCTCCTTGGCGTGGATGATCGCGAATGCCAGCGGCAGCGGCGTGTGGGGCACGTCGGCGCCGCGGATGTTGAAGGCCCACGCGACGTTGTGCGCGTTGGTCAGCACGAGCGCGTCCGCGCCGCCGAGACGGCCGGCGATGTCCGCCAGTTTCCGCTTGGCGTCCACGCCCGCATAGCGCTTTGGATGAAGACGCACGGGCGCCAGCGGGGGCGCCGGCCTGTCGGCCCAGATCGCGTCGAGCGGATTGGCGTCCACCGGCACAAGCGTCGCGCCCGCCTTCGCGCAGGCGCGTTCATAGCGCTCCACGGTCTGCGTCGTGGTGAGCCATGGGTCGAAGCCGAGCCGCGCTCCCGCGCGCAGGTTCGTCTCCAGCCATGCGTCCGGCGAGGTGTCGGAGATGTCGACGGGGTCGAACACGCCCACGTCCACCTGGTCGCGCACCTGCAGCGTATAGCGGCCGTCGATGAAGATCGCGGCGCGGTCCGCCAGCACGACCGCGAGCCCGGCGGAACCTGTGAAGCCGCTGAGCCACGCCAGCCGTTCGGCGTTGGCGGGCACGTATTCGTTCTGGTGTTCGTCCGCGCGCGGCACGACGAAGCCGTCGAGCCCGCGCGTCTTCAGTTCCGCGCGCAGCGCCGCGACCCGCGCCGCGCCGTGGGAGGGATCGGCGCTTTCCGTAAAGGTCTGGAACACGCTTTCGAACATGCCGCCCCCGTGTGGTTAGCGCCTTTGCGCTGCGCCGCCGTCGCGCACCAGCAGCGTCGCCCAGCCGTCGATGTCGATGCGCCGCGCCAGCGCGAAGCCCTGCGCCGCATACGCGGACAGCACGCCGGGCACGTCGCGCGCCAGCAATCCCGACAGCACGATGTCCGCGCCCGAGCACGCCGCGCGGCCGATGGAGGGCGCGATCGCCCGCAACGGGCGCGCAAGAATGTTGGCGAAGATGAGGTCGTAGGGGCCGCCGTTGCGCATCGCGGGATGCTCAAGGCCCGGCGCCACGACGGGAAACACCCACGGGGCGACGCCGTTGAGGATCGCGTTGGAGCGCGCGGCCTCCACCGACACAGGGTCGATGTCGCCGCAGATCACCTTCTGCCGGAGGGCTTTCGCGGCCGCGATGGCCAGCACGCCCGTGCCCGTGCCGACGTCGCAGATGGCGTACGGGCGGCGGCGCTTGAGGATCCAGTCCAGCATCAGCAGGCAGCCGCGCGTGGTGCCGTGATGGCCCGTGCCGAAGGCGAGCGCGGCTTCGATCTCCAGAGCGATGTCGTTGGAGCGCGGGGCGGCGCGGTCGTGAGAGCCATGCACGAGGAACCGCCCGGCGCGCACGGGGTCCAGCCCCTCGATGGAGGCCGCCACCCAGTCCTTCTGCTCGACGCGCGAGAATTCGATCTTCGCCGCCACCGCCTCGCCCGCCGCGCTGGTCACCAGCGAGCGCACGTAATCCTCGTCGGGATCAAAGCCGAAGAACGCCTCGGCGATCCATTCGCCCGTCGTCCAGTCGCGTGTGTGGGGCTCCAGCTCGAACGCGGACGCCGCGGCCTCGGTGGGGTCGAACATCTCGAAAACGAGATTGGCGATGGCCAGCGCTTCGCTCTCCGTGCAGCGGACGGACATGCGGTGGGTGGCGTTGTTGGGGGGAAGACCTTCAAGCATGCGCGGGCCATAGCATGTTTCTGCGCGGTAGGCAGCAGGGGGCGGGGGGGATGGCGAATAGCGAGTACCGAATAGCGAGTAGGGAGTAGGGAGTAGGGAGTAGGGAGTAGGGAGCGCTGCGGACCGCGCCCCTCCCGGAGCGCCAGCGGGCCCGCCGCACGACGCGCGAGCTTTCATGAAGCCGCTTTCCCGGACGGGCGAAGCCCGAGCCGGGACCCAGAGCCGCCGGATCGAGCGTTCGCGCCGAGGGCCC
>JAQGJX010000009.1 GCA_028290405.1 Hyphomicrobiales bacterium
CGCGCGCCTGCTCTATCTGGCGGGCCGCGACCGCAAGAGCGCGCTCGAAGACCGCCTGGCGGCGGCGGGCTACGGCCTCTGCGTCCACGTGGTCTACGCGGCGGACGCCGTCCCCGCCCTGCCCGCCGCGCTCGCGGACGCGATCCGGACCGGGCGGGCGCAGGCCGCGATTCACTATTCGCGCCGCAGCGCCGCCGTGTTCTGCGACCTTGTCGCCCGCGCAGGGCTGGAGGCGGCGGCGCGCCGCCTGCGCCATGCGGCGATTTCGCCCGACGCCGCCCGGGGCCTCGCGGCTCTCGCGCCCCCGGATCTGCGGATCGCCGCCGCCCCCAACGAGGCCGCCCTGCTGGACGCGCTCGGCTAAGCCTGTAGTCTGTCGGGCACGGCCGATTCAGCGTCGGACGAACGGCAAGAACCGCGGCGGGCGAACGCCGGAAACGGGCAAGGGAGCGCACATGTTCAACGCACGCGCGTTAGGCAGGATGGGACTGGGAGCCGCGTGTCTGGCCCTCGCGCTGGCGGCGGCGGGCCCCGCGGCGGCGCAGGGCGCCGCTCCGGCGCAGGGCGCCGACGAGGCCGCGTTCTTCAGGGGCAAGACGGTGCGGATGATCGTCGGCTTCAGCCCCGGGGGCGGCTACGACGCCTACGCGCGCATGATGGCGCCCCATCTGGGCCAGCGCCTCGGGGCCACCGTGGTGGTCGAAAACCAGCCCGGCGCGGGCAGCCTCACGGCCATGAACAACCTCTACGTGGCCGAACCCGACGGCCTGCGGATGATTCTCGCCAACGGCACCGCCGCGGGGCTCGCGCAGATCATGGAGACCCCCGGGGTGCGCTTCGACCTGGAGAAGTACGGGCACCTCGGCACCGTGAGCGCCTCCCCGTGGGTGTGGCTGGTGCACAAGGACTTTCCGCTGAAGACGCCGGCGCAGTTCCAGGCGTCCGGACGCGAGATCGTATGGTCCGCCACGGGGCCCATCGACGGCCTGTCGGACGGCGCGCAGATCACCTGCGAGGTGATGAAGATCCGGTGCAAGATCGTCATGGGCTACAAGGGCTCCAACGACGCGGGGCTCGCGGTGACGCGCAAGGAGATGGATTCGATCTACGTCTCGGACACCTCCGCCAACAACTACGTGCGCTCCAACGACCTGTTCGCGGTCGCCAACATGTCCCGCAAGCGCTCGCGCTTCTTCCCCGACCTGCCGACCATCTTCGAGAGCGTGAAGATGACGCCCGAGGACGAATGGCTGATGGATTTCCACGGCGTGGTGGAAGACCTCGGCCGAATCCTGATCCTGCCCCCGAAGGTCCCGCAGGGGCGGATCGACTATCTGCGCAAGATGGTCAGGGAGACGCTGGCCGACCCCAGGCTGATGGACGAGGGCGAGAAGTCGCAACGCTACATCGACTACATCGACGCCGACGCCACCCTGAAGGGGGTGCGCGCCGCCATCACGGACATCACCCCCGAGCAGAAGAAGCGCGTGCAGGCGCTTCTGTCGGGAAAATAGCCGCCGCGCCCGGCGCGCCGAATCAGTGCTAAAACGCGCCCCATGACCAGCGGCGCGCGACAGCAGGATCTGCTTGACGAGACGGGACCGCCCGAGGAGGCCGACTGGGTCGCGGACGTGCTCGTGCCCGTGGCGGTGGACATTTCCTATTCCTACCGCGTGCCGCGGGGGCTTTCTCTCGCGCCGGGCGACTTCGTGGAGGCGCCGCTCGGCAATCGCGAGACAACCGGCGTCGTGTGGGACGTGCGGCGGTCGGCGGCCGGCTCCAACCTGAAGGCCGTGATCTCGAAGCGAGACCTGCCGGCGCTGCGCGGGCCCCTGCGGGGCTTCATCGACTGGGTGGCGCGCTGGACGCTGGCCGAGCGCGGCATGGTGCTGCGCATGGCGATTCGCGCCCCCGACAGCGCCGGCCCCGAGCCGGTCCGGGTGGGCGTGCGCCTGAGCGACGACGATCAGGCTCGCGCCGGGCTGCGCATGACGCCGGCGCGGCTGCGCGTGCTGGCGGCCGCAGAAGGCGGGCTCTGCTTCGCCAAGTCCGCCCTCGCGCAGGCCGCCGCCTGCTCCACGGGCGTCGTCGATTCGCTGGTGGACGAGGGCGCGCTCGAGGCCGTCGCGCTGCCGCCCGCGCCCGCCGCCCTGCCGCCAGACCGCGACTTCATGATCCCCGCGTTCGAACCCGACCAGCGCGCGGCCGCCGACGAACTGGCGGCGCGGGTGCGCGAGCGCGCCTTCTCGTGCACCCTGCTGGAAGGCGTCACCGGGTCCGGCAAGACCGAGGTTTACTTCGAGGCGGTGGCGGCGGCCCTTGAAGAGGGCCGGCAGGCGCTCATCCTGATGCCGGAAATCGCCCTCACGGGGCAATTCCTCGACCGGTTCGCGGCGCGCTTCGGCGTGCGCCCGGCGGAATGGCACTCGGGAGTCTCGGGACGCAAGCGCGCGCGCATCTGGATGGGCGCCGCGGACGGGAGCGTGCGCGTGGTGGCGGGCGCCCGGTCGGCGCTGTTCCTGCCCTTCCGGGACCTTGGCCTCGTGATCGTCGACGAGGAGCACGAGAACGCCTACAAGCAGGAAGACGGCGTGCCCTACAACGCCCGCGACATGGCGGTGGTGCGTTCGCGCCTGGAGGGCGCCGCCTGCATCCTCGCCTCCGCGACCCCTTCCATCGAGACCCGCGTGAACGCCCAGCAGGGCCGCTACCGGCACGTGCGCCTGGACAACCGCTATGGCGGGCGGACGCTCCCCAGCCTAGCCGCCGTCGACATGAAGGCCGGGGCGCCCCCGCGCGGCAAATGGCTCTCCCCGCGGCTCGCCGCCACGGTGGACCAGACCCTGGAGCGCGGCGAACAGGCGCTTCTGTTCCTCAACCGGCGCGGCTATGCGCCCCTCACCCTGTGCCGGTCCTGCGGCCATCGCTTCCAGTGCCCCAATTGCTCGGCGTGGCTGGTGGAGCACCGCTTCCGCCGGGCGCTCGTGTGCCACCATTGCGGACATGTGGAGCGCCGTCCCGACCAGTGCCCCGAATGCCAGACCGCCGATTCGCTCACCGCCTGCGGCCCGGGCGTGGAACGCCTCGCCGACGAAGCCGCCGAGCGGTTCCCGGGCAAGCGCATCCTCGTGCTCTCGTCGGATTTTCCCGGCGGGACGGAGCGTCTGAAGCAGGAGCTGGAGGAGGTGGCGCGCGGCGCCTTCGACATCGTCATCGGCACGCAGCTGGTCGCCAAGGGCCACAACTTCCCGCAACTCACCCTGGTGGGCGTGATCGACGCCGACGTGGGGCTGGCGAGCGGCGATCCGCGCGCCGCCGAGCGCACCTTCCAGATGCTCCAGCAGGTGACCGGCCGGGCGGGACGCGGGGAGCGCCCCGGGACGGGGCTCGTGCAGACCTACCAGCCGGAGCATCCGGTCATTCGCGCGCTGATCTCGGGCGACAGCGAGCGATTCTACGAGGAGGAGACCGAGCAGCGCAGCCGCGCCGGCCTGCCGCCCTTCGGGCGCCTCGCGGCGCTCGTGGTCTCGGGCAACGACCGCGCCTCGGCGGAGGCCCATGCGCGCGCCCTTGTGCGGGCCGCTCACGCGCTGCCCCCCAGCGACCGCTGGCGCGTCACCCGGCCCGGCGAGATGCCCGATACGGGCGACCTGGCGCTGCTGGGCCCGGCGGAAGCCCCCATCGCCATCGTGCGCGGGCGCCACCGCTTCCGCCTGCTGGTGCGCGCGCCCCGCGCGACCGACCTGCAGGGTTTCCTGCGCGCCATGCTGGAGGCGGGACCAAAAGAACGCGGCGGGGTGCGGGTGGACGTGGACGTGGACCCGATGAGCTTTTTGTGATCGTCGCCCGCTCATCTTGAGCTTTACAATGCCTTAACGGCTGCTAGCCTTCCGCATGGGTAAATCCACCGGGGGATTCTCCATGCGCTCGTTTGTCGCTCTCGCCTGCTGCTGCCTGGCGGCCGGCTGTTCCTCGCCCAACATGACCGTGTCGCAGCAGCAGTTCGGCGACGCCGCCGTCATGGTCGCGCCCGGCAACCTGCGTCTGGTCACCCAGCGCAACCGGGACGGGTTTCCGCCCGTGGTCTGCACGGAGCCCAGTCCCGATTACGCGGTGGCGTTCGGCAGCAAGGGCTCCCTGACCGTCAAGGCGACGCCGCCGGAAGGCACGGCGGTGGACGCCAACGGCTCGTTCGAGCGCTCCGAGACGACCGCCTCCGGGGCGGGGCGCGAGGCCGCCGTGCTCGCGCTGCGGGACGGCCTTTACGCCGCCTGCCAGGCCTACACGAACGGCGTGATCGGCCATGACGCCTATTCGCTCGTGCTCAGCCAGTACGGAACGCTGCTCGCCGCCATCGTCCATGCGCCCAAGGACGGAGCGTCCGGGACGTACGCCAACGACGGGCTTGCAGCGCTCATGACGGCTTGCGTCAGCGCGCACGATTCCACGCGCCTACCCGCCTCGCGCAACGCTCTTTTGGACCTCGGCTTCTGCCGCAGGGTCCTGGCCCGCGTGGGCGGCCGCGCGTGAGCCTGCCGCAAGGCTCTCCCGTCGCCTGGCTGGGAAACCTCTGCGGCGCCGTCGCGGAGACATGGCGGGTCGTGCGCGACCTGCGGATCATCGCGCTGGTGCTCGCCGGCTCCAGCCTCGCGCTCACTGCGCTCGACCAGGGCGCGGACGTGATGCGGACGCTCGTGGACGGCGCGAACGTCTCGCTGCTGCGCTGGACTCCCCAGCCGGCGTTCTGGCGCTGGATCGCGCTGTTCGGCGCATGCGCCCTGACGGGCGTGAACGCCTGGTACTGGGCGCACCTGCTCTACAAATCGAGCGGCGCCCACCAGCGTCGTCAACCTCCCTGGTACGTCCACATGCGGCGCGTCATGGGCGTCACGCCCCTGCTGGCGGCGGCGCTGGCGATGCCGATCAGCGTCGAATGGGAGATGTGGGACGTGGCGCTCGGCGTCGGCCTGTTCCTCGCGGGGGCGGCGGCGCTGCTGCGTTTCTTCGTGGCGCGCTCTGCGCTGGCCGATCGCATCCCCAAGCGCGCGCAATGGCTGACGGCCGAGACAAGCGTGCTGCGGACACAACTGGCGGGCGGCGACCTCGTCTTCATCGTCGGCTCGCTGCTTGTCTCCCTCGTGGTGTTCTTCGTTTTCCTCATCCCGGACCTGCGGCTCGCGGCCGCCTGGGCGCTGGGTCCGGCGGCGGTGGTTTTTCTGGGCGCGGCCGGCGTCATCCCGGGGACCAGCCTGCTCATCTGGGCGACCCGGGAGCGGCGCGTCCCCGTCGTGGGGCTTGGGCTTGCGCTCTTCGTGGCTTCCAGCGTGTGGAACGACAACCACGCCATTCGCCCCCTGGGGGAGACCGCTGCGGTCCGCGAGCGCCTGCGGCTGGAGGACGCTTACGCCGCCTGGGCGAAGGGCTTGGGGCCTTCCGAGCCGATGGTGCTCGTGGCGGCCGCCGGAGGCGCTTCGCGCGCCGCCTACTGGACCGGATCGGTGCTGCGGGCGCTGGACCAGGAGAGCGCGGGCGCCTTCAGCCGCCGCACCTTCGCCATCAGCGGCGTCTCCGGGGGCGCGCTGGGGGCGATCGGCTACGCGGGCTGGCTCTCCGGGCGCCCTGCGGCCGATGCGGACTGGACCCTCCACGGCAAGTTCCTCACGCAATTCTTCGGCGACGACTATCTCAGCCCCGCGCTGTCCGGCCTGCTGTTTCCCGACCTCCTGCAACGATTCCTGCCCTTCGCGCTCCTGCCGAGCCGGGCCCAATACCTCGAGCAGGCGTGGGAGGAAGGCTGGGCGCGCGCCATGGGCGCGTGCGGGCCCGGGTGCGGGCGCGCCGATCTCATGCGGGGCGACTTCCTCGACATCTGGCGGGACCTGCTGGCGGGCGCGCAGCCGTCCCGCTGGACGCCGCTCGTGTTCTCCAACGGCACCCATGTGCAAACCGGCAAGCGCATCATCACCGCGCCGGTGAAGATCGGCCCGGACGCGTTCGAGGACGCGGTGGACTTCTTCGACGCGTTCGGCCGGCCCGTCCGCGCCTCGACGGCCGTGCTCAATTCCGCGCGTTTCCCGGTGGTGAGCCCCGCGGGGCGCATCACGGGCGTCCATGGCACGGTGGGCCATGTGGTGGACGGCGGCTACTTCGAGAACGGGGGCCTGGAGACCGCCTACGACGTCGCCCGCGCCGTCAGGCGCTTCGAACGCCGGAACGCACGCAACGGGAGTTCGACGGAGCAGCGCCCGATCGTCATCGTCGAGATCAGCAACGACGACCAGCGCAGCCCCGCCGCCGTGGCCCGGCGCGTCCTGCCGGACGATTCCCTGCCGGCCTCCAGCCCCGACGCCTACTGGCGCTCGCCCTTGCTGGGCGAGATGACCGCCATCGTGGGCGGGCTCTACGCGACCCGCGGCGCGCGCGGCGACCTGACCGCCAAGCGCCTGTCGGACACGGACCGCTCGGGACTCGGCCGGGCCAGCTATTTTTCCTTTCCCCTCGCGCCCCTGTGCATGGACGAGCCCAGACCGGCGGACGGGACCTGCGCACGGGTGCGGCGGGTCAGCATGAGCTGGCTGATCTCCATGGGGTCGAAGTTCGGCATGGACGTGCGACTCAACACCGACCCGGCGAGAATCGACGCCCTCGTGGCCGGCATCGCCCCAGAGGGCGCGTCATTGCCAGGCAGGCTTTCGGACAAGATCAAGGAGCATTTGCGCAAGGCCGTCGCGGCGTCGGCCAGCGCGCGCCAGGACCTGCGCCGCCTCGTCGAAAGCGTCGCGCCGGACGCCAGCCCCCTCGTGTCCGCCACGCGGCCGGCCGAGGATCTCAGCCAGGCGCTGAAGGACGCCCTGAGGGATGCGGGCGCGACCCTGAGGGCCAACGGGGCGCTCGTCGACATCGAAGACATGGCGCCGCAGGCCGCTCCGGCGCCGCGCTCCCCTGCGCCCGGCTCGCCGGCGCCGGCGTCCGCCCCGGGGCGCCAAAGCCCGCGGCCCGCCCTCCTGAACCAGACGCTGGCGCCGCTGCGGTGACGGCGGCGGGCCTCTGAGACTTACAGCCCGCTCGCCTGGGAACCCTGCGGCTTGCGGACCGGAGCGTTGGGCTCGCCAATCCCCGCGTAGAGGACCGGCGCGGCCTGAATGGCGTAGCGCTGGCGCTCCACGCGCAGCTCCCAGTGGTTCCAGGTCTCGTTCAGTTCGGCCAGTTCCCGCTCGAGTTCGGCCCGTGAGGCGCTGAGCGCCAGCACCGCCGTGTCCGGGCGTAGTTGCACCAGCGCCCACATGCGGCGCGGCGGACGGGCGGGCTCCAGGGCGGGCTGGGCGGG
>JAQGJX010000020.1 GCA_028290405.1 Hyphomicrobiales bacterium
CGCGGTGCTGGACGCGGTGGCGGCCGTCGAGGCCGCGGGCCTGCGCAACCGCGAAGACTTCTGCGCGGCCCTCGAGGCGGTTTTCGTCAAGAAGCGCGAGCACGCCCTCGTGTTTCACCAGGCGTTCCGGCTGTTCTGGAAGCGGCGCGGCTTCCTGGAAAAGCTCATCGCCATGATGTCGCCCGGCGCGGAGACGACGCAGGAGGCCAAGGCGCCCGAGAAGCCCGAGGCGGGCGCGGCCCGCGTGGCGCAGGCGCTCCTGCAAAAGGGCGCGGCGGAAGAGATCGAAAGCACGCTCGATCTCGACCAGCGATTCACGGTGTCGGCCGCCGAAGTGCTGCAGAAGAAGGACTTCGCGCAGATGAGCGCGGAGGAGATCGCCGCCGCCATGCGCGCCATCGCGCAGCTCGACATCGCTCACGACGAACGCAGGACGAGGCGCTTTTCGCCTGACGGGCGGGGCGCGCGCATCGATCCGCGCCGCACCTTCCGCAATTCCCTGCGCGCGGGCGGCGGCGTCATCGAGCTGGCGCGCCGGGCTCCCCAGATGCGCAAGCCGCCGATCGTCGCCATCTGCGACATCTCCGGCTCCATGAGCGACTACACGCGCGTGTTCCTGCACTTCATGCACGCGCTCAGCGAAAAGCGCGGCGGCGTGCAGACCTTCCTGTTCGGCACGCGGCTCACCAACGTCACCCGCGCGCTGCGCCACAAGGACCCCGACGAGGCGCTGGAGCAGTGCACGGCGGAGGTGGAGGACTGGTCCGGCGGCACGCGCATCGGCCTGTGCCTGCATCGCTTCAATCGCGACTGGTCGCGTCGCGTGCTGGGGCAGGGCGCCATCGTGCTGCTGTTCACCGATGGGCTTGAGCGCGAGGGGGTAGACGAGTTGCGGCGCGAGATGGAGCGGCTGCACAAGTCCTGCCGCAGGCTCATCTGGCTCAATCCCCTGCTGCGTTACGACCGGTTCGAGCCGCGCGCGCAGGGCATCCGCGCCATGCTGCCGCACGTGGACGAGTTTCGCCCGGCGCACAATCTGGCGAGCGTGGCGGCGCTGGTGGAGGCGCTGTCGGCGCATCGCACCGGCGTCAGCGTGGACCCGCGCCAGTGGATGAAGCGGACCGGATAGCCGATCACGCCGTCGTGTCTGGCGCGGGGCGCGGCGCGCTGCAAGATTATGGGCGCCGCTCAGGGGAACCGTAATGAAGCGCCTCGCCGTCGCCGCATCGTTCTGTCTTGCGCTTGCTGGCGCGCTCGCGCCCGGCGCCTTCGCCCAGACGCGCCTCGCGCAGCAGGAGCCGCAGGCGGAGGGCTGCCCACGTCTCATCGCCTCGCGGGCGCCGCGCGTCGTTCCCGCTTCGCTCGCGCGGGACGAGTTGCGGATCACCTTCGTGGGGCACGCGACGTTCCTCATCGAGACGCCGCGCGGCCTGCGCGCCGCGACGGACTTCAACGATTACGTGCGCCCGCCGACGCTCCCTGACGTGGCGACCATGAACCGCGCGCACTCGACCCATTTCACCCAGCATCCCGACCCTGGCATTCGCCACGTGCTGCGCGGCTGGAACCCCGCCGGCGGCCCGGCGGCCCATGACCTCATCGTGGAGGACATGCGCATCCGCAACGTCGTCACCAACATCCGCGACTGGCGGGGCGGCACGGACTACGACGGCAATTCCATCTTCGTGTTCGAGGCGGCCGAGATCTGCGTGGCGCATCTTGGCCATCTGCATCACGCGCTGACGCCCGAGCACATCAAGGCGCTGGGCCGCATCGACGTGGCGCTGGTGCCGGTAGACGGCGGCTACACCATGTCCATGGAGGACATGCTCTCGGCGGTGGAGCAGATGGGGGTGCAGGTCATCATTCCCATGCACTTCTTCAGCCAGATGACCCTGAAGCGCTTCATCGACCGCGCGGCGGAGCGCTACCCGGTGGAGATGTCCAGCGCGCCCAGCATCGTGCTCTCGCGCGACAAGCTGCCGGTGCGCACCAAGGTGGTCGTGCTGCCGGGACGGTGAGGCAGGGGATGGCTCTGTCACCGCCGTCATGGTCGCGACGGAGACCATCCACGGCAGGCCGCGCGCTCTTGGCCTGTCGCGGGTCCCGGCCTTCGCCGGGATGACGGGCGGACGCAGCGAGCTTTATGCTTGCCGGGCCTGCGCGATCAGCCGCCGTGCACCGCAGGGTCGAACGCCACGTCGCGGCGGCGGCCCATCAGGGTTTCGCCGGCGTCCAGCGCCACGTCCTGGCCGGGCAGGCCGGAATTGTCGATGAACAGGTCCATGGCGTCGGTCAGGTCGCTCACCCCGATGGGGCGGCGCAGGAGGTTGGCGGCGCGGGAGGCTTCGAAGTTCTGGTCGTCCTGTTCGCCGCTATGCAGGAGGATGCCGGGCAGCAGGCCGAAGACGCGCATGTTGGCGACCGGCGCCATGCGCCAGCACTTCGTCAGGCCCCAGAGCGCGTATTTGCCGATCGTATAGCTGTAATAATCGGGATTGGGCGCGACCAGCTTCTGGTCGAGGACGTTGAACACGTCCAGCCGCGAGGCGCCGATGCGCCGCGAGGTTTCCTCCAGCAGCAGATACGGCGCGCGCGCGTGGGCCGTGAGGCTGGCGTCGAGGTTCGCCAGATCCCCGGCGCCCGGCATGTCGTGGCCGAACCACGAGGCGTTGTTCACCAGCACATGATGCGCGGCGGGGACGGCCATGAAGCGCGCCGCCATGGCGCGCAGGGCGCCCTCGTCGGCGAAGTCGCACACGATGAGTTCCGCGCTGGCGCCGCTGGCGTTGAGCTGCGCCACGAGCGCGCCGCCGTCCTGGGCGGAGCGGTTCACGTGGACGAGCGTGTGGAAGCCCCGGCGGGCGAGATGGCTGGCGAGCGCCGCGCCCACGCGCCGGCCCGCCCCGGTGACGAGCGCCGCGCCCGCGGCCCGCGCCGGGTTCACCCGCAGTTCCTCACTTGAAAGCCCTCACCTGGTCGTCCAGGACTCGCGCGTGCGCGTGACGTCGATGCCCGCGCCCGCCGCCTCGTTGAAGATGTCCGGCTTGGTCACGCACACCCGGCACGCCACGACGCGCTCCAGCGTGAAGCACGCGGCGATGATCTCGTCCACGATGGTCTCCAGCAGGTCGATGTGCGGGCGGTCCGGCAGGGTGCGGATGAAGTTGCGCACTTGGTCGTAGTCGATGAACTCGCCCTTTGTGGCGGGCCCCGGCGCCAGCGGCGCGTAGAGGTCCACGTCGATCAGCAGGCGGGTGGGGCGCTCGGGATGGCGCTCCCACGGGTGCAGGCCGCATTTGACCGCAACCTCCACGTCGCGAAGGCGGATACGGGCGAAGTCGCTGGTGGGGATCATTTCGAGCGGACGAGGGTCAGGAAGCGGACCTGGTCGGCGGGATCGCGGAAGCGGCCGGTGAAGCGCGTGGTGATCGTGGAAGCCCCGTTCTTCTGCACGCCGCGAATGGACATGCACATGTGCTCGGCCTCGATCATCACCGCGACGCCGAAGGGCGCCAGCGCCTGCTCCATGGCGTCGGCGATCTGCGCCGTCATGGTCTCCTGCGTCTGCAGGCGGCGCGCGTACACTTCCACGAGGCGGGCGAGCTTGGAGAGGCCCACCACGCCGCCGTTGGGGTAATAGGCGATGTGCGCCTTGCCGAGGAACGGCACCATGTGGTGCTCGCAATGGGCGGCGAAATCGATGTCGCGCACGAGCACGAGGTCGTCGTAGCCTTCGACCTCCTCGAAAACTGTGCCGAGAATCTCCTCAGCGTCCTGATGATAGCCGGCGAAAAACTCTTCGTAGGCTTTCACAACGCGCTTGGGCGTATTGAGCAGGCCTTCACGGCCAGGGTTTTCCCCGATCCAGCGAAGAAGGGTGCGGACGGCGTCTTCCGCTTCCGCACGG
>JAQGJX010000024.1 GCA_028290405.1 Hyphomicrobiales bacterium
GACGGCCGCCAAGGACCCGGCGAGCGCCACGACGGCGAAGCGCCACGCCCCCCGCCCATGTGGCCGAGCCGACCTAAACGTCACGCGGCGGTGGCCGGCATAGGATGCGAGACCGGCGAACGCGTAGGCGCCCGCCGAGGCCGCCCAGCCGGACAATCCCACAAGGCTGACGCCCGCCCAGGCGACCAGCGCGTAGAGCAGCGTCGTGCTGGCGCCCACGAGGCAGAAGCGGACGGCGCGCGCCAGTCCGCTGGCGGCGAACGCGGCCCGCAGGCGGCCCGGCAGGCAGCCCGCAAGGACTGCGCTCAAGAGGCGAGCGACGATGCGCCCGTGCGCGGACGCGCCAGCGCGGGCGGCTGCGCGAAGCCGACGGCGCGGGCGACCACGTAGAGCGGGCGGTTCTTCACCTGGGTGTGGATGCGCCCCACATAGGCGCCGATGACGCCCGTCATCATCATGTTCACGCCCGACAGGAACGACAGCACCACGACCGTGGACGCCCAGCCGGGCACGATGGCGGCGCCCGTCAGAGCCAGCATGGTCGCATAGGCGCCGTAGAGCAGCGCGGCGCCCGAGACGGCGACGCCGAGCCAGAGTGCGAGCCGCAGCGGCGCGTCCGAAAATCCCACGATGGCGTCGAACGCCAGCCGGATCATCTTCAGCCAGCCGTACTTGGTCTCGCCCGCAAGGCGCGGCGAGCGATGGAACGGCACGGCCGCCTGCCGAAAGCCCATCCAGCCGAACATGCCGCGCACATAGCGGTCGCACTCCGGCATGGCCCGGAAGGTCTCCAGGGCGCGCCGGTCGATGAGCCGGAAGTCGCCGACGTTGTCCGGCGCATGGATGGGCGTGAGCGCCTTCAGCACGCGGTAGAAGCACTTCGCGGTCGTCAGCTTCGCCCAGCTCTCGGCCTCGCGGCTGACCCGCTGCGCATAGACGATCTCGAAACCCTCGCGCCATTTGGCGATGAGTTGCAGCGCCACCTCGGGCGGGTCCTGCAGGTCGGCGTCCATGACGATCACCGCTTCGCCGCCCGCCATGTCGAGCCCCGCCGTGATGGCGATCTGGTGGCCGAAATTGCGCGACAGCGCCACGTACCGGTAACGGGCGTCGTCGCGCGCCCGGGCGGCGGCGAAGATGCCTGTCGTGTCCGTGCTGCCGTCGTCCACGAGGATGACTTCCGCCCGCCCGTCGAGCCGCTCCAGAACGCCGTCGAGCCGATGCAGGAGCATCGGCAGGACGGCCTCTTCGTTGAAAAGCGGGATGACGAAACTGTAGAGCGGGGCGACAGGCGGCATGGGAGCTTTCAGCGCGTTGGAAATCCAAGGCCACGCTGAAGCCGGAGCGGTTAAGAAACAGCTAACCCGCTACTTTCCCTGCACGGCGGCCCGCGCACGCTCGATCACCGCCGGCGGCGTCGCGTAGAGCGCCTTGATGAACTCGGTCATCTCGACGCCGCTGGTCGCGTCCACCTCCAGTTGCTGCCGCTTCACGTCCTCGATGAAGGCGGGCGCCTTCACCATCGCGTCGAACGCGTCGCGCAACGCCTTCAGGCGATCGCCCGGAATGTCGGGCGGCGCGGCGAGCGGATACGCCATGGCCTGCCGGGAGACGACAAGCTCCAGCGCCTTGCGGTCCTCGGGCGTCTTCGCAAGATCGAGCACGAGGGGCACATGCGCGAGATCGGGATGCTTCTTGAGCCCCAGTTGCGCCAGCAGGTTGATCTTGTTCTGGGTGAGCCAGTCGCGCTTGGCGGAGGAAATGAAGCTCCACGACGTGCCGGCGTTTCCCTCCGTCTCGCCGCGCTCCACCGCCAGCAGCATTTCGGCGTTGCCCGGATAGCCCACGACGATCTTCAGCTTCGTGCCCAGGATGCCGTTGAGCGCCTGCGCGTTGATGGCGCTGTCCGCCCCGCTGCCGGAAGCCGCGACGCTCATCTCGCGCTGGCGCAGGTCCTCGAACGTCTTGAACGACGTCGTGGCCCACGAGAACACGACGCTGACTTCCGAACTGGGGCTTCCGATCCAGTTCAGTTTCGTGGCGTCGTATTGCACGCCCTGCGCGTCGAGCAGCGGCTGCGCCGGCACGCCGCGCGCGAACGCGGCGATCTGCGACCCGTCCCGGGGGGCGAGCGCATAGATGTAGTTGGCCGACTTGAGGCTGCCGGCGCCCGGCATGTTCTGCACGATCACGCGCGGCTTGCCGGGCAATTGGTCGCCAATGTGGCGCCCGACCGTGCGGGCGTAGACGTCGTAGGCGCCGCCGGGCGTGTAGCCGACCACGATGGTCAGCGGCGTCGACCGGTAGAACGCCTCGGCCGGTTGGGCCTGCGCGCCCGCCGCGAGAAGCGCCTGCGCGGCGGAGGCCGCCGCCAGTGCGGGTAGGATGCGTTTCATGGGCGCGCTCACTTCTGGCCGGGGCGCTTATAGGGCCCCAGGATCTGCGTGGACCGGTGCGCGAACGAATTGTCCACGAGGCTGTCGGGATTGATGTCGCCCTGGATCCAGCCTTGCGACTTGTAGAACGCGTAGTCCTGCCGCAGGCCCTCGTCGTTCACCGCCCCGTCGGGATTGATCGCGGGGGCGATCATGGTGCGGTAGACCTCCTTGTCCTTGATGGGCGTGTTCTCCACGAGCAATTGGAGCACTTCTTCAGAGTTCGGGCCGGTCAGCTTGCCGTCCTGCAGGGCGTCGTTGTAGGAGCGCGCGCCCTTCACCCAGGCGTTCATGAATCGCTGGGCGACGTCGCGCTTCTGGGCGAACGCCTCCGCGTAGAGGATCACGGCGAGCTGCTGGTTGACGTAGAGGTCGTCGCCCTTGGCCAGCAGCGCCACCGTGCCGCGCTTGATGAGGTTGGAGGCCGTCGGCTCCAGCAGGAAGCTGGCGTCCAGCGCGCCGCTGTCCAGCGCCGCCGCCAGCTGCGGAATGCCCATGTAGAGCTTGTCGACCGAATCGAACGTAAGCCCGACCATCTTCATGGCCCGGTCGAGCGTCACGTCGCCCGAGCCGGCCTTGGAGGTGTTGCCGACCTTCAGGCCCTTGAGGTCCGCCAGCGTGCGCACCTTGCCCGAATCCCACAGGGTCTTGCGCACCACCAGGGGCATGAAGCCGTGCCCGGCCGGCATGGAGCCCTTGTCGGCCACGACCTTCAGCTGGATGTTGCGCATGGCGGCGTTGTAGAGGCCCGCGCTCGGCCCGCCGCCGCCCACGTCGAGATCGCCGCCCGCCAGGGGGGCGATCATCTGGGTGGCGGAAATGAAGCTGACGAAATCGGGCGCGATGCCCTCCTGGGCGAAGAAGCCCTTCTTGTCCGCCAGCACATGGATGACGTCCGTGGCGCTGCCGACGACGCCGATGCGCACCTTGTCGGCGGCCAACGCCGCCTGAGAGGCCGCTAGCGCGGCGGCGAGCGCAAGCGCGCGCGTGATCGTGACTGGTGACATGGTCCTCCCCTTCGTGTTTTGTCTTGTGCGCCCATGATGCTGTCGCGCGCCGCCCATGTAAATGGCGCCGCGGGCGATCGCCCGTGAGCGCGACTCAAACGCGACCCGAGGGAGACCGCCGTGCTGTTCATTCGCCTCGCCTACGACGACGCCGCGAAGGCGGCGGAGCGCGCCGCCAACATCGAGGCCCACAAGGCGCACCTGCGGGGCGGCTCGGCGGGAATCGTGCAATCGGGCCCGCTCCATGGGGCGGACGGGACGAAGATCGGGGCGCTCATCGTGTTCGAGGCCGACGGCATGGAGGCGGTGCGGGCGTTCGACGCCGCCGACCCCTTCGTGCGCGCGGGCGTCTACAGCCGCACGGAGCTGATGGTCTGGGACCGCACGATCCCGTAGCCCCTAGCCCTTCGGGGCGGCGCTCACGAAGTCGAAGATCAGCTTCATGTTGAGGGCGACGATCGTCGCCGCGATGAGCCCCGCGACGCCCGTCAGCCAGTAGGGCGCGCGCAAGACGCCCATCTTGCCGGCGCTTGCGGTGATCTGGATCAGCGGCACGATGGCGAACGGCAATTGCAGGCTCAGCACCACTTGGCTGAAGATCAGCAGCTTGCCCGCGCCGCCCTCGCCATAGATGAGCGTGACCACGACGGCGGGCACGATGGCGACCAGCCGGGTGACGAGCCGCCGCAGCCACGGCGGCAGGCGCACGTCCAGAAAGCCCTCCATGACGATCTGCCCCGCCATCGTGGCGGTGACGGTGGAGTTGAGCCCGCAGCACAACAGGGCGATTCCGAACAGGGTCGGCGCCAGCGCCGAGCCCAGCAGCGGCGCCAGCAGGGCATGGGCGCGGTCCAGTTCCTCCACCTCGGTGACGCCAGCCTTGTTGAAGGTGGCGGCCGCCAGAATGAGGATCGACGCGTTGATGGCCAGCGCGAAGGTCAGCGCCAGGGTGCTGTCCACCGTCGCCAGCCTGATCGCCTCGCGCTTGTCCTTCTCGGCAGCTCCGTAGGCGCGCGTCTGCACGATGCCTGAATGCAGGTAGAGATTGTGCGGCATCACCGTGGCGCCGAGGATTCCCAGCGCGAGGTAGAGCATGCCGGGGTCGCGCACGAGCTGCGTTGTGGGCGCGAAGCCCGCCAGCGCCGCGCCCCAGTCGGGATCGGCCATGACGATCTGCACGAGGAAGCACACGGCGATCACGCCCAGAAGGGCGATCACGAACGCCTCGATCCAGCGAAAGCCCTTGTTCTGCAGCCACAGGATGAGGAACACGTCGAGCGCGGTGAGCACCACGCCCACCTCGAGGGGAATCCCGAACAGAAGGTTGAGCCCGATGGCGGTGCCGATCACTTCCGCCAGGTCCGTGGCGATGATGGCGACTTCGGCGAGCAGCCAGAGCGGCCACGCCAGCGCACGCGGATAGGCGTCCCGGCACGCTTGCGCCAGGTCGCGCCCGCTGGCGACCGCCAGCCGCGCGCATAGGTGCTGGAGAATGATCGCCATGATGTTGGAGAGCAGCGCGACGAAGAGCAGCGCGTAGCCGTATTTCGCGCCCCCGGCGAGCGAGGTGGCCCAATTGCCCGGGTCCATGTAGCCCACGGCGACAAGATAGCCCGGCCCCAGGAACGCCAGCGCCTTGCGCAGGACAGGGGCGTTCGGGTTGATGGCGATGGAGGCGTTGACGTCGGACAGGGACGCCTCGCCGCGCGGGCGCCGCCAGCTTGAAAGGGTCAGGTCCTTGGCCGCCGTCTCCGTCATGAAGTCCGTTCCGCCGCGCAGCGTTTGCTTGAATGCGAATAGGTCGCATTTGCAGTTTGGCACGGCGTGACGGAATTGCAAACACTTCCGCTGCCGTTTGCGCGGCGTCGCCTCACGACGAGCAGGCGCAGGCGCGGACCGGGACGACGCCCGTCAGGGTTTCTTGCGTGGAGGGCGGCGGACGGGCGTAGCGGGCTCGGGGGGCGACGCGCAGGGCGCGCGGCGCGGCTTCAGGCGCAGCGCCCCGCAATCGTCCGCAAAGGATCGCATCAGCAGCGCCAGCCTGTCGTCCCGCGACATCTGGCGCAGTTCCGCCACGGCCGCCTGGCGGCCCTCCGGCGTCTCGTCCCGCATGAGCGGGGACCCAGGGGCGCGCGCACGCCACGTGCGCTCAGGTTTGTCGTCCATCGGAGCCCCCTCCTCCCGGCGGCCGGCGGGGGCGCACGCGTCCCTGCCGGTCTGTGCCGTCGGTCTTCCCTCCGGTCAGCCCCTGTCGCCGGCTTGCTTGGAGCCGGTCGCCGGGGGCCGCTCGCTTAGCCCTGGCGCAATTGCACCACGGCCTGTTCCTGCTGGCCTTCGCCGCCATGGCCGATCTCGCCCAGAATGCGCGGCACTTCGCCGAACGCGCTGGCGATCTCGCCCTGGAAGCGCCCGAGCCAGGCTTCCGCGCTCGAGGCCCGCGTCTCCGCCTCGGCGAGTTGCTCGCGCAACTTCTCGGCGGTGTCGGAGGTCGCCTTCAGGGCCTCTTCGAGATTGCGGCGCTGCTCGACCTCGACGCGCAACTGCGCCTCGAGCCGCTGGATCGCGTCCTCGCGCGAGAGGTTCTGCTCTTGCAGGTCGCGAATCCCGGTGTGCGCCAGCGACAACTCGCCGCGATAATATTCCGCCTGCTGGGTCGCGTAGGCTTCGATGTCGCGGCAGCGGGCGCGCATGCGCTCCAGCGCGTCCGAAGCCGCGCGCACCAGTTCGAGCGCGTCGCCGAAATGGTCCTGCGCGGGGTCGCGCGTCCCGTAGGGCGCGCCCGGCTCCGCATGCTGCGCGTTCGCGCGGGGAAGGCCCGGCAGCACCGCCTTGGGAGAACGACGCACCTCCGGAGACGGGGCGTCGCCCTCAAGGTCTTCCCTTTCGTCAACAGCCATTGCCGTCCTCATGGTTTGATGCCTGCGTCATATATGGCATGCGGGGCGCGTTGACAAAACCCGTAAACGTTTCCCGCTCAGTGTTATACGTGCGTACAAGCTTTACCATGAACCGCAATCGCCGCTCTCCTGTGGTTCAAACCCCGACTTCGTCGAGGCGCTTATTCGGCCGGCGCCATGCCAAGGCTGGGGGCGATCGAGGCGCGCTCGGGGCGGAACACCAGGTAGGCGAACAGGAGCATGGCGCCCACGACGATGATGGAGCCGATCCCGGCGGCGGGCTCCAGTTGTGGATAACCGGCGTAGATGCCCGTCACGCCCGCGATGAGCACGATGGTGCCAAGCACCCAGGCGCCCACCTGAGCGGTCGCGATTCGCGACGCATCCAGCGCAGCATTGCCGCGGTAGAACAGGCCGATCAGGAAGAGCGACGCCCAGCCGAGCAGGTTCAGGTGCGCGTGGGCGGGCGCGAGCGTGTGATTATGCGAAGCCGCCATGACGATGCCGCCCGTCATGCCCGTAAGCCCCAGGCAAACGGCGGATCGAAATGCTAAAGTGGACGCTTTCATCGCAAATCTCCCCATTTCCGCGGCGGCGGACCAAGCGCGCCGCCTCCATGCGTCTACTCGCCGCAGGCGAAGGGGGCAACAATTTTGGAAATCTAGATCACAGAAATAATTACGTTCGTTCGCATATTTGCATTCAAGGCAAAGCTTAAGAGAAGTCGGCGGGACGCCCCTGCTGCTATGGGACGCCCCGCCTCGCGGCTGTGCCTTTGGGGAGCGATCTGGCCACGTGGGGAAGCCTATCGCCCAAAATTGTGAGGATATGGGGGCGCCGGGGCCGTAGCAGGGCCGTCTGCGCTTCAGTCTTCGCTCGACTTGCGACGGGAGGCGCGGGTGGCCGCCCCGTCCCGCACGTCGTTGAGGCGCCGGGTGAAGCTCGCCGAGGCGTCGGCGTCGGGCGCGCAACCGCGCTCCACCATGCCGCCGATCAGGACGCTCAGCCGTTCCTTTTGTGAAAGTTTGCGAAGGGCTTCGATTTCCCTGCGCGCGTTGTCGTCGCCAAGCCGGCTCTGCGTCACGAACGTCTCCATGGTTTCACGCCGGTCAACGCGCCGGGCGACGATGCGGTTCCGCACAAGGCGCAGCCGCCCCGAGCCTGTTCACGACGAGTTGACGCCACTTGCCGGCCAATGGCGCTAAACTTGCTTTGTCCACCGCACACAGTTCGGGCCGGCGCTTCGGCAATGTCGAGAGCGCGCGGCCCGCGGTTCGGGCTCCTGAGCACACCCTCCGTTCGGGAGCCCGTTCGCCGCCCAGCGGCGGGGCAGCAAGAGGAGACAGGCCATGACGATCGACGATTATCTCGTGGGCGTATTCTACGCATGCGCGCTCGTCGCCTCGAGCATCTGGATCGCCATCTAGCGGCGCGATTCCCAGCGCACGCTTTAGGCGGCGTGCTTAACTTCTACGCGTTCGCCTCATGGCTGCGCCTCTCCCAGGGTGTCGGCCACCACGGCCCCGCGCTGCCCCATGGGCTTGGGGGGCCCTTCGGTGGAATCCACCGCCGTCTGCAATTCGGCCTGCGCGTCGATTTCCGCGCCCAGCAGCACGACGACGCTGGACAGCCACAGCCACACCATGAAGGCGATGATCCCGCCCAGCGATCCGTACATGCGGTTGTAGCTGTCGAAGCTGGCCACGTACCAGGAGAACAGGATCGAGGCGGCGATCCACACCATGGACGCCATGATGCTGCCGAAGCTCACCCACCGCCATTTCGCCCGCCGCCGGCTGGGTCCGTAGCGATAGAACACCGACAGCACCATCACCACCACGACGAACAGCGCCGGCCAGCGCAGCACCGAAAGCAGCGACTCGCCGAAGCTCCCCCAGCCGAAATATTTGAGCACGATAGGGAAGACCACGATCAACCCGATGGCGAGCGCCAGGAAGAGCACGGCGACCGCGGTGAACGTCAGCGTCAACGCATAGAAGACATACAGCGGCCGCTTCTCGTGTTCCTTGAACACCACGTTCAGCGCGTCGAAGATCGCCGCCACCCCGGCGTTGGCGCTCCACAGCGAGATCAGCAGGCTCGTGAGCAGCGCCCAACCGAGCGACTTGCTGGCCGCGCTGGACACGCGCACCATCTGCTCGCCCAGCAATTCCGCCGCGCCCGGCGGCAGGATGCCGGCGAGCAGGCTCAGGTGCGCAGGCGCGGACGTGGCGTCCGCAAACAAGCCGTAGACGGAGATCGTCGCCCCAATGGCGGGAAAGATGGCCAGGATGGCGTAGAACGCCACGCCGGCGGCCAGCGAGAACACGCGGTCCCGGAAGATGCCGGACCACATGCGCAGGAAAACGTCGCGCCAGCCTTTCCAGGGAATGTGCGAGGGCGAACGCGCCAGGCGGCCCCGATCCGCCTCATGGGCGAGATCGAGCGGCGCGCTCTCCGGCGGGGCGCCGAGCTCCGGTTCGGGCGAGGCGTCCGGGTTCGCCGGCGTTTGGGAATTTGCGGACGCTGGGTGCACGGGGCCTCAAGCCTTGAAGGCGATTGCTTGTTCCGACAAGCTCCAGGGACATCGGCTTGCGCCAACAATCGTTTGGATACAATGGAATTAGCGTTGCATAAGCGGAGCCTGAGATGACCATGTCTCGATGGCTTTCCTCCCTTCTGGCGCTCGCCGCATGCGCGCTCTCCCCCGCGGGCCCGGCGCAGGCGTCCTGCGATTTTCCCGCCCTGCGGGCGCAGTTCGATCGCGCCGCCGAGGCGCG
>JAQGJX010000032.1 GCA_028290405.1 Hyphomicrobiales bacterium
CCGCAGTCATTTCCTATCGCGGCCGCTCGGCGCTGCGCGAAGTCGGCAAGGTGTTCGGCTTTGACGATACGCGGCTGGGCGCCATGACGAAAACCGTGTGGGGCAGCGCCGAGGAGGCGGGCGAGGAAGCGGCCCGCCGCGCCGGGCTCGATCCCGCCGACTGGCGCATCGCCCATGTGCTGCGCCTCTCGCAGGAGATCGCGGGCTTTCCGCGCCATCTTTCTCAGCACACGGGCGGCTTCGTCATCACGCGCTCGAGGCTGGATGAAGTCGTCCCCATCGCCAACGCGGCCATGGAGAACCGCACGACCATCGAGTGGGACAAGGACGACCTCGACGCGCTGGGCATTCTCAAGATCGACGTGCTGGCGCTGGGCATGCTCTCCTGCATCCGGCGCGGGCTCGACCTCATAGAGGCCCATTACGGCCAGCGGCTCACGCTGGCGACCATCCCCTCCGAGGTCGCGTGCGTCTACGACATGATCTGCCGCGCCGACACCATCGGGGTGTTCCAGATCGAAAGCCGCGCGCAGATGTCCATGCTGCCGCGCCTGCGCCCGAGAGCTTTCTACGATCTTGTCATTGAAGTCGCCATCGTGCGGCCCGGCCCCATCCAGGGCGACATGGTGCATCCCTACCTGCGGCGCAGGCAGGGGTTCGAGCAGGTCTCCTATCCGTCAAGAGAGCTTGAGGCGGTGCTGGGCAAGACCCTCGGAGTGCCGCTGTTCCAGGAGCAGGCGATGAAGATCGCCATCGTGGCGGCGGGCTTCACGCCGTCCGAGGCAGACAAGCTGCGGCGCGCCATGGCGACGTTCAAACGGGTGGGGACGATCCACACCTTCCGCGCCAAGATGATCGAGGGCATGGCGGAGCGCGGCTACGAGCGCGCGTTCGCGGAGCGCTGTTTCGCGCAGATCGAAGGCTTCGGCACCTATGGTTTCCCCGAGAGCCACGCGGCCTCGTTCGCCCTGCTGGTCTATGCGTCGTGCTGGATGAAATGCCTGTACCCGGACGCCTTCGCGTGCGCGCTGCTGAACTCGCAGCCCATGGGCTTTTACGCGCCCGCGCAGATCGTGCGCGACGCGCGCGAACACGGGGTGGAGATGCGCGAGGCGGACGTGAACCACTCGCGATGGGATTGCACGCTGGAGCCGCCCGGCGCCGATTTCCAGCGCCGCATCGTGCGCCGCCACGCCGAGCAGGCGCCCCACATCCGCACCGCGCACGCGCTGCGGCTGGGCCTGCGCATGATCGTGGGCGCGCGCGAGGCGGACATGCAGACGCTCGTGGAGCGGCGCGGCGCGGGCTACGATTCCGTGCGCGACGTGTGGCTGCGCACGGGGCTCTCGCCCGCCGTGCTGGAGAAGCTCGCCACCGCGGACGCGTTCCGTTCGCTGGGGCTGGACCGGCGCGAGGCGTTGTGGGCCGTGCGCGGGCTCAACCGGGCGGGCGACAAGGACGACCTGGCGCTCTGGCGCCATGTGCGATTGCAGGAGGTCGAGCCCGACGCGCACCTGCCGCCCATGCCGCTGGGCGAGCATGTGGTGGAGGATTACCGCCATCTCTCGCTGTCACTGAAGGCGCATCCCGTGTCGTTCCTGCGCGACAAGCTTGGCGCCCGCCGCATCCTGCGCTGCGCGGATTTGGCTCGCGTGAGCGTGGAAGGACATGCGCGATCCATGGGCGCCCCTCGCTCTCCTGCGGGCGAGGGAGGGCGTCAGATCCATTCTAGAGGGCGTCTTCCGCGCGTCACCGTGGCGGGCCTCGTGCTCGTGCGCCAGCGGCCGGGCTCGGCCAAGGGCGTCGTGTTCATGACGCTGGAGGACGAGACGGGAGTGGCCAACGCCATCGTGTGGCCGAAAGTGTTCGAGGCGCAGCGCGCGGAAGTGATCGGCGCGCGCTTCGTCGCCATCACGGGGCGGTTGCAGAACGAGGCGGGCGTCATCCACGTGGTGGCGGAAACGCTGGAGGACCTGTCGCCCATGCTGGGCCTGCTGTCGTCGCAGGGCGGCATGGTCTCAAGCCTTGCGCGCGCCGACGAGGTGAAGCGCCCGCAGGGCCGCGATCCGCGCGAGCCCGCCCGCGTCATGCCCAAGGGGCGCAATTTTCATTGAAGCCGCAAATGCTGCTAATCTGCGTCCATGACAGACGATCTCGCCCATGACCGCACGCCCCTGCCCAGCGGCGGCGCCGCGCGCCTCTCGCCGCTGGTGCGCAGGCTCGTGGCGCCCAATCCATCGCCGTTCACGTTCACCGGCACCTGCACGTATCTGGTAGGGGCGGGCGAGCTGGCGGTGATCGATCCCGGCCCGGAGAGCGAGGCGCATCTCGCCGCCATCCTGCACGCCGCGCAGGGCGAGCGCATCGCCCACATCGTGGTGACGCACACGCACCGCGATCATTCGCCCGGCGCCCGCGCGCTGCAAGCGGCGACCGGCGCGCCCATCCACGGCTGCGCCGCCCATGTGGAGATCGCCCATCACGCCTCCGGCCGGCTCGACGCCAGCCACGATCTCGACTACGCGCCCGACGTGGAGATGCGCGAGGGCGACGTCCTCCACGGCGCGGGATATGCGCTGACCGCCGTCCACACGCCCGGGCACGCCTCGAACCATTTGTGCTTCGCGCTGGAGGACGAGAACGCGCTGTTCTCGGGCGATCATGTGATGGCGTGGTCCACCACCATCGTGGCGCCGCCCGACGGGCGCATGCGCGACTACATGGCGTCCCTCGACAAGCTCGCGGCGCGCCATGAGGCCATCTATTACCCCGGCCACGGCGCGCCGGTGACGAACCCGAAGCGCTACGTGCGCGGCCTCGCCAGCCACCGCCGCATGCGCGAGACCGCGATCCTCGAGCGGCTCGCCGCAGGAGACGCGGAGATTTCGACGATCGTGGATCGCATCTACATGGGCCTCGACCCGCGCCTCAAGCCCGCCGCGTCCCTGTCGGTGCTGGCGCACATGGAAGACCTGTGCGAGCGGGGCGCCATCGTGTCCGACGCGGGCGCGGCGACGCTGGACGCGCGCTACACGCCGGCCGCGCACGGCGCATAGACCCGCGGGCGACCTTGGCGCCGGGGTCTATTCCGCCGCAGGTTTCTGCGCGTAGCCGAGCCGCTCGTTCAACTCTTGAAGCAATTGCTCGGCGGCTTCCGCGATCGCCGTCCCGGGCGGGAAGATCGCCGCGGCGCCTGCGGCCCGCAGGGCGGCGAAGTCCTGCTGGGGGATGACGCCTCCCACCACGATCATGATGTCGGCGCGCCCCAGTTTTTCCAGTTCCGCCTTCAGTTCGGGCACAAGCGTGAGATGCCCGGCGGCCAGCGACGAGACGCCCACGATGTGCACGTCGCTTTCGGCGGCCTGCTGGGCCGCCTCGGCCGGGGTGGCGAACAGGGGGCCGATGTCGACGCCGAAGCCGAGGTCGGCGAACGCCGACGACACCACTTTCTGTCCCCGGTCATGCCCGTCCTGTCCCACCTTGGCGACGAGGATGCGGGGCGGGCGGCCTTCGTTTTCGGCGAACGCCTGGGTCATGCGTTGTACGCGAGACACCGCCTCGTCCGCGTCCCCCGCCTCGCGGCGATACACGCCCGTGATGGTGCGGATGGTGGCCACGTGGCGGTTGAAGGCTTTCTCCAGCGCCAGCGAAATCTCGCCCACGGTGGCCTTCACGCGCGCGGCCTGCACGGCCAGCGCCAGCAGGTTGGCGTCGCCCATCGCGCCGTTGGTGAGCGCGCTCAAGGCCTCCTGCACGGCGGCGGGGTCGCGCTCGGCGCGCAGGCGCTTCAGCTTTTCGATCTGCTGCGCGCGGACGGAGGAATTGTCGACCTTCAGCACGTCGATGGGCGCCTCGTCCGCAAGACGATGCTTGTTGACGCCGATCACCGCCTGCTGCCCGGTGTCGATCCGCGCCTGCGTCTTGGCGGCGGCCTCCTCGATGCGCAGCTTGGGAATGCCCGCGTCGATGGCCTTCGCCATGCCGCCCAGCCGCTCCACCTCCTCGATGTGCGCCCGCGCCCGCATGGCGAGGTCCGCCGTCAGGCGCTCGACGTAATAGGAGCCGCCCCACGGATCGATGATGCGCGTCGTGCCGCTTTCCTGCTGCAGGAAAATCTGCGTGTTGCGGGCGATGCGCGCGGAGAAGTCCGTCGGCAGCGCCAGCGCCTCGTCGAGCGCGTTGGTGTGCAGCGATTGCGTATGGCCCTGCGTGGCGGCCATCGCCTCGATCTGCGTGCGCACCACGTTGTTGTAGACGTCCTGCGCGGTCAGCGACCAGCCCGACGTCTGGCAATGGGTGCGCAGCGCCAGCGACTTGTCGTTCCTGGGGTTGAAGGGCTTGATGAGGTCCGCCCACAGGAGCCGCGCGGCGCGCAGCTTTGCGACCTCCATGAAGAAGTTCATGCCGATGGCCCAGAAGAACGACAGGCGCGGCGCGAACGCGTCGATGTCCATGCCGGCCGCCACGCCCGCGCGCGCATATTCGACGCCGTCCGCCAGCGTGTAGGCCAGCTCGAGGTCCTGCGTCGCGCCCGCTTCCTGCATGTGGTAGCCGGAAATCGAGATCGAGTTGAACTTCGGCATATGCGCCGACGTGTAGGCGAAGATGTCCGAGATGATGCGCATCGACGCCTTGGGGGGGTAGATGTAGGTGTTGCGCACCATGAATTCTTTGAGAATGTCGTTCTGGATCGTGCCCGACAGCTTGTCCTGGGACACGCCCTGTTCTTCCGCGGCCACGATGTAGAGCGCCAGCACGGGCAGCACGGCGCCGTTCATGGTCATCGAGACGGACATCCTGTCGAGCGGAATGCCGTCGAACAGCGTGCGCATGTCGTAGATGGAGTCGATCGCCACGCCCGCCATGCCGACGTCGCCGGCCACGCGCGGATGGTCGGAATCGTAGCCGCGATGGGTGGCCAGATCGAACGCGATCGACAGGCCCTTCTGGCCCGCGGCAAGATTGCGCCGGTAGAACGCGTTGGAATCCTCAGCCGTCGAGAAGCCCGCGTACTGGCGGATCGTCCACGGTTGGTTGACGTACATGGTGGGGTAGGGGCCGCGCAGATAGGGCGGCAGGCCCGGCAGGGTGTCGAGGCACGACAGGCCGGCGAGATCGTCCGGCCCGTAGACCGGCTTCACCGCCAGCCCCTCGGGGGTGAGCCACGCATCTTGCGCGCCCGCTTGCGCAGGGGCGGCGACGGCGGCGTCGGAAAAGGCGATCTCGGCGAAGCTGGGAATGCGCGTCATGACTGGCCCGTGAGCGAAATGCGCGGCCAGTATAGATTTAGACGGCAGGCGCGGCCATCCTCTCTTGCGAGATTGGCGGCGCCTGCTAGGTGAACTTTAGTCAGGCCAGCTTTTCAGCGCGCCAGCGGCCCGCGCAGGAGCGGTTCGGCAACGTCCACGCGCCGCCGCCCGATGCGCCCGTGACGGCGCCGGTGACCGAGATCACGTCCGCGCCCTTGGCGAGTTGCACGTTCACGCGCCCGCCCTGGTCGATGCGGCCGTTGGCGGTGGCGCCCGGCGCCCCCACTTCGGTGATGCGCCCGCCCGCCACGCCGATGTTGTAGCGGTACACGTCGCACCAGCCTTTTTCGGTGATGATCTGCACGGACCACTTGCCGTCGTAAGAAGGCCCGGCCTGCGCCGTCGTGAGGGGAGCCGCAGCAAAGAGAGCCGCGGCGATCGCGGCGGAGCGAATGATCATGGATGTCCTCTCAGGGCTTGAAGTGCGCCCCTCAAGCGACCGGGAACCCGCTTTGCCCGAGACGCGTTGTTCGCTGTCTCGTGGTGCGGTCCCCTTGTCCATGTGCGGCGCGATGAGCAGGGATATGCTGCCCGTTTGCGCCCATTTCAAGACGCCGGAACCGTAGCTGGATAAAAAAGCGCCTGCGCCGCAGCGCTTTGCGCTTAGCTTGCCTGCTCCAGCGCCGCCTTCAGCGTGCCCGCCACGTCAGAGCCCACGTAGATGAAATCCTGCGTTCCCGCCTCGCGCAGAGCGCTTTCCTGCTCGCCGGGCCGGCCCGCCAGCGCGATGAAACGCGCGCCTGCCTCAACCAGCGCGCGCGCATGCGCGGGGGCCGCGGCGTAATCGGCGTCCGCTCCGCACAGGCATGCGACGCTTGCGCCGCAAAGCTTCAACGCCTGCACGGCCTCGTCCGCGCTGCGCAACTCGCCCGACGCCACGACCTCGAAGCCGCCCGCCTCGAACGCCCCGCGCGCAAAGCCCACGCGGGCTGCGGACGAGGCGGTCGCGCCGAGCGCTGCCAGGAAGGCTTTCGGCCGCGCGCCCGTGCGCGCCAGCGCCGCGTCGCTCTCGTCGCGCAGCGCCTCGAAGGGCTCGGCTAGGCGCATGGCGGGAAAGACGCTGTCGCCCGCAAAGCTGCGCGGCAGGGGCGCAAGCACGTTCTGCTCGCCCTCGGCGACATTGGGAAACTCGTTCGTGCCCGTGATCTGCGCCTTGCGGCGGGACACGTCGCGTAGACGCGCCGCGCTGGCGTCGCGAACCCAGCCCGCCACAAGCCCGGCCTGCATCGCAGCCTCAAGGCCTCCCGCGCGCTCGATGTCCTGGAACAGCCCCCAGGCCTTGTCGCATAGGGCTTGCGTGAGGGCCTCGAACCCGCCCGCGCCCGCCGCGGGGTCCGCCACGCGAGCCAGATGCGCCTCTTCCACAAGCACAAGCTGCGTGTTGCGCGCGAGCCTGCGGGCGAAGCCGTCCGGCAGCCCAAGAGCCTGCGTGAAGGGCAGCACGCTGAGCGCGTCGCAGCCCGCCACGCCGGCGGAAAACGCCGCCACGGTGGCGCGCAACGCGTTCACCCACGGGTCGCGCCGCGTCATCATGCGCCACGCCGTTTCGGCGTGGATGTGGACGGGGAGCGGCGCGAGGCCGCAGGTCTCCTCCACCCGCGCCCACAGGCGCCGCAGCGCCCGCAGCTTGGACATGGAGGCGAACTGGTCCGCGTCGCTCGCCACCCTGAAGGAGATCGCGCGCCGGGCGGCTTCAAGCTCAAGCCCCCCAGCCTCGAGAGCGCGCAGCATGGACACGGCGCTGGCCAGCGCGAACGCCAGCTCCTGCGCTTCCGTGCCCCCGCCAGCATGCACGGGCCGCCCGTCGGCGACGCAGAACGGCCCCGCGAAGCCGCGCCCCTGCAACGCCCGGACGCGCTCGGCCAGAGCCGGATCGTCGCGCCGCAGCCCGAACGACGCGCGCGCGCTGGAGGCCGCGAGGCCCTGCGCCTCGATGATGCTCGCGACCTGCTCCGCCACGCCCGCGTCGCGGCCCAGATCGAGCTCCAGCGCCACGTCAGCCAGGTCCACGCCCGCGAGCGCGGCCTCGATCTCGACTGGCGCCAGGCCAAAGCCGCAGGCGCCGTCCGAGCCGGAGAGCACGATGTGCAGGCCCGTGGCGCCGCCTTCGAGGTCCGCCCGCGCCTGTTGGTTGGCCGAGAGCCCGTCCGGCTGGTCGACGCGCGCCAACATGCGCCACGGGCCCGGCTGCGCGCGCGCCAAGGCGGGCGCGCCCGTGGGGCTGCGGGGATAAAGCGGCTGGATCTCGATCCCGTCGGCGGTGCGCGACAGCAGGCGCTCGAAGGGCGCGCCCTTCAGGGCCTTGTCGACCAGCGTGCGCCAATCCTCCTGCCGGGCGGGCGGGAAGGCTGCGCCGGGCGCGGGGGAGGCGGAAGGGTGGGACATCGATGAAACCGGGGCTGGCGAAACCATGGGAGGGTTCTACACCCCTCGTGGAGTTCGGCTACAGTCCCTTCGTCGGATGCGCGGGGCTCCGGCGATGTATCCGGGGCGCGCGCGGCGCCCCGGAAGCGGTCATGGCGGCGTTCAGACGAACTGGCTGAGCCCCGGCACGGCGGCGACGATCTGGCCCATCACGTCCTCGCCGGCGACTTCCTTGCCGTAGTCGAACAATTCCTTGCCGAGCCCCTGGATGTCGCCCATCCCGAGCCCGAGGCCCTGAAGCTGGCCGGCCAGCGCCATGACGCCGCCGGAGCCCCCGCCCATCAGGCCGCCGAACGCGCCCATGAGGCCGCCGCCGCCCGCCGCCGGGAGCGCGGCGATCGCCTCCTGCGCGCCGGGGATCATGGCCAGCAGATCGGCGGTCTGCGTGGGGGCCTCCTTGTTGAGGAAACCCAGCACCGTCGTCACCGCCTGCTGCGCCACGCTGGCGTCGAGGCCGAGAGCCCCGGTGATCCGTGCAATCAATTCATCCATGAAATCTCTCCTGACCCGCCTCGCGCCGGCAACCCTGGCGCATTCGCAGCTGCAGTTTTGCCCTGCGGGCGCGGCCGGATCAAGGCCGCCCGGGCGCCTCCAGGGGCGCGCGCAGCGTTAAGTCCGCGCGCCCGCGAGCCGAATTATTTCTCGCCCTGCGGCGTGACCGGTCGCCGCGCGCGCCGGCATCCACGGTGGCGAGGGGCCCGTGCATGGCTTATAAGAATCGGCATTGTAAAAGCCGGGAGAACGTAATGGCCGGGGATCCGCGCAACGAGAACG
>JAQGJX010000040.1 GCA_028290405.1 Hyphomicrobiales bacterium
AGTTCTCGGCTCGCGGCTAGCCATCGGCACGAACGCAAATAGGACTGCCTTTAAGCAGCGCTTCCGACTGCTCCCCCCGGGCGCGGTTTAATCAGCGTCTGAATCCCGCAGCCCATGCTTGTGCCGCGTCACGATGCGAATTGCTGCAGCGGATTGCGAAGCTCTCCGCCAATCGGGCCAGAGAAGGTTGGATTTCAGGTCCTTTCCCTCCGCCAGTCCTTTCTTTGAACCCATTCTCGCATCTCGCATCCAAGCTGAACTCGCCTTGTCCGTAGGGGGAACGCGATTATTCCGCCGTACTTCGACCAGCTGACACGCTGGTACGCCTTCTCCGAATCTTGCTCCTTCTCTGCGGCTCTGGACTTCGGTCGATTCGTACGGCGGCCGGGATGCGTCGATATTGCTGTGTTTTCGGGACTGTATAGCGTTCGCGGTTAGAACGTCGGACCGACGGACAAGCTGCAATTGCGAACGTATTGTGCGGCCAGAAGGGCCTCCTAAGTGCCCGGAGCAGAAATACGCTGCTCGCCCGCATACAGACGCTTGCGGGCCGACGCCCGCAACGGCTGGTACAACCTATCGCAGCCGGCCCCACAGCCATGAGCGAAAGGATGACGCCAGCGACTGAGCAGGGATAATGAGTCCACCGCCCCTTGTCCTCGCAGGGTCGGAAGTCAGATCATGGCGCCTATGGCGATGCAGATGGGGCGCTGGAATGTGAAGCGGGCGCGCTTTCCCGCTGCGTGACGGCAATGAGGAACTCCAGGAATACACGGGCCTTCTTGGACAGGTACTTGCCCTCGCTGAGGACGACACGCATTGGATCGCCTTCGCAAGCGTGTTCGCTGAGAACCGTGGTGAGCGTTGTCTGCTCGAGCGCCTTGCGGAACAGCCACCAGGTTCCTTGCGCGAGTCCGCAGCCCGCCACTGCAGCTTCAAGCAAGGCGTCGCCGCTGGCGACTTTGAGGCGCCCGGAAACGGCGACCGAGCGCGGCCGTCCGGCTTCCTGAAAGCGCCACAGCTGGCTTTCGCGACTGACGATGCAGTCGTGGTCGCGCAGGTCTTCGATGGAGCAGGGGCGCCCTTTTTCTTCGAGGTAGCGGGGCGCCCCAACGGTGACGAGAGGACCACGCGTCAACACGCGGGTGACAAGGCCTGAAGCCTGAAGATCCCCTTTTCCGACCGCCATGTCGAACATCTCCGTCGCGGCGCTCTGCAGGTCGTCGTTGAACGAGACATGAAGATTGATGTCGGGATATTCGCGCAGAAAACGCGGCAGGTGAGGCGCCACCGTGACCCGGAAAAACGACATAGGCAGGATGACGCGTAGCGCGCCGCGCGGCGAATGGGGCCCGTCCATGACGACGTCCTCCGCCTCCTCTATGCCGGACAGGATGGCGAGACAGCGCTGGTAATAGGTCGCGCCGCTGTCGGTCGGCTCCAGCTTCCGCGTCGACCGGTTGAGCAGACGCGTCCCGAATTCGTTTTCGAGGGAGGCCACCAGCTTGGTTATGGATGACACGGCCAATCCAAGGTCGCGGCCAGCCATGGTGAAGCTGCCGTTGGAGACGACGCTCACGAACGCCTTCATTGCAAGCAGCTTGTTCACGCCGCTTTTCCTTCCGCTTTCCCGCCGCCCGTCCTGTCTGGCCGCAGCCTCTCGCAAGACTACAGGCGCGCCATGTTTTTTCAAAAAAGGAAATTCTGTTTTTCGAATTTGCGCATCGGGAGCGCTGGCGACCTGCGATACCATCCACTCAAAGCTCGCGCTCCGGTCTCGGTCGGCGACGAGACAAAGGGGGAGGAAACGCTATGCTACGCCTTGCATGGTTGACGCTCATCGCCAGTTTCGCTTATGGGCTGCCCGCCGCCGCCCAAGATTGGCCGAACAAGATCGTCCGCATCGTGGTTCCGACGGCGGCAGGCGGACCCGCAGACGCGGTGGCGCGGATCGTGGCGAATGCGATGACGCCGCTCCTTTCCCAGCCAATCATCGTCGAGAACAAGCCGGGGGCCGGGGGCAACATCGCGGTGGAATCCGTCTCGCGGGCGAGCGCAGACGGACACACCCTGCTGTTGGGCCTCTCGACGCTCGTCAGCAACCCCATCTTCTTCCAAGGTAGCCGGGATCCAAAGGAACTGGCTCCCGTCATTCAGCTTAGCTCGGGCTATTTTGTGCTGCTGGCCAGCAACCAGTTCGAGGCGAGAAAAGTCAGTGATCTTCTAAGCTTGATGCAATCGAAACAGGGCGGAGTGCGTTGCGGCTCATCCGGAGGCCTGGCGACCCTCGCTTGCGAGTTGCTGCGGCTCAACCCCGGCTCCAACGTCACCATCGCCAATTATCGCGGCAGCGCCGACGCCATTCGAGACCTGCAGAACGGCGAGATCGACATCATGCTCGATTTCGTCAACAGCGCCATCAGCAGCGTCAACGCAGGGCGGGGCAGGGCGCTCGCAGTCGCCAGCGCGAAGGCCGGCGTTCAACCCTTCCCTGATGTAGAAGCCATGAACGTTACGATTCCGAACTTCGAATTTTACGGCTGGCACGCGATTTTCGCACCCCGCGAAACGCCTGCGAAGACCTTGGCGGAGATGAACGCCGCCTTCAACAAGGCGCTCGCTTCGCCTGATCTCAAATCCAAGTTTGAGGCTGCTTCACTTGATGTCGTCGGCGGTCCGGCCAAGACGCTGGGGGATCGGGTTGAGTTGGAAGTCAACCAGTTCGCGCGAATCGCGGCGCAGGCCGGCATCAAGCCGCAGTAACTGCTTGCTTCGCTGTCCGCTTGCACGCCCTCAGACCTGCGCAGACTGGAGATATCCTCATGCAGGACAAGTTCGTCCACACGCCCCATGGGCGCATCCACCTGCACGTGGCAGGCGGCGGCCCGCCGCTGGTGCTGCTGCACAGCAACGGCGGATCCGCATTTGAATGGGAACATGCGCTCCCCTTGCTGGCGAAGGACTTCAGCGTGTTCGCATGGGACATGCCCGGCCATGGCGATTCAGACCCAAGCGGCGGGCATTGTAGCGTCGAGACTTATGCGGACGCGGTCAGCTGCGTCATGGACGCGCTTGGCTTGCAGCGTGCGCATGTGCTTGGCTCCTCGATTGGAGGCGCCATCTGCATCGCATTCGGAGCCCGCCATCCCGACAGGACCGCTTGCCTGTTGCCGGTCGAAACGCCCGTCCGCTCGCCCGAGGAATGGAAGTCCGGCTGGTTCGCCACCGAGAAAATGTTCGGCTCGGTCACGCAGACCGAAGAGCAGGTTAGGCCGCGTTTCCGGAAGGTTTCGCCAGAATTTCTGGCGCGCTGGAACATAGACCGAGCGAAGGCGGGCGTACGATCGATGATTGACGTCATGTGGGCGCTGCGCGATTTCGACGTGCTCGCCACCGCCGCCCGCATCACCGCCCCGACCCTGCTCATCTATGGCGACCGCGGCCCGACGCTCGCCAGGTCTCCAGACCTGCTGACGCGCATCGCCGGCGCAGAGTTCACGAAAGTGCCTGATGCTGGCCACTTCCCCATGATCGACGACCCCGAAGCCTTCGTCGACGCCGTGCGCCGCTTCGCGCAGCCCTGAAAGGATAGACGTTCATGCGCCTTGGGTACTTCATGATGCCCATGCATCCGCCCCATCGCAATTGGGTCGAAACCCTGAAGGAGGACCGCGAGGCCATCATCCTGGCCGACAAGCTCGGTTTCCATGACGGCTTCGTGGGAGAGCACCTCACCGACAAGGCCGAGAACGTCACGAACTCGTTCCAGTTTCTCGCCACGCTGATTCCGGTCACCAAGCAGATCAAGCTGGGTACCGGCACGTCGAATATTTCCCAGTCTCATCCGGTCCTCATCGCCGCCCATGCGGCGATGTTCGATCATCTGGCGGAAGGGCGCTTCATATTTGGCGTCAGCCCCGGCAGCCTGCCTGCGGACGCGGAGGTGCTGGGCCAGCTCGGAATGGACAGAAACCAGCTGTTCCACGACGCAATTGAAGCGATCATGGCGGTGTGGACGGGTGACCCCCCGTATAATTTCGATAAACCGGGAAATCGATTCAAGATTACGACGGCGAAAATGGGCCGCGCGGATTTTGCCTTAGGCGAAGTGCCCAAACCCTTTCAAAAACCCTATCCTGAGATCGTCGGCACCATCGTCTCGCCCCACTCCAAAAGCGCAGAATTCTTCGGGTCGCAGGGGTTCCATACGATCTCCGCAAACTTCCTGCTGCCTAAATGGGTGAAGACCCATTGGGCAAGTTATCAGGCTGGATGCGCGGGCGCCGGGCGCGTGGCTGATCCTGCGGACTGGCGCGTTGCGAAGACGGTCTTCGTCGCCGATGACGATGGCGTGGCGGAAGCGTATGGCGCACGCGACCCCCGCAGCCCCTATCGTTTCTACTACTCGCACCTGCTGAAGAAATTCCGCTGGGGCGGGCGCCTGTTCCCCTTCAAGGAAAGCGCGGACGAGAGCGACGAGAGCGTCACCGATGACGGCGTGCTCGACAGGCTCGTCATTCGCGGAACCGTGAACAAGGTCGTCGATGAGATCCTCGCGTTCCATGACGAGATCGGACCCTTCGGCGAGCTGGTCTACGGCGGCGTCGACTGGGTCGATCCCGCTCTGGCGCGCCGTTCGATGGAGCTGATGGCGACGC
>JAQGJX010000053.1 GCA_028290405.1 Hyphomicrobiales bacterium
CGGCGTGCGCGCGGCCGGGACGGGCCCGGTGGCCTCCGCTGCGGCGGGCTCAACGGGGGGCTCCCTCGCAGGCTCGGCGGGAGGAAGGACTTCGGCGTCCGGCTGCGAGCCTGGCGCGATGTCCGGCGTCGCCGAGGCGCCGCTGGCCTGCGCAAGCGCCGCCGCAAGCGCGTCCGAAGACGCGTCGGAAACCGGCGACGAAGGCGCGTCGGGGGTCGCCTCGACCGTCGGTTCCGAGGCCGCCGCGGTCTGGGAAGAGACCGGGCGGGCGTCGATGACGGTGGGCGAGCGGCCTCTGCCCCGGTTCGGGGTAGGGCCTTGGGAGGCGCGGTCGGGCGTGCGCCCGGTTTCGTCGTTCATCTGTGCATCCATCCCCGTGGCGCGGGAGCGCTGGTGTATCTGACTGTATATTTCACCAGTGCGCGGCGGCAAACTGGCAAACTCAAGGTAGAGTTATTTTCGGTCCCCGATGGCCTGCGCGAGCGCCGCGACCCGCTGCGCCATCTGCGCGTGAAGGCGCTCAACCATGCGTCCGTCCAGCGCAATTGCGCCCTTGTGCGCGTTTTCAGGCGCCTCGAACGCGGCGATCACCCGCTGGGCCCACGCGACGTCCTGGGCCGTGGGGGCGAAGACCTCGTTGCACGGCCCGATCTGCCCGGGATGGATGAGCGACTTGCCGTCCATGCCCATGTCGAGCCCCTGCAGGCATTCGGCCCGGAATCCCTCGACATCGTTGATGTCGTTGAAAACGCTGTCGATCACTTCAAGCCCGTACGCCCGGCCCGCCAGCACGCACTGGGCCAGCCATCCGGCCAGAGCGCCCCGTCCGGGGGTCAGGCGGGCGCGGGTCTCCTTGGCGAGGTCGTTGGCGCCCAGCACGAACCCTGCGAGCCGGCAGCCCGGCGCGCGGGCGCTCTGGGCGATCGCGGGCGCGTTCAGCACAGCCAAGGGCGTCTCCATCATCGCCCACAGGCGCATCGAGGCAGGCGCGCCGGCGGCGTCCATGGCGCGCGACAGGACGAGGATGTCGTCCACTGTCTCGACCTTCGGGGCCAGGAGGGCGTCCGGCCCGGCGGGGCAGATCGCCGCGATGTCCGCCGCTCCCCAAGGGGAGGCGAGCGGGTTGATGCGCACGAGGATTTCGCGCGGTCCATAGCCGCCCGCGCGCACCCGCGCCGCCACCGCCGCGCGGGCGTCGGCCTTGCGGTCGGGGGCGACCGAGTCCTCCAGGTCGAAGATCACGCCGTCGGCCGGCAGGGTCTTCGCCTTTTCCAGCGCGCGCTCGTTGGAGCCGGGCATGAAGAGCATGCTCCGGCGCGGCCTGACCTGCATGCTAAGGGGCATCTGCAATCCCGGATTGAAACCTCGCCGCAGCATAGCCGCAGCGGGGTTCGTCCGCCATCAGCCGTTCGCCGGAGCGGCGGCTACACCCGTCCCAGCAGGACGAGGATGAGCACGATGACCAGAAGCACGCCAAGGATGCCGCTGGGCCCGTAGCCCCAGGAACGGCTGTAGCCCCAGCTCGGGATCGCGCCCACGAGCGCGAGGATGAGAATGATCAGCAGCACTGTGCCCAAGGACATGGGAACTCCTCTTTGAGCGGACGCTTGCCCCCGGTTCGCCGCCCGCGAAGCTCCGGGTCGCGTTCTCAACGGCGGCGGGGACGCGGCGGTTCCATCGCAGGCTGCGCCGCGCGCGCGACGCCGGGCCATTGCTGCGCCGCTCTCCCGGGGATAGAAGGGCAGCACAATCGGCGGAGATGCCCAACATGTCGGATTTCGCCTTTCCCGAACGTCTCGTCGACGGCTACCGTTCGTTCCTCGGCGGCCGCTTCGGCGCCGAGCAGCAGCGGTTCCGCGAACTGGCCGAAAGCGGCCAGAGCCCGCAGGTCATGGTCATCGGCTGCTGCGACTCCCGCGTCTCGCCGGAGGTCATCTTCGACGCGCGCCCGGGCGAATTGTTCGTGGTGCGCAACGTCGCCAACCTCGCGCCGCCCTATGCGCCCAATGACGATTACCATGGCACTTCGGCGGCGCTGGAGTTCGCCGTGATGGGCCTGCGGGTGAAGCACATCGTTGTGCTGGGCCATGCCCAATGCGGCGGCGTGCGGGCGTTCGCCGAGAACGAGGCCGATCCCTACATGCGGCCGCTCTCGCCGGGCGATTTCATCGGCAAGTGGATCAAGCTCATCGCGCCCGCCTACGAGCGGCTCGGAACGCCTGTGGGCCCGCTCGAGGACCACGTGGAGCGGCTGGCGCTGGAATCGGTCAAGCAATCGCTCGAGAACCTGCGCACCTTCCCCTGCATCAAGACGCTGGAGGATCGCGGCAAGCTGGCGCTGCACGGCGCCTATTTCGGCGTGATGGACGGGCGTCTGCGGGTGTACGATCCGGCCACGGGCGCGTTCGCCCCGGTGGCGGGGGACGCGCATGCGGCGGCCTTGGCGAACCCGCGCTTTTGACGCACACTCGCCCGATGCCCGCACTCTCGGTTCTCGATCTCTCGTTCGTCACCACCCAGACGCCGCCGTCGGCCGCGCTGGCCCAGACCATCGCGCTGGCCCAGAAGGCGGACGCGCTCGGCTACGAGCGCTTCTGGATGGCCGAGCATCATTCGATGGCGTCCATCGCCTCGAGCGCGCCCGACATCATGATCGCCCGCATCGGGGCGGCGACGCAGCGCATCCGGCTGGGTTCGGGCGGCATCATGCTCACCAACCATGCGCCGCTGGTGGTGGCGGAACGATTCAAGACGCTGGAAGCGCTCTTTCCGGGCCGCATCGACCTCGGCCTCGGACGCGCGCCCGGCACGGACCAGACGACCGCCTACGCCTTGCGCCGGCGGCTCGACGAGCGGCAGGGCGACGACTTTCTTGAGCGCCTGCAGGAACTCCTCGCGTGGGAAGCCGGCGGTTTTCCGGAGGGCCATCCCTTCGCGAAGGTGTTCGCCATGCCGAGCGACGCGCGCCTGCCGCCCATCTGGCTCCTGGGCTCCAGCGATTATTCCGCGCAATTGTCGGCCCAGATCGGCTGCGGCTACGCGTTCGCGTCGCACTTCTCGGATCATGACGCGGCCGCCCCCATGCTGATGTACCGCGAGCGGTTCCAGCCGTCGGAGGACATGCCCAGGCCGTATGCGATCCTGGCGGTCGCGTCCGTCGTGGCGGAAACGGACGAAGAGGCCGAGCGCCTGTCGATGAGCTACGATCTCAACTGGTTGCGCCGGGCGCGCGGCGTCGTGGCGCCTTTGCCGAGCCCCGAAGAGGCGGCGGCGCATCCCTGGACGCCTCAGGAGCGCGCCTACGTGGAGGGGCGCCGCAAGCGCCTCTTCGCAGGCTCCCCCGCGACCGTGACGCGCCGCCTGAAGGCCTTCGCGGCGCAGACGCAGGCGGACGAGATCATGGTGACGTCGTCGATCCATGATTCCGCCGCGCGCCTGCGCAGCTACGAGCTGCTGATGGGCGAGTGGACGCGCCAGCACGCCGCCTCCGCCATCGACGAAGACCGGCGCGCGGCGTCCTGAACGTCAGCCGAAGAGCTGCTTCGACGCGATCTTCGCGCCTTCCACCAGGCTCTGCATTTTCGCCGTCACGATGGTGGGATGGACCTCCGGCAGCGCGCGCGGCGTGGAGGCGAAGCCGCAATCCGTGGACGCCATGACGTGCTCGCGGTCCACCACGTCAGCGAAGCGCATGATGCGCTGGGCCACAAGCTCGGGATGCTCCACCAGCACGGACGCGTGGGTGACCATGCCGGGCATCAGCACCTTGTTGGCCGGCAGCTTCACGTCCTTCCAGATCGCCCATTCGTGCTCGTGGCGCGGGTTGGCGAATTCGAACGAATAGAAGTCGGCGTTGATGGCGAGCACGAGGTCCACGAGATGCTTCATCTCGAGGTCATGGGTGCGCGGGCCCATGTTGATTCCGTAGCAAGTGTGGTGGCGTACGCGGTCCGAGGGGATGTTGCGGATCGAATGGTTCATCGCCTCGACGCGGCGGGCCGCCCATTTGCGGGCCTGCTCCAGCGTCATGTCCGGGTTCAGCATGTAGTGCATGGCGAGGCGCGGATCGTCGAGCTGCACCGAGAAGCCCGCCGCCACGATGGCCTCGTACTCCACCCGCATGGTTTCCGCGATGGCTTCCAGGAAGGCGTCCTCGTTGTTGTAGTGGCGGTCCACGACCGCGCCTTCGACGGTGCCCACCGAGGCCGCGGGGATGAACACGTCGACGAAATGACGGCCCGCCACGGCGGCCTTCAGGTTCTCGAGATCGGTCCTGAGGATCGCTTCCCCGGTGTAGCTGAGCGGCCCCACGCATTCGGAGCCCGCCGGCTGCGTGCCCGAGTGGCCGGCTGCGTAGAATTCCGGAAAAGCGTCGATCTCCTTGGTGCGCTCGCGTCCCCGCGCGTTGGCGCTGCGCCCCTGCAATCCGCCCACCCGCTCGTGCACGTAGGCGAAGAAGCCGGTCTTCGACTGCTCGCCGTCGCTGATGACGTCGAGGCCCACATCGCCCTGCCAGGCGACGCAATCGACGACGGCCTTGCGCACGGCGGCGTCATAGCCGCCCGTGTCGGACAGGCGCCCGTCCATGCGCGCGACCATGAGTTGCGACAACTCCGCAGGGCGCGGGAGGCTTCCGACATGGGTGGTGAGAATGCGCTTCGCGCGCTCGGATGCGATCGACATGGTTCCTCCCGGATGTGCTGGAGGGAACCATAAGGATTCGCCTTGCGGGCGCAACAGGCGCGAGGCGTCAGGCGCCCCGGCGCGCTTGTATCTTGCGCACCCGCCACTGGGCGAGCGCGAGGGCGGCCGCCAGGACGGTCAGGAGGCGCAGCATGAAGACGAGGCGCGGCGCCGCGCCCGGGCTCTCGAGGAGCCAGCACGCGCCAAGCAGGACGGCGGCTGCGGCGGCCTGCCGCCACGCGCCGTCCTGACGATCGCACCCGTGGCCGCGCGCCGCGCTTGCGGCGACGTCGCACAGCCAGACCAGCACCATGAGGCCAGCCGCAAGAAGCACCGCCCCGAAGGGGGTCATTCCGAACCCTCCACACGCGGCCCTCAAGGCCGCCGGACGCTCTAAGGCAAAGCTCGTGCCGAGGAGAATCGCCAGATAAGTGCTTGAATCGCCGTTGTGCGGCCGTTCGCGCCCGGCGCGCGTCGCGCGTCGCGAAACGCAAAAAGGACCGCGCGTTCTGCGCGGTCCTTCAACTGACGCCGACAGCGACGGGGCGCGGCTTACGCGGCGGCCTTCTTGGGCGTGATGAGCTTGCGGTTGTTGAGCGTTTCGGCGATCTGGATGGCGTTCAGCGCCGCGCCCTTGCGCAGGTTGTCGGATACGCACCAGAACGCGAGGCCGTTCTCCACCGTGGCGTCCTCGCGGATGCGCGAGACGTAGGTGGCGTCTTCGCCCGCCGCCTCGTGGGGGGTGATGTAGCCGCCGGCCTCGTGCTTGTCGATGACGAGCACGCCCGGGGCTTCGCGCAGGACCTCGCGGGCTTCGTCGGCCGTCACGGGCCGCTCGAACTCCACGTTCACCGATTCCGAATGGGAGATGAAGACCGGCACGCGCACGCAGGTGGCGGTGAGCCTGATCTTGGGATCCAGGATCTTCTTGGTCTCCACCATCATCTTCCACTCTTCCTTGGTGAAGCCGTCCTCCATGAAGACGTCGATCTGCGGAATGAGGTTGAAGGCGATGCGCTTGGGGAACTTCTTGGCTTCCACCGGATCGGAGACGAACACCGCGCGCGTCTGGGCGAACAATTCGTCCATCGCGTCCTTGCCGGCGCCCGACACCGATTGATAGGTCGACACCACCACGCGCTTGACCACCCAGCGGTCATGCAGGGGCTTGAGGGCCACGACGAGCTGCGCGGTGGAGCAGTTCGGGTTGGCGATGATGTTGCGCTTGGTGAAGCCCACGATGGCGTCGGCGTTCACTTCCGGGACGATGAGCGGCACGTCGGAATCGTACCGGAAGGCGGACGAGTTATCGATGACCACGCAGCCCTGCGCGCCGATGCGCGGCGACCATTCCTTGGACACGGTCCCGCCCGCCGACATGAGGCAGATGTCGGTGTCGCTGAAGTCGTAGGTGTCGAGGTGACGGCACTTCAGCACCTTGTCGCCGAACGACACCTCGGTGCCCATGGACCGGCTGGAGGCCAGCGGAACGACTTCGCTCACCGGGAAGCGGCGCTCGGCCAGGATGTCCAGCATTTCGCGGCCCACATTGCCCGTGGCTCCGACGACGGCGACCTTGAAACCCATTTGCGTGTTCCTGTTCGAGCCGACATCCCCATCGCGCCCTGCGTGGCTGGCAGGGCGGGGTCCCGGCGAGAGCGAAGACTATAGACGCGCGCCAACAACACGGACGTGGGCTGAAAGTCAATGCGCGGACCCGGCCGCCGGCCTGTCGGGGCGCACGTCAACCAGATGTTAACCTTTACCTCAATCTACGCCGTTCTGGTAACCACCCGATGAAGCCTATGCTTCACATTAGACGCATCCAGAAGTCCGCAAGCCGGGCCGGGAGCGTCGCGTATGAGCATCCTCCAAGTTATGCCGCCGGACCCGGCGCAGCGGCCGTTCGACCTTGCGGGGTTGCGGCGGATGCTGTCGGCGTCGATGGCGGC
>JAQGJX010000080.1 GCA_028290405.1 Hyphomicrobiales bacterium
TTTGCGTCCGGCGCGACGGCGGCTTTTGTTTGTGGCCAGTTATTGTCTCCGGCCTGGTTACGGTCCGGGCTGATATGCTTGTTTTCTTGGGTCGCCGGTTTCGGCGAAGGGGGCTGAATGTCTGGCGGTAAACATCTCGCGCGCGTCGTTTATGACGACGTGGCGCAATGGCTTGAGCGCCGGGCGCACAATCTGTCCCGCAACCAGGAACGCATGGCGCCGCGCACGGAGGTCGAAATCCTGCGCGAACTGGCGAAACTCTGCCGCGAGAAAATGACCGACGAGGCTCATATCGGGCATCTCGCGTCGAAACTCCCCGCCGCGCAAGCCCCTGTTCAGAACTGATGGTGTCGGAGACCGGCATGGAGCCGCATAGCCAGGGCGCGACGCCCGCACGGGTGCTGGTGACGATCTGCACGCGCGGACGCCCCGTGCTGCTGGAGGCCTGCCTCGCGTCCGTCTGCGCGCAGGAACGATCGCCCCACGCTTCCATGGACATCCTCGTGGTGGAGAACAACGACAGTCTGACGTGCGAGGAGATCGTGGCGCGCCATGCGCGCGCGAGCGGCGTCGCCATCCACGCCGTGCTGGAGCCGGAACTGGGAATCCCGTTCGCCCGCACGCGTTGCGGGGTGTACGCGGCCGAACATGGCTATGACTGGGCGCTCTACATAGACGACGACGAGACGGCGCGGCCGGGCTGGTTCGTCACCATGGTGGAGGCCTCGCGCACCTATGAGGCGGATGTCGTTTACGGGCGCGTGGTGTCCGTCTATCCGCCCGGGACGCCTGGGTGGATGATCGCGCCGTCCGTCGACAAGCGCCCCACGGGCGCGCAGATCAGGAAGGCGGAAGGACACAACACGATGGTGCGCGCCAGCGTGTTCCGCCACGACGGCATGGGCCTGCGGTTCGATCCCGCCATGCGGTTCACGGGCGGCAGCGATACGGACTTCTTCTCGCGCGTGCATGCGGCCGGCGGGCGCATGGTGTGGGTGGGGGAGGCGATCGTGGACGAGCTTGTCCCGGCGAGCCGCATGCGATTGCGCTGGCAATTGCACCGCACGTTCCGCGTGGCCATCAACATTTCGGTGCTGCACGAGAAGCAGCGCGGGCGCGCCTCCGCGCTCTGGCGCTCGCTCGCCAAGGGGTTCGGACGGCTTTTCGACGGCGTCGTCCGGATGCCGCTGGCGCTCGCCATCCTCGTCGCGCCGGACGCCGGCAAGCACTTCGCCTTCAACGCCGCCAAGCAGATCGCGTCCGGGCTTGGGTCGTTCGCCTTCATCTTCGGCGTGCGTCCGCAGCCCTACCGGCAGGTGGACGGCGGCTAAAGCTCGCGCGTCAGGTAGAGTTGCAGCACGAAGAGCGTCCACACGAGGTTGACCCGGCGCTGGCCGCCGCTCAGGAAGTCCTCCCAGACGGTCACCACCGCGTCTGCGTTCAGCAACCCCTGGCGCTCGATGTTGGCGCGCGAGAACAGGTCGCTCGCCAGAGGCCGGAAGGGGCCTGCAAGCCAAGCGGCGGCCGGCACCCCGAAGCCCCGCTTGGGCCTGTCCCACAGCGCCCTCGGCACATACTTTCCGAGCACGGCTTTCAGCAGGCCCTTGCGCTCGCCGCCCAGCATCCGCAATTCGTCCGGCAGGGACCAGGCGAAGGCCGCGACGTCGGTATCCAGCAGGGGCACGCGGGTTTCCAGCGAATGCGCCATGGCGGCGCGGTCCACCTTCACGAGGATGTCGTCGGGCAGATAGCGCAGCGTGTCGTACAGGGTCGCCTGCTCCAGAACGGACCAGCCGGGCTGCGCGGCGACCTGCGCGATCAGCGGATCCACGACCGGCTTGGCGCCGCGCACGAAGCGGTGCGCCTGATCCACCACGGTGAACGAACGCTCGTAAGCCTCCAGGGCGGAGCGCGCGCCCGAACGCGCCGCAAGCCCTTCGAGCCGCATCCGCAACGGCGCGAGCGCGCGGCCCGCGACCCGCGAGAAGCCCAGCGCCTGCGCGGGCGCGACGACGGCGGCGAGCAACAGGTTCGCATAGGCGCTGGACGCGGTGCGGATGGCGGCCCCCGACACGCCGCCGGACCAGCGGCGCGCAATGGCGTGATAGCGGCCATAACCGGCGAACAATTCGTCTCCGGCGTCTCCCGACAGCGCGACGGTGACCTTCGTGCGCGCAAAGGCGGCGATCATCGAGGTGGGCAATTGCGAGGGGTCGGCGAAGGGTTCGTCATAGACGTCGGGCATGGTCGCCACGAGATCGCGCGCATGATCGGCGCTCAGCACAATCTCGTTGTGGCTGGAGCCGATGCAGCGCGCCACTTCGCGGGCGTAGGGCGCTTCGTTGAAGGCTTCTTCCACAAAGCCCAGCGCGAACGTCTCGATGGGCGTCGCGCGCTGCGCCTGCATGATCGCCGCCACCGTGGAGGAGTCGATTCCTCCAGACAGGAAGGCGCCCACGGGCACGTCCGCGATCGCCTGCCGGGCGATGGAGGCGTGCAGCAGCCGGTCGAGCTCCGCCGTCGCCGCGGCCGCGTCGCCCGCGAAGGGCGCCCGCCGCGCCGCGCCCGCCAGCGCAAGGGCGTCGTACCAGAGGGTTTCGCGCGCGAGCGGCGCGTGCGCGGTCTGCGCGTCGATGACGCAGAAAGCGCCCGGACGCAGCTTGCTGACGCCAGCGTAGATCGTAGCGGGCGCGCTGATGTAGCCGTGGCGGATGAAGGCCGTCAGCGCCTGCCGGTCGATCTCGCCGCGCCACGCGGGATGCGCCTTCAGGCCCTTGAGCTCCGAGGCGAAGACCACCGCGTCGTCGATGCGCGCGACGTAAAGCGGCTTCTCCCCGAAGGCGTCGCGCGCCAGCGTCAGAGCGCCGGTCTGACGGTCAAACAGGCCCAGCGCGAACATGCCCCGCGTGCGCGCCAGCGCGCCCTCCAGCCCGAACGCCTCGATGGCGGCGAGCAGCGCTTCCGTATCGGAATGGCCGCGCCAGGCGGGCGCCAAGCCTTTTTCCTCCAGTTCCGCGCGCAGTTCGCCAAAATTGTAGATTTCGCCGTTGAACGCGATGGAATAACGCCCGCTCGCGGACGCCATCGGCTGGGCGCCGGCCGGCGAGAGGTCGATGATGGAGAGGCGCCGGTGGCCCAGCGCCATGCCGGCGGGGGCGTCCGTCCACACGCTGGAGGCGTCCGGCCCGCGATGGGCGAGGGCGCCCGTCATCGCCGCAACGGCGATGGCATCGCGCTCCGCAAGGCCCCCGGGCCGATACAATCCTGCAACGCCGCACATGCGACAACCTTCTCTGGCAGCTCCGCGCGGGCGCACGCCGCAACAGGCCAGCTATGTCCTGCGCTCGACAATTTGGCAACGAGGCAGCATAACCCGGTTCACATTGAAACTGCCGTTCCCGCGCAGGGCGCTCCGCCGCCCGCCGGACGCGGACATCGCGGGCTTCATCCATGGCGCTGCTTGGCAATCGGCAAGGTCGTTACGACAAGGCCTTCTACGACGTCTTCACGGCGTCGTCGCAGCGCTCCGCGCAACTCGTGCTCGAAGCCTTGTTCGCCATGCGCCGTCCTGCGAGCGTCGTGGACGTCGGGTGCGGCGTGGGCGCCTGGCTGAAGAGCGCGCGCGATCTCGGCGCGACCGCGGTGCGCGGCTTCGACGGCCCGTGGGTGGACGATTCGCAATTGCTCGTCGCCCCCGAGAGCTTCACGCGGATCGACTTCGAAGCCCGCAATTGGCCCGACTTCGGCAAGGCGGATCTCGCCATGTCGCTGGAAGTGGCCGAACATCTTTCGCCCGAGACCGGACGCCGGCTAGTGGACCGGCTGTGCGATTGCGCCGACGTGGTGCTGTTTTCCGCCGCCATCCCCTGCCAGGGCGGGGAGGGGCACCAGAACGAGCAATGGCAATCCTATTGGGCCAAACTGTTCGCCGCGCGCGGCTACCGGGCGTCCTCCGCGCTTCGCAGCGCCGTGTGGGACAATGACGAAGTGAACTTCTGGTATCGCCAGAACGCGATAGTCTACTTCAATCCCGCCGCCGCGCCGGAACTTCTCGCGGCGGGCGGGCTCGAGCAGGCGCTCGACGTCGTGCATCCGAAGCTTTACGAGATCCGCGTCGTCAAGCGCGCCCGCCATGGCCGGTTGAAGCGCGTTATCGAAGCGCTGCGGAAGCGCTGAGCCATGGATGAGCGGGCGGCGGGCCCAGTGATCCGCGCGGAATTGCGTGGCGGACTCGGCAACCAGTTGTTCCAGGCGGCGGCGGGTTTCGCGCTGGCGCGCAAGATCGGCGGTCGCCTGCAGCTCGACGTTTCCCACTACAAGCCCGGAGCGGCGCGCGGCTATGCGCTGGGCGATTTCCCGCATGGCGCCGAGGTCGTCCGCACGTCCCGCACGCCCCTGCAACGGGCGCTGCGGCGCATCGGCAAGGCCCTGCCGGGCAGCGTCTTGAAGAAGCCGCCGGGCTGGCGGGGCGCTTTCATCGAGGAGGCGAGCTACGCCTACGATCCGCGCGTGCTGGCGGCCGAGGGCGACGCCTACCTGCGCGGCTATTTCCAGTCCCGCCGCTATCTCGACGCTTGCGCGGGAGACCTGCGCGCCGCGTTCGATCCGCGCCCGGGCGCCTCCGCCCGCGCGCTGGACTTTGCGCAGGAGCTTGGGGAGGGCTCGCTGGCGCTGCATGTGCGGGCGGGGGACTTCCTCCAGGATTCGAAGATCAACGCCGTCCACGGCACCTTGCCGGCGGACTATTACCGCGACGCGTTGGGCCTCGCGCGCGCGTCGCTACCGGGCCTGCGGGCGTTCGTGTTCTCGGACAATGCGCCGGTGGCGCGCGCGCTTCTGGGCGACGAGCCCGGCGTCATGTTCGTGGAGGGTTTTTCCGCCCACGACGATCTTTATCTGATGAGCAGCGCGGGCGCGCACGTCATCGCCAACAGCACGTTCAGCTATTGGAGCGCGTGGCTGGACCCGCGCCCGGGCGCCTTCGTGATCGCGCCGCGGGCGTGGCTGAGCGCGGACCAGTTGCGCAAGCAGTCCATCGCGGATCTTTATCCGCCCGGGTGGACGCTGCTCTAGGCGGCGGCCTTGCGGGGCTTGCGGAACACCCAGCAGCCGCAGCCGTATTTCTGCTCCGCCACCTGCGCGGGGTCTGCGTTGAAGACGAGCTTGGCGCCATGGCGCCCGTCGGTGATGAGCGCGAAGCTTTCCACCTCCAGCTCCGGAAACGCCGCGGTGATCTCCTCATAAGCGTAGATGCGGTGCGCGTTGAATACCACGCGGGGCTTGCCCACGGGCGTCACGAACAGCAGCGCGCCGCCGGGCGCCAGCACGCGCTGCAATTGCGCCATCGCCTTGCGGTCGCCCAGCGGATCGAGCGCGTCGCCATAGCGCCCAAGGCCCACGTGCTCGATCACGTGCATGCAGGAGAGCGAGGGCACGCTCGCGTCCGCGAAGGGCAGGTTCAGCAGGTCGCTGGCGCCCACGGTGACGTTCGGCATGTCCAGCGCCGGCGGGCGATAGTCGTAATGGTCGATGGGGCAGATGGCCGACGCGGTGGAGACGAACCAGAGGGCCGACGAAATATCGACGTGCCGCTCCGGCTTCATCCGCGCGAGTTCGCGCGCCGCCCAGCCGCAATGATAGACATATTGCGAGTCAAAGCCCGTCGTCGCCGTGGCGTCCTCCACCATGGCCCGCGTGTCGCCGAGCCGCGGCAGGCGCGCGCCCAGTGCGGCGGCGGCGCTGCGATAGGCCGCAAAGGCGCGCAGGAAGCCGGGAAGTCTGTGGAACTGCGAGAGGCGGGGAAGATGCACGATCAAATCCTGCTTGACGCCAAGGCGCGCGAGATGCGTCCGGCGCTTGGCCGAAAGGTCTTCTAGCCTGTTTTGGCGGGCCGCTGAAGGCCCCTGAGACCGCGCTCGCGCAACAGCCATAGCGCACGCGCGAACCCGTCGGCGGCCCTCACGTGGCGCCCGTCGAGGTGCTGCACGGTCTTGGGCCAGCCGGGCTCGCCGTAAAGATAGCCGCCGCCCGCATGGCGGCAGATGCCGCCTTCAAGGCCGAGCGCATCCAGGTCCGGCAGGGTGGCCAGCAGCTTCCTGTAATAGGGCACGTTGATGATCTGGGGATTGTTGGAGCGCCCGCTGATGCGGCACAGCGGCAGCCCCTCCGCGTCGTCGCGCTCGAGGAACAGATCATAGCCGTAGCGCACGTTGCGGCGCTTGTTGAAGCGCACGAAGTTGACGTCACGGGCCTGCATGGCGGCCATGAAATCCTTCAGGCCGTGGGGTATTCTTGATTTCAGAAACACGAAATCATGTTCGAGCTGAACGGCGTACTCGCTTGTGGACAATTCCACCGAACGCCAGAACCCGTCCACGAGGCCCTGCGTGCGCACGATCTCGAGCGGCACGCCGGGCAGGCGGGCGCGGATCGCCGCAATCCAGTTCTCGGCGTTGTCGCGATGGGGCTTGGGGTCCATGAAGACGCGCGTGACCACATGAAGGCCAGGGTCTTGTCCAAAGCACGAGAAGAATGATTGAATCGCCTCTGGCACAAGGCAATCTTGCGCATCGCCGGAGGTCACGTTGGTGAAAACATTCAAGTTGACTGAAGGCAAGGACATGTTACCAATCGCTGCGTCAACGAACGTCGCCCTCTCCGGTGCGTCTGCAGCCATGCCCGATGCGCCATGATCCGTCAAGCATTTCGTACCCTCGCTGTCTTGTTCTTCGCGCATCGCGATTTGCAGCCGCTACGAAACGCGATCAGCCGCATCGTCTCCCCCGTCTGGCCCGCCTATGCGCCGGAAAGCCTTGCGTCCCAGCCGCTTTCGGCTCCCGCTGATTGGCGCTGGCGGCGTGTGGACGCTGCGCTCGACATCAATCCGGGATCCGGGGAGGCGTTCTTCGAGGGCCGCCGCCCACAAGGCGCCGCCGCCTCCGGGCCAGTCGATCTGCTGTGCCATGCGTTCGTGCGCCGCACCCGCCGCGAGCCCTCCCTCGTTCTCTACTGCGGCGCGCAGGCCAGCGCAGCGGACTTTGCATGCGTTCTGCTTCCGCGTTTCTTTGCTCTCGACGAACTGGGCGCGCCGCAGGACCTGCTTTTGCTGATGCAGCTTGAGATGGGCGCCAAGCGGTATTTCCAGGACGCGCTCATCGACCAGGTGTTCCATCCGCGCCCGATTGAATTGATGCGCAAGCGCCGGGTCGTGCATGTGGAGACCCTGCACGAGATCGCCGGGCCGCTGGCGTCTCCCGCGATACTGTCGCGTATCGCGTCGCGCATGGCAGCCGTGTACGGGCCCTTCGAGCCGGAGGGCGCGCCAGTCTTCCTGTGCGAGGGCGGAGCCGCGCGCGCGCAGGCGATTGCGGACGCCTACCGCGACAAGCTGCCGGCGTTCTTCGCCGCGCCGCATACGGTGGTGGACCCTGGCCGCACGCCGCTGAGGCGGGTCGTCAGGGCGCTGGCGAGCGCGCCTGTCGTGGCCGCGCCCAACACCGGGGAGGCGGCCTTTCTGGCGCTCGCGCCGCGACCTTCGCGCGTCCTGCACGAACTTGCCGTCTCCGGCGGCCCGCATCCGCTGGCTGCGGAACTGGTGGACGCGCTCGCGGAAGAGCGCCGCGTCCTTCTCTAGGACCGCGTCTTGAAACCGTCGCATATATCTGTAACCTTGGATATATGGAATCGCCAGAAATCATAGGATGCCTTGCGGCGCTGGCGCAGACCACGCGGCTGGAGACGTTCCGGCTGCTGGTGTCGCGTGAGCCGGGCGGCGTGCCCGCGGGGGAGATCGCACGGCTCATGGAGGTTCCGCAGAACACCATGTCGGCCCACCTCGCCGTGCTGGCGCGCGCGGGGCTTGTGCGGGGAGAGAGGCGCAGCCGCTCGATCATTTACCGCGCCGATCTCGACCGGTTTCGCGCCGTGACGCAGTTTCTCCTCAAGGATTGCTGCGGCGGCGATCCGGACGCTTGCGAGCCGCTGGCGGCCAGCGGGGCGACAAAGGCGAAAGCGCGCTGATGCAAACCTATGGTCTCGACAAGCGGCTTGCGGCCGAAGCTCTGGGGACGGCGTTTCTCGTCGCCGCCGTGGTGGGGTCCGGCGTCATGGCGGTCAACCTCACGCGGGACGTAGGCCTGCAATTGCTGGGCAATACGCTGCCGACGGGCGCGATCCTCGTGGTGCTGATCACGACCCTTGGGCCGATTTCCGGCGCGCACTTCAATCCGGCGGTGTCGCTTGCGTTCATGGCGCGCGGCCAACTTCCGCGAAGCGAGGCGCTGTTCTACATGCTCGCGCAAGTTCTCGGCGCGGCGGCGGGCGCGATGGTCGCTCATCTGATGTTCGATCTTCCGGTCATCGAGTATTCCAGCCGGGTCCGCACTGGCGCGCCTCAATGGTTCTCGGAGTTCGTGGCGACGTTCGGGCTCCTCGCCACCATCCTGGCGGGCGTGCGCTTCCAGCCGCACGGCGTCGCGTTGCTGGTGGGGCTCTACATCACGGCGGCCTACTGGTTCACGGCGTCCACGTCGTTCGCCAATCCGGCGGTCGCCATCGCGCGCTCGCTGACGAATACGTTTTCGGGCATTTCGCCCTCCAGCCTGCCTGCCTTCATCGCTGCGGAAATCGCGGGCGCGCTGGCGGCTCTGGCGTTTATGACATGGCTGCTTGAGCCGAAGACCCCGCCTGCGTCCTGAAAGGATCTCCGACGTGAACATCGTCATTCATCACAACCCCGCCTGCGGAACGTCGCGCAACGTCATCGCGATCGTCGAGGCGGCCGGGTATGCGCCCACCATCGTCGAGTACCTGAAGACCGGATGGACGCGCCCGCAATTGCTCGGGCTGTTCGCCGCTGCCGGCCTGACGCCCCGTACGGCGCTGCGGGTCAGCAAGTCGCCGGCCGCCGAACTCGGATTGACCGATCCGTCCGTCAGCGACGACGCGCTGCTGGACGCCATGGTGGAGCATCCTATCCTGGTCAACCGGCCCATCGTATGCACGCCCAAGGGCGTGCGTCTTTGCCGCCCCAGCGAGCACGTGCTGGATCTGCTTGAGCGCTGGCCCGCAGGGCCTTTCGCGAAGGAAGACGGATCCCTGCTGATCGACGCGCAAGGCAAGCGGGTCGGTTGACGCCCCGCTGCGCGCCTGCGCTGAAGCGCCCGGATTTTCGCGTCATACATTGATCGGCGTCAGTGTGGATTTCGCGGCCCCTGTATAGCGTTGCGACATGGGGGGACATGGAGGCTCCGATGCGTGGCTTCAAATCCGCTCTTGTTGCAGTATCAGCTCTTCTCCTGACTGGAGGCGCCGTGTTGGCGCAGGGCCGGTTCGAAGATCGCCAGCGCACGTTCGACGAGTTGGACCGGACCATGGAATGCTGCACCCAGCGTTGGGCGCAGTTGGATCTGGCGATCCCTGACGATCCCGCCGCGTCCGCCAGCCAGGACGACGCCGACGAGTGACGAACGTTCCGCACGACGCAAACCGGCGCTGGCCTCTCGCCAGCGCCGGCTTGGCCTGTTTCAATATTGCCATGTTGAAGCGGCCTTCGCGGGGTGGCGTTTCTCACCATTATTTGATAGATTTGCGTATTCGTTCACCACATTACTGACCCATTGAAAGCACTTCATCATTGCATCGGCGAAAGCCAATTTAATTTGGCGGAGCACGGCAATGGAATGCGAGCGTCTCACCCTCTATCCGCCAAAGGCGCTGCTCATGCAGGAGGGCTCCCCGGCCCACCACGTCTTCCTGATCGCCGCCGGAACCGTCAGCCTTTCAACGCTCCTGCCGGACGGGCGCCGGCAGGTCTTCGGCTTTGCGCGCAAAGGCGATTTTCTGGGTGTCGTGGCCGAGGACCGATACGCCTGCACGGCGTACGCGGTGGATCGCGTCTCCGCCTTCCGGATGGATCGCATCCAGATGCGCGAGACCATTGCGTGCTCGCCGCAACTGCTTGCGGCGCTGCAGGAAATAACCTCATGCGAACTCGCCATGGCGCGCCGGCACATCGTCCTGCTGGGTCGGCGCAGCGCGGTCGAGAAGGTCGCGGGCTTCATCCTGGAGCATCAGGACCATGCGTCCGACGACGCCCCGGCGCACCGCGTCGACCTGCCGATGACGCGCCTCGACATCGCCGATTACCTGGGCCTCACGCTCGAGACCGTGTGCCGCACCCTGACGGCGCTGGCGCGGGCCGGAATCATCGTCGTCATACCCGGCGGGGTTCGCATTCTTGACCACGCCGGCATGGCGGAGGCGGCGGCCGGCGAGGACACGCCGGCGCTGGAGCACGCGCGCCTTTGTCCGTCGGGGGCGCGCCGCATCGCCGCCGAGGGTCACGCGCACGGCGGCTGAAGCTGGAGACAGGAGCGGCCCATGTACGCCTCAGTGCTGGTTCATGTGGAGCACGGCGCGGCGTCCGAGGCCCGGGTTGGGCTCGCCGCCGGACTGGCGCAGCGGTGCAAGGCGCGGTTGATCGGCGTGGCGGCGCATCCCTCCGTCGTGCCCGCCGGGGCGGACGCGGGCGCGCTCGCGTTCAGCCGCGGCGTCTACATGGAGGAGGAGCAGCGCTTCCGCTCCGCGGCCCTTGCGGCCGAGAACCGCTTCCGCACGCTGGCGGCGGAGCGTCAGGTGATCCCCGAATGGCGCACCGCCTGGGACGACCCCGGCACGGCCATCGTGCGCGAGGCCTGTTTCGCCGACATCGTGATCGTGGGCCGGGAGCGCTATCGCCGGCGCAGCGAAGTGCTGCTGCATGCAGGCCGCCCGGTGGTGATGGCGCCGCAGGGCGTGTTCGAACTCTCCGGCCGCACTGTCGTGATCGCCTGGAAGGACACGCGCGAAGCGCGCCGCGCGGTGGGCGATGCGCTGCCGCTCCTGAAGGCCGCCGAGAGCGTCCACGTGCTCCAGGTGCGGCACGGCGGGCCGCCGCAGGACGAGCGCGCCAGCGTCAACGCGGTCGTGTGCTACCTGCGCTGGCACGGCGTCTGCGCCCATGGGGAGACCCCGGCGCGGGGCGAACGCTCGGTGGCCGACGAGGTCCTGCGTTACGCGCAGGAGCATGGCGCGGACCTGATCGTCGCCGGCGCCTACGGCCAGTCGCGCATGCGCGAGATGGCGTTCGGCGGCGTGACCGACATGCTGCTGGAGCGCTCGCCGGTCTGCTGCTGCCTCTCGCATTGACGCCCGCAGACGGAAAGCGCAGGAAGATCAAGCAGTAAGCTTGACAGTCCTTGGCTCAGGTGTTCCACTTGCGCCATGGAGGCCCGGGGTCATTGAGCACGGATACGCGCTTTGCAGGCTATTGCGTGAAATGCGCGAGCTGGCGGCCCGACTACGCCGAGGCGGACGACTTCAACCAGTTCATGGGCTGCGTCTGCGGATGCTCCGAAGAGCCCGCC
>JAQGJX010000081.1 GCA_028290405.1 Hyphomicrobiales bacterium
TCGCGGGCGAGTCTGATCATGCACCCGCCAGAGATCAGGACCGCCAGCGCCAGGACCGCGAAAGCGCCGACGAAGCCGCCGGTCGCCTGCACGATATAGCCGATCATCGCCGGCGACAGCGCGCCGACAATCTGCGTGACAAAGGCTCGGACCCCTTGCGTCTTGCCCATGTCGGATGCGCTCACGACGCTGTGCATCAGCATCTCGGCGCAAGAGATGCCGACCTGTTGGGCGCAAAGGGCGCAGATCATGAGGATGACGCTCAATGCAGGCGATGGCGCCAACGCAGCGCCCATGAGCAGCACCCCGGCAAGCCCCCAACCCAAGCCCGCGAACGGCGCCCGGCGGAAGAACTTGTCGGACGCGTATCCGACGATGAGGATCGTCGCGACGGCAAAACCGAAGATGACGAAGGTGAGATAGCCTGACGTGCTGAAGGAAAAATGCCGCTCGGTCCGCAAGTAGGTCGGCAGCCAAATCGACCATCCCCAGAAAAAAATCGAATTGGAGGCGATTGCGACAGTGGTGAGCCAGAAACGATAATTGGTCCAGGTGCTGGTTGAACTCTGCAGCGCCTTTCCTGGCGCATCTTCGTTTTTCTCCAGCGAGCCTCGGGCGATCAGTTCGACCTCGGCGGTGTTTGCCGAGCGATGCTTCCCCGGCTTGTCGGTCACGAGGAAGAACACCATGGGGATGGGCAGAATGAGCGCGAGAACGCCCATCGCATGAAACTGCCATCGCCAGCCCACAAGCACGATGAGACCGGTGATGATGAGGCCGACCAGCATCGGGCCAATCATCGTGCCGATCCACCAGAACGAGGTCGCGCGCCCGCGCTCTTTCAGCGCGAACCAGTTCGCCACCAGGGCGAGCGTGAGTGGATAAAGAGCCGCCTCGCCAGCCCCGAGCACGATCCTTGAAAGAAGCAGCTGGTCATAATCGCTCGCCACGCCCGACCAGAAACACGTCATCGCCCAAATAAGAAGGCTCAGGATACATGTCAGTCGCGCGCCGTAGCGATGCACGACCCACCCCCAGAGCGGGGCGCAGATTCCATATGCGAGGAAGAGACCGCTCGACAGCCAGCCCAGCTTGGCCTGCTGACCTGTGAGCCCAAGTTCTGTGAGGAAGCTCTGATCGTTCATGACGATCGCCATGTTGCTCTTGTCGAACATGGAGACGATCCAGACGACCAGGAGCGTCGGAGCAATATGGCTCCAGCGCACATTAGTCGCCGTCAGCGAAAGCGACGCGCTTGACGTCGCAGCATCGACGCTCATGTCTCCCCCCCTCATGATTTTACCTGAACGTTCTTGCGCCGCTCAGGGCGTATACGTGCAAATCCCTCCTGCTCTGTCAAATGCTCCTCAGCTTGCGATCGATTGCTGGTCCGCTATTCCTCGAGTATAGAAAAGCAAAGCTGAAGCGGCGCACCAATGGCGAGCTGCAAGACCGGGTGGTCATGGGGACAAACTGATGAGTTCGAATTCATTCGATTACATTATTGTCGGCGCCGGATCGGCGGGATGCGTTCTCGCAAACCGGCTTTCCGAAGACGCCAACGTGAAAGTCCTTCTGCTTGAAGCAGGCGGCGGCGATAGAAATCCTCTGATCTCGATCCCGCTCGGCATGGGCAAGCTGCATCAATATCGCATGCACGATTGGGGTTATGAGACGGAAGCCGAACCCAATCTGAACAACCGCAGTCTCGAAGCGATGCGTGGCAAGGTTCTGGGCGGCTGTTCGTCAATCAACGTGATGGCTTATACCCGGGGAAATCGGGGAGATTACGACCGTTGGGCGCGCGAGGGCGCGACGGGCTGGTCCTATACGGACGTCCTGCCCTATTTTCGAAAAGGCGAGACCTGGGAGGGCGGCGCTAACGAATATCGCGGCGGATCGGGACCGGTGGGGACACAATATGCGCGCACACAGGATCCGATTTTCGCGGCATGGACGGAAGCAGGCCGCCAGGCCGGTTATCCGGACGTCGTGGATTACAACGCCGAAACACAGGAAGGCTTTGGCAAAGGACAATATACAATCCGCGACGGACGACGCTCCTCATCCGCGCGAGCGTATCTCCGTCCCGCCCTGAGCCGGCGCAATCTGACCGTCTACACGCGGGCGCACGCGCGGCGGATTCTGATCGAAAACAGTCGCGCGGTCGGGCTGGAATTCGAGCGGAATGGAAAAGTGCAGAATGTGCGCGCCGAGCGAGACGTCATTCTGGCGGGTGGCGCTTTCAACTCGCCCCAATTGCTCATGCTGTCAGGTATCGGACCCGCGGATCACCTAAAGTCCGTCGGAATCAAGCCCGTCGCGGACCTGCCCGTTGGCGAAAATCTGCAAGACCACCTGGGAATCTGGATAAGTTATGCGCGCAGGCATCCCGGCGCATTCCACGCCGAGATGCGGTTCGACCGCATGGCGGTGAGCATGCTCCGGGCTTATTTCCTCGGCGTCGGACCGGGAACAATTGTCCCGGGCGGGCTCCACGCATTCGTCAAGACGCGCCCGGAGCTTGTCGTGCCTGACATCGAATTCATGTTCCACACGGTCCCGCCGCAGACAGGCCTGTGGTTTCCGGGCATCCGCGCGCCGTACGCGGATGGCTACGCGATTCGCCCGACGCTCCTGCACCCGAAAAGCCGCGGCCATGTGCGCCTTCGTTCATCCGACCCGCGCGCACCGGTCAGCATTTCCTTTCGTTTCTTCTCGGAGCCTGAAGATTTGCCCGCGCTGCGCGAAGGTTTCAAGCGCGCCCGGGCGCTCGGCGAACAAAGCGCGCTCGATGATTATCGCCGGGCGGAAGTCGGCCCTGGTGAAAAGGTTCGCACCGACGACGAAATCGACGCCTTCATCCGGAGAACCGCGCTAACTGCGCACCATCCGGCCGGCACGTGCAAGATGGGAACCGACGAGACCTCCGTATGCGATCCGCAATTGCGGGTCCGCGGAATCGAAGGATTGCGCGTCTGCGACGCCTCCGTGATGCCGGATCTGGTTTCTGCCCATATCAATGCATGCGTACTGATGATCGGAGAGAAAGGCGCCGATCTGATCCGCGGCCGCAAGGAAACCGACCGCGGGACTGCCGCGGAAAGTCGGCACGCGGCGTAGGCGCGCTGCTATCTCCAAGAACACGATAGGAAAGACACATGCTACGCTGCTTCACTGCCATGCTCACCTTCGTCGCCTTTGTTCCGCTGGCGCACGCGCAGGAGAGTGCCGCCTCCTATCCGTCGCGCGGAATTCGCTTGATCGTTCCCTTGCCGGCAGGGGGCGGCGTCGACACGGTAGCGCGCATTCTCGCTGAGCGGCTTCAGCAGAAATGGTCGCAGCCCATCGTTGTCGAAAATCGGCCTGGGGCCGGCGGCAACATTGGAGCGGAGTTCGTCTCACGCGCTCCGCCTGATGGTCATACTCTGCTCGTGACAGCGCCCGCGCCGCTCGTTGTCAATTCGGTGCTCTACAAGAGCCTGCGTTACGATCCGGGCAAGTTCGAGCATGTTACAGTCACTTCAACCAGCCCAAACGTTCTCGCCGTCCCTCCCTCCTCACCCTTCCAGACCGCGCGGGAGTTGCTCGATTACGCAAAAGCGAATCCCGGCAAACTGAATTACGCTTCTCAAGGAATCGGCAGCACCTCGCACCTGACCACGTCGTGGCTGCAGCAGGTTCTCGGAAGCGAACTCGTGCATGTGCCGTACGCGGGGACTGCTCCCGCCCTCAACGATCTAGCCGCCGGGCACGTCGATCTGATGATCGCGGACCTGGGCTCTGTCCTGCCGCTCGCAGAAGGCGGGAAGCTGCGCATTT
>JAQGJX010000090.1 GCA_028290405.1 Hyphomicrobiales bacterium
CCCTTGCCGAGCGTCATGTCCTTGGCGGGGATGTACGTGCCGGGCTGGGCGAAGACGGTGCGCAGGCCCGCGCGGGCGTTGGGCGCGCCGCACACCACCTGGATGGGGGCGGGCCCGCCCGCGTCCACCATGCACACGCGCAGGCGGTCGGCGTTGGGGTGCTGGGCGGCCTCAAGCACATGGGCCACCACGAAGTCCTTCAGTTTCCTGGCGGGATCTTCGACGCCTTCGACCTCGAGACCGATGCGCGTCAGCGTCTCGACGATGTCGTCGAGGGAGGCGTCGGTGTCGAGGTGCTGCTTGAGCCAGGAGAGGGTGAGTTTCATTTCAGCTCAACTTTTGAATCGATAGGTGTCTTGCAGGATGTCGGCGTCGACAAATCTGGCCATCGTTTCCGCGACGACATTGCGAGCAGACCCGTCTTAGCCGCTCAATCCGCCGGCCAGCGTCGGCAGGTCCAGCGGCCTGAAGCCGTAATGCGACAGCCAGCGCACGTCCGCCTCGAAGAAGGCGCGCAGGTCCGGCATTCCGTATTTCAGCATGGCGATCCGGTCGATGCCCATGCCCCATGCGAAGCCCTGGTATTCGTCGGGGTCGACGCCGCAATTGCGCAGCACGTTGGCGTGCACCATGCCGCAGCCCAGAATCTCCAGCCAGTCCTCACCTTCGCCGAAGCGGATCTCGCCGCCCGAGCGCCGGCACTGGATGTCCACTTCCATGGAGGGTTCCGTGAAGGGGAAGAACGAGGGCCGGAAGCGCATCTTCACGTTCGGCACTTCGAAGAACGCCTTGCAGAACTCTTCCAGAATCCACTTCAGGTGGCCGAGGTTGGCGGACTTGTCGATGACGAGCCCCTCCACCTGGTGGAACATGGGCGTGTGGGTCTGGTCGGAATCGCAGCGGTAGGTGCGGCCAGGGCAGATGACCCGGATGGGCGGCTTCACGTTCAGCATCGTGCGCACCTGCACGGGCGACGTGTGGGTGCGCAGCAGCTTGCGGTCGCCCGCTTCGTCCGGGTTGAAGAAGAACGTGTCGTGCATCTCGCGCGCCGGGTGGCCGGCGGGGAAGTTCAGCTTGGTGAAATTGTAGTCGTCGCTCTCCACGTCCGGGCCTTCGGCGATGGAAAAGCCCATGTCGGCGAAGATCGCCGTCAGTTCGTCCATCACCTGGCTGATGGGGTGGATGCGTCCGGTCTCGATGGGCGACTCGCGCACCGGCAGGGTCACGTCCAGCGTCTCGGACGCCAGCCGCGTCTCCAGGGCCGCGTCCTTCAGCACCGCGCGGCGTCCGGCGAGCGCCTCGCCCACCTTGTCCTTCAGGGCGTTGATGGCCGCCCCGGCGGTCTTGCGCTCGTCCGGCGACATCTTGCCGAGCGTGGCCAGCAGGGCGGAAATCGCGCCCTTCTTGCCAAGCGCGCTCAGCCGCACCCCTTCGAGCGCCGCCTCGTCGGCCGCGTTGGCGATGGCCTCGAGCGTCTGGGATTCGAGCTGGTTCAGGTCGGACATGGAAGCCTGGTCAATAGGTGGCGGACCGCGCGGCGCGGGCGCGCGCATGAGAAGCGGGCTTTTGCCACGGGCGGGCGCGATTGTCGAGAAAGGCGGGCTAACCCACCGTCTTGACGATGATCCAGCAGCCAAAAGCGAACAGCCCCATGGCGGAGCACAAGATCGCACCGGCGGCCTTCTTCTGCGGCAGAATTCCCGGCAGCAGGCGAGTCGTGGTGCGGATCCAGGCCACTTCGCCAATGTCGAAGGAGCCATGGGCGCGGGGCGGCCGCAGCGCGTCCCAGCCCGCCAGAATCAGCATCAGCCAGACGCTCACGATGGCGAAATATCCCAGGAACGAGATCGGCTGGTAGAGGGCGAGGTGGGCGATGGAGATGAGGCCTGCGTCGACCTTCGCGATGTCGATATACCCGGCGGCCGCAGCGCCGCCCTGCGCGCCCGTGGAGGACAGCGGGATTTGCAGCAGGCTCGCGTACGCGATGGCGAGAGCCATGGAGGAGGCGAACAGGCCCATCACGTTGCCGCGCGTGAAGATGCCCCCCTGGCGGTCGAGGTTGGTGAGTTCGGCGCTGGCGAACAGGGATTGCTCCAGTTCCTGGAACCGGACGTTGTCCGTGTAGGGATCGGCCGACAGGAACGCCTGGTTGAACGTCTTCGCATACGCCAGAAAACCGATCGCCCGGTGCAGGGCGGCGGCGGTGCCCTGGCGGCGCAGCGCCAGAACCTTGCGCATGAGGGAATTGAAAATGCTGCGATGGATCGCCGGATCGCCCGCCCTGTAGACGCTGATCATCGAGTCCGTGCTGGCCGCATGATGGTAATGCATGTGCAGCAGGTCCTTGGCGAAGTAATAGGCCTGCCGGACAAACGTTTCCTGGAAGGGCTCCCCCTGCGCGCCGCCGTCCTCCTGGGTTGGCGGGGCGCCAGCCTCGGCCTCCCCGGGGGGCTGCAGGGTTATGTAGCCGTTCCGCCCCACCTCCATGGCGCAGCGGAAGAACGCTTTGCCGACGAGCAGGCGCCCGGCTTCCTGCAGGATCTCGGCGGCGACCGCGGCGGAGTCCGCGCCGTCCAGCCGCGCCTGAAGCGCCTTCAGGGAGCCTTCAAGGGACTCCTCGCCGCTCCCCTGCAGCCGCCAGTCGTCCCGATCGACGATGAAGATCAAACCCGTGATTTGGTCGGCCGGCGCCCCCGCCTTGGCGACGTCGCTCGCGCACAAAACGAAACGCGGCGATTTCTGCTTGCGGAGGAAGACGACGTCGAAGAATTCACGCAGCCAGATCGGCGCGTAATCGGACAGGAACGGGATCGACGTGTCCGACAGGAACCGCTTTTGGTAGCAGAGGACGAAGCGCCTGTTCTCGACAAGCGCGTTGCTGCTTTTGCACGGGGTGGGGAAGACGGTCCGGCCGATCAGCGAAAAGGACAGGTAACCTGTAATGTTGGGAATCCAAGCAGCGAAACGGTCAGCGCCTGAGAATGTCATCCACGAATTCTTCCGACAACTTGGCTTGTGAAATGAATTTTTTCGTAACGATGTCCCGGCTCAGCCCGTACACGAGGGCGTACTCATTGGCGCCGGGATCGTTCTGGGAGGGCTTGAGTTCGCCGCGGACGGCGCTGCGCAGGTTCGGCGTCATCTTGGACGCGGCGCGATAAGCCCCGGAATCAGCATGAAGAATCCGAATGCCCAGCGCGAAGAGCATCGCGCCGAGAATGGCTATCGATAATCCCAAAGCAATGATGAAGAGGTCCAAATACCAAACCTCCGAACAGAATAGACGTCGAATATATGCGATTCGACCGGGGAAGGCGAGAACGCCCTCCCCGGCGCTTCAAAAGATGCTTTACGCGGCGGCTGCTTCCGGCGCGGCCGGCAGGGCGGCCCGGGCCTTTTCGACGATGGCCTTGAAGGCCGCGCCGTCGTGGATCGCCATCTCGGAGAGAACCTTGCGGTCCACTTCGATGCCCGCGCGGGCCATGCCGTCGATGAAGCGGCTGTAGGTCAGGCCGCATTCACGCACGGCGGCGTTGATGCGCTGGATCCAGAGCGCGCGGAACGTGCGCTTCTTGTTCTTGCGGTCGCGGTAGGCGTACTGCATCGACTTGTCGACGGCGGCCTTCGCGGTGCGGATCGTGTTCTTGCGGCGGCCGCGGAAACCCTTCGCGGCGTCGAGAACTTTCTTGTGCTTGGCATGGGCGGTGACGCCCCGTTTGACGCGAGCCATTGCGGCCCTCCTTGATCAGCAGAATGTCGGAAAATTGCGGGGAGAAGCTTCAGCCGTTGGGCAGGAAGTACTTCTTGATGTTGTCGCCGTCCGTCTTGAAGAGGACGTTCGTGCCGCGCAGATTCCGGATCTGCTTGTTCGTCCGCTTGATCATGCCGTGGCGCTTGCCGGCCTGGGCGTACATGACCTTGCCGGTGCCGGTGATCTTGAAGCGCTTTTTGGCGCCTGACTTCGTCTTCAGCTTGGGCATTTTGCTCTCCTCGGCCATTCGGCCTTCGGTGGTTGTTTCAGGCGCGCTTCGACGTTCGAGCGCCCCCGTTCGCATCGGAATGAGCGAAAAGAACCGCCACGGCAGCCCTTCGGCCGGGCGGTTCAGAGCGCGGCTTATAAACGCAAAGGGGAAGTTCTGGCAAGGGCCGGGGGCCCCGCCCGCGCCCTTCAGCCCATCCGGTCGTCGTTGGACGTCTTCAGGGGGCGCTCCTCCATCATCATGAAAGCAAGCAGCGCGATGGCGAAACTGGCGGTGATGAGCCAGAACAGGGTGCGGAACGCCGACACCGCGACCTCGC
>JAQGJX010000119.1 GCA_028290405.1 Hyphomicrobiales bacterium
TGCGGTGAACGCGTAGAGCAGCGTCGTGACCGTCAGCACGGAAAGGATCGTGCCCGCCAGGATGAGGCTGGAAGCGCGCTCCACGTAGACGTTGTACTGGCTGGCCATGACGAACACGTTCATGGCCGGCGGCAGGGCCGCCATCAGCACCGCCGTATAGGTCCACACGGGGCTGAACCCGCCGACGCTCGTGAGGACGATCCACACCAGCAGCGGATGGCCGATCAGCTTCACGGCCAGCAGCGCGGGCGTTTCGGGCGCGAGGCGCTTCATGGGCCGCTGGGCCACCGTCACGCCCATCACGAACAGCGCGCAGGGCGCGGCGGAGTTTTGCAGCCACACAAGCATCTTGCCGATCGCGAGCGGCGGCTGCCATTGCGCCCACGCGGCGAGGATGGCCAGCCCGGTCGCCACGTTGAACGGGTGCGTCGCCACTCGCCACGCCGCCCGCAGGCCCACCTGCGCATAAGAGGTGCGCCGCCCGCCCGAAAGACCCATGAGGAAGGGCACGATGGTGAAGAAGATGGCGCTGTCGAACGTGAAGATCAGCGCGGTCGGCACCACCGAGGGCGGGCCGAAGGTCGCCAGCGTGAGCCCGGGGCCCATGTAGCCGACGTTGGAATATCCACCGGCGACGCCCTGGATGGTCGACTCATCGATCCTGCCGCCCGTGGCGATCCAGCCGATGCCGAACCCGCACGCGAACGCCGTGAGCGTGCAAAGCGAGGTGACGAGGATGAAGCGCCCGTTGGCCAATTCGGCGATCGGGGTCACCGAGATGAGGTTGAAGAACAGCGCCGGCAGGGCGACGTAGACGATGAACGCGTGCATCCACGCCGTCCCGGCCTCGGGAATGTCCATCGCCTTGCCCAACACGTAGCCCAGAAGGATGAGCCCGAAGAACGGCAGCGCAAGATCGAGCACGCTCCCCAGCGCCGGCGCCAGGGCCCCGAGCGCCATGAGCGCCGCAAAGCCAAGCACCGGCGGGGCGATGGATTTCCACTTGGACACGAACGGGCTCCGGCGGGGCCTTGATGGGAGCCCGGGGATTAGGCGGGGGGTGTGGGGGTGTCAATGCGGGAGGGACGGTCGGCATGAGGGGGCCGTTTGGGCCCGGCGCCTTGTTGGCGCCCTTGCCCGCCTTGACATCCCTCCGCGCCCCTCCCATCACGGCATGCACCGGGGCCGCCTTCACGCATGTCGCAACCGCACGTCACCCTTCTTCACCGGCTGGAGTACGCCGGGTTCCTGCTTGTTGCGTTCGTGTTCCGGACGTTGCCGGTGGAGGCCGCGTCGGGTTTGAGCGGGTGGATCTGGCGCCATGTCGCGCCGCGCATCCGCCGCCACAAGCGCGCCGTGGCGAATTTGCGCGCCGCCTTTCCGGACAAATCCGAAGCCGAATGCGAAGCGCTGGCGCGCGACATGTGGGAGGGGCTGGGCCGAGTGTTCGGCGAGGCCTTCCAGCTTGAGCGCATCGCCGCGCAGGGGCGCGTCGTCATCGACCCCGCGTCCGTCGCGCTATTGCCCGCCGACCGGCGGCTCGTGGCCGCGGCGCCCCACCAGGCCAATTGGGAGCTTGGAGCCGCGGCGCTGCGCGCCTGCGGGGGCGTGGGCGGCGGAATCTACCAGACCCTCAAGAACCCGCTGGTGGACGCCTACGTGCGGGGGCTTCGCGCCTCGCTCTACCCCGGCGGGTTGTGGCCCAAGAAGGAGGAGGCCGCGCGCCTAGCCCTGCGCCATGTGCGCAACGGCGGCGTCCTCACCACCATGGCTGACCTGCGGGACGCCACCGGCATTCTGACGCCTTTCTTCGGACGGCCCGCCCCCACGTCGCCTTTTCCCGCGCTCGCCGCCCGCCTGACCGGCGCCCCGCTGTTCGCAGCCGCCATCGTGCGCGAGCCCGGCGTGCGGTTTCGCGTGTCGCTGACCGAGATTCCCGTGCCGCGCACGAACGACCGCGACGCGGACGTCGCCGCCGCCACCGCCGCGCTCCACGCCGCCTTCGAGGCTTCCATCCGCCAGCGCCCGGAACAATGGATGTGGGTGCATCGGCGCTGGGGCTGAGCGCAGCCCGTGCTATGCTGCGCAAACCTCCTGAACAAACGGACATGCCTTGAGAATCGCCACCTGGAACGTCAACTCGGTGCGCCAGCGCCTCGACCATCTGCTCACCTGGCTCAAGGAGGCGGAGCCTGACGTCGTCTGCCTGCAGGAAATCAAATGCCAGGACGAGGCCTTCCCCCGCCTTGAGATCGAATCGGCGGGGTACAACGTCGCCGTTCACGGCCAGAAGGGATTCAACGGCGTCGCGATCCTGTCGAAGCACCCCATCGAGGAGCCCCGCATGGGCCTGCCGGGGGACGACGAGGACGCGCACTCGCGCTACATCGAGGCGCTGGTGTCGCACGACGGCAAGGTGACCCGCGTCGCCTCCATCTACCTGCCCAATGGCAATGGCGGGGCGGAGAAATACGCCTACAAGCTGGCCTGGATGGAGCGCCTGCGCCTGCACGCCGCCGAATTGCTGAAGCTTGAAGAGGCGCTGGTGCTCGCGGGCGACTTCAACGTCATCCCCGAGCCGCGCGACGCCAAGACGCCCGCCATGTGGGTCAACGACGCGCTGTTCCTGCCGGAAACGCGCGCGGCCTGGCGCCGCATCGCCAACCTCGGCCTCACCGACGCGCTGCGGGCGGTGACGGACGCCGGCGACGTCTTCACGTTCTGGGACTACACGTCCGGCGCGTGGCGGCGCAACGAGGGCATTCGCATCGACCACCTGCTCCTCTCGCCCCAAGCCGCCGACCGGTTGAAGACGGTCGCCATCGACAAGCATGTGCGCGGCTGGGAGAAGCCGTCCGACCACGTGCCGATCCGCATCGACCTCGCGTGAACCGCCTTAAGGCGCCGCGTGAGGAGACGGACTCATCTTGCTGGTTTCGAAGGATTCCGGGCGCTGGCGTGAAGCGCGCCGCAAAGTAAGCCGCCTAGCGGGTGCGGCGGTTCAGGTGCTGGCCGAGTTCGGCATGGGCCATCTGCTTGTCGAAGTCGCTCGCGTTGCGCATGGCCGCCTCGTAGAGCTCCACGATCCAGCGATGCTTGGGCTGCTCGCTCGCCGCTTCGCGCGCCAGCGTCAGGTACATGAGGCCCAGCGAGCGCTTCACCGGCATGCCTGCGCCGCCGCTGAGGAAGATGTCGCCAAGCAACGCCTGCGCTTCGGCGTGGTTCTTGTCGGCCGCGTAATTGAGCCAGGGCATCGCCTGCCGGACGTTCCTGGGCACGCCGTTGCCGTCCAGGTACATGCGGGCGAGATTGTACTGCGCGTTGGCGTCCCCGAAATTGGTCGCCGCATAGTGGAACATCTCCAGCGCCCGCTGCGGATTGCGCCGCACGCTGGTGTTGGGAATGCCGCTGAGGCTGTAGACGCCCACGGACACGAAAGCGCTGGACACGACCGGCTTCTCGCGCGGGTCGGCGATGTCCTCGTCGTAGGCGCTGACGATCTGCGAGAAATACTGGAAGGCCTTGTAGTCGTCATGGGGCACGCCGTCGCCGGCGGCGTACATCTGCCCGAGCTTCCAGCGCGCCAGCGGCTGCCCGCCGTCGGCTGCGTATTTCAGCGCCGGCACGGAAGCCTCGAAATCGCCCGCCTGGTAACCCTGGATGCCCATGCGCAGCGCGGCGCGGGGATCCTTGAACAGCGGAATGGGAGCCGAGGCGACGGAGGCGGAGTTGCTCGCCGGTTCGAGCGCCTGCGCGCAGGAGCCGAACGCGACGCCGCCGCACAGCGAGACGACGACGGACATCGATGCGCGCAACGGCGCCGCATGCGCCGAAACGCGACGGGCCAGTGCTGCCGGAAAGAAAACAGGCCCGTCCATCAAGCTCAAACCCATCCCGAAAAGCCCGCCATCAACCGTCGCAGCCGCCTTAACCCAAGGACCGTGGACGATTAAAATTAGCGCTGGGTTTATGGCACAAACGCGGCGCTGCGTGCGTCGCTCCAAGGCTGAATCCGAATGAATCTGTGGCTGTTGCCGAGCTGCAACAGCGAGGCTTTGAGGACGCGCCGGCCACCGCGGCGTCACCCTACTCTGCCAGAACGAAGCGCATCGCCCGCCGAGCGTCATCCCGGCGAAGGCCGGGACCGACGACAGGGATCGGGCGTGCGGCCTGTCGTGGGTGGTCGCCGTCGCGACCATGACGGCGCTCTACTCCGCCAGAACGGAGCGCACCGCGCGGTCGAGCGTCATCCCGGCGAAGGCCGGGACCCACGGCAAGCGACGAGCGCCCAGCCTTATCCCAGCCGCTCCAGCGCCGCCTTCATGCGCGCGATCCGGTTGAGCGCCTCCTGCTTGCGCTCGCGGTTTTCCTCGACCACCTCCTCGGGCGCGCGGGCGATGAAGTCGGCGTTGCCGAGCTTCGCGTCGACCTTGGAGACTTCCTTCTCTTCCTTGGCGGTTTCCTTGGCGAGGCGGGCGCGCTCGGCCGCCACGTCGATGACGCCGGCCAGCGGCAGCGCCACCAGCGTGCCGCGCACCGCCATCTGGGCCGATTCGGCGGGCGGCTGGGTGGCGAAGGCGATCTCGGACATGCGCGCGAGCCGCTTGATCGTATCCGACCAGGGCAGCAGCCGGTTGCGCAGGTCGGCCCCCGCACCCACCACCACAAGGCGCATCTGGGCCGCGGCGGGCACGTTCATCTCGGCGCGCACCGAGCGGATCTCGGACACGAGGTCCACCACGAAGCCGATCTCGGCCTCCGCCTCGTCGTCCTGCACGCCCTCGTAGGCAGGCCAGGGCGCCAGCGCCAGGATGCTGTCGCGCGGCTCCCCGTCGGCGCCCTTGATGGCCCACAGCTCTTCTGTGAGGAACGGCATGAAGGGATGCAGCAGCTTGGCGATTTCGTCGATCACCCAGGCGGCCGCCGCGCGCGTTTCGTCCTTGCCCGGCCCGTCCGCGCCTTGCAGCACGGGCTTGGCGAGCTCCAGATACCAGTCGCAGAACACGTTCCAGGTGAACCGGTAGGCGGCGTTGGCGGCGTCGTTGAAGCGGTAGGCCTCAAGCGCGGTCGTGATGTCGCTGGCCGCGCGGGCCACTTCGCCGACGATCCAGCGGTTCAGCGTCAGGCTCAGCCCGTCGGTGCGAAAGCCCGGGACGCGCGCGCAACCGTTCATCTCGGCGAACCGCGAGGCGTTCCAGAGCTTGGTGGCGAAGTTGCGATAGCCCTCCACGCGGCTGGTCGCCAGCTTGATGTCGCGCCCCTGCGCCGCCATGGCGGCCAGCGTAAAGCGCAGCGCGTCCGCGCCGTACTGGTCGATCAGCACCAGCGGATCGATGACGTTGCCCTTGGACTTGGACATCTTGGCGCCCTTCTCGTCGCGGACGAGGGCGTGGATGTAGATGTCCTTGAAAGGAACCTCGCCCATGAAGTGCAGGCCCATCATCATCATCCGGGCGACCCAGAAGAAGATGATGTCGAAGCCCGTCACGAGCACGGAGGTGGGATAATAGCGCGCCAGCGCCGGGTCGGCCTCGTCCGGCCAGCCCATGGTGGAGAACGGCCAGAGCGCCGAGGAGAACCACGTGTCGAGCACGTCCTCGTCCCGGTGGAACATCTCCGCAAGCCGCTGCGGGTCGTCCGCCAGGCTGCTCGCCTCCGCCTGGGTGAGCGCGTCGCGCTTCACGCCGTCCGCGAGGGCCAGCGCGAACGCCTCCTCCTCGCTTTCGGCCACATAGACCTCCCCCCACGGCGAGTACCACGCGGGGATCTGGTGGCCCCACCAGAGCTGGCGCGAGACGCACCACGGCTGGATGTTCTCAAGCCACTCGAAGTACGTCTTTTCCCAATTCTTCGGCACGAACTGCGTGCGCCCGTCGCGCACCGCCGCCAGCGCGGGCTGCGCCAGCGTCTTGGCGTCCACGTACCATTGGTCCGTCAGCCAGGGCTCGATCACCACGCCAGAGCGGTCGCCGTGCGGAACCGTGTGGACGTAGGGCTCGATCTTCGGGCAGAAACCGCCCTCCTCCATCATCGCCACGATGCGCTTGCGGGCCGCCGCGCGGTCCATGCCGTCGAGCGCGGCGACCGTCGCCGTCAGCATGGCGCTCTCGGGCGCGTCCGCCAGGAAACCCGGATTCTCGGCGAGCACGAGCCTCGCCTCCTGGTCGAAGATGTTGATGAGCGGCAGGTCGTGCCTGCGGCCCACCTCGAAATCGTTGAAATCGTGCGCCGGGGTGATCTTCACCGCCCCCGTGCCCTTCTCGGGGTCGGCGTACTCGTCGCCCACGATGGGGATGCGGCGGCCTACGAGCGGCAGGACGACCGTGCGGCCGACGAAATCGCCCAGACGCATGTGGTCGGGATGCACCGCGACCGCCGTGTCGCCCAGCATGGTCTCGGGGCGCGTGGTGGCGACGGTGATGAACGTCGCGGGGTTTTCGGGATCGTAGGTCTCGCCCTCCAGCGGGTAGTTGAAGTGCCAGAGATGGCCCTTCGTCTCGACCTGCTGCACCTCGAGGTCGGAGATCGCCGTCAGGAGCTTCGGGTCCCAGTTGACGAGGCGCTTGTCCTTGTAGATCAGCCCCTGGCGGTACAGCTCCACGAACACCTTGGCGACGGCTTTCGACAGCCCCTCGTCCATGGTGAAACGCTCGCGCGACCAGTCGCAGGAGGCCCCGAGGCGCTTCAACTGGGCGACGATGGACCCGCCCGATTCAGCCTTCCATGACCAGACGCGCTCCAGAAATGCCTCGCGGCCCATGTCGCGGCGGCCCGGCTCCTTGCGCTCCATCAACTGGCGCTCGACAACCATCTGGGTGGCGATGCCCGCGTGGTCCATGCCCGGCTGCCAGAGCACGTCCTTGCCGCGCATGCGCTCGAAGCGGCACAGGATGTCCTGCAACGTGTTGTTGAGCGCGTGCCCCATGTGGAGCGAGCCGGTGACGTTGGGCGGCGGAATGACGATGGAGTAAGGCGGCGCGCCTGCGCGGTCGGCCCGGCCGGCGCGGAACGCTCCCTGCGCCTCCCAGACGGCGGCGATGCGCGCCTCGACGGCTGCGGGATCGAAGGTCTTGTCCATCATAGGAAACGGCGCTCCGGACGCCAGCAGCTCAAAGGTATGGGAGCAGCCGGGTTAGGTAACGGCGCGCGGAATGTCAACGCGCGACGCATTGCGGCCGCCCGGGACGCTCGGGGCCGTGCGGGCGCCTATCGCCCGCCGCGCGCCACGCGCTCGATTTCAGCGCGCACGAGGCGCTCCACCATGACCGGCAGATTGTCGTCCAGCCATTGCTTCAGCATCGGGCGCAGCATGTCGCGCACCGCTTCCTCCATGACGTTGGAGTTTTGCAGCATCGCGGTGCGCGCGAGCGCCTCGAAGGAGCTCGCCACGCTGGCGTCGGACATGGGCGACAGAAGCGCCGCGCCCGGTTCATCTTCCCTGCCGAAGGACGGGGCCGCCGGCGCTTGCGTCGGGGCGGCGGCCGGGGGCTG
>JAQGJX010000035.1 GCA_028290405.1 Hyphomicrobiales bacterium
CGCGGCGGCGCCGATGAGCGCGCCCGTCGCGCCGCCGAGCAGCGCGCCGCCAGCGGCCCGGTCGCCGGGGTCGTAGCTGTTGCAGCCCGCCAGCGGCAGGGCGGCGCAGAGGGCAAGTCCGATAACACCGAAGGTCTTCAAGGCGACGTCTCCTGCTGAGCGAGGTTGGAACGCTGTATGCAAGCAGTACTTTTGCACTCGTTACCAAATCCTTTCCAAACACGCAGCCGCCCCTCCGGGGCTCTCTCTTGTCGCGGGGGCGCCGTCCCGGACGAAACGTGAGCTTACGCTTGCGCGCGCGGGGCCGAGCCGTAAAATGCCCGTCAATCAACGGGAGAGACGCGCAGATGAGCGAGGGCGGCACGCCTGCGAGCCACGAGGCCAGGCTCAAGCCCTTGCGCCTTGGCGTGTGGACGCCCCTGCCCCACACGATTCCCCCCGAGCCGCGCATGGACGCTGCCATTGCGGCCCTCGCTCGCCCGGGCGGCGCCGGCCAGCCCGACGCCTCGTTCGAATTCGCCTGCGAGGTGGCGGCGCGCGCCGAGCGGGCGGGCTTCTCCATCACGCTCATCGCCGAGCGATACATGGGCCCGGACCTAGAAGCCCTGATGCTCGCGGCCGCCCTCGCGGGCCGCACGCAAATGGAGCTGCTGGTCGCCGTGCATCCCGGGGTGATCCCGCCGCAGATCGTCGCCAAGATGATCGCAAGCCTCGACCGGCTGAGCGGCGGGCGCGCGGCGCTCAACATCGTCAACGGCTGGTGGGCGGACGAATTCGCGCTTTACAGCAACGGCGCGCCGCTGGACGCGGACGGCGCGCGCTACCAGCGCATGCGCGAATACATCGAGGTGGTGCAAGCCATGCTGAGCGGCGAGGAAGTCGATTATTCCGGCCGCTTCTTCAACGCCCATGCAGGACGCCTCCCGCTGCGGCCGGTGCGCGACCATATCCCGTTCTACGCCGCCAGCCGCACGCCGGAGGGGCAGGAAACCGTTGCGCGCCTGTGCGATCTCTGGTTCGCCGACTATGCGCCCGACCACCATTCCTATGACGCCAACCTCGCCCGGATGCGCGGCGACATCGCCATGCTGCAAGCCAAGGCGCGCGGCTATGGACGCGACCTCGACGCGGGCGTCTCCTGCCACGTGATCTGCGCGCCCGACGACGCGCAGGCGCAGGCGCGCGCCGACGCGCTGCTGGAATACGGCAAGACGAACAGGATCGCCGCCGTCGCCGCCAAGGCGCTCGGCGCAGGGCTTGTGGGCTCGCCCGAGCGCATCGCGGAGCGCATCCGCGCCTACCACGGCATTGGCGTGAGCTGCCTCATGCTGCACTTTCACCCCATGATGGAGGGGCTGGACACGTTCATCGCCGAGGTGACGCCCCTCATCGCCGACATTCTTGAAACTCCTTCCGCAACCCGCGAGGCGCTATCGTGACCGACTTCGAGCAAAGCAGCCTGTTTCCCTACACGGCCATCGTCGACCGTCCGCCGGTGAAATGGCCCGGCGGCGCGCGCATCGCCGTGTGGGTGGTGCCCAACATCGAGCACTTCCACATGGAGCTGGGCCCCGGCGCGCCGGACGTGCGCAACCATGGGCGGCGCGATTACGGCAATCGCGTCGGCGTGTGGCGGCTGATGGAGACGCTGACCAAATACGGCGTGCGCGGCACGGTGGCGCTCAACAGCGAGGTCATCAAATATTATCCGCGCGTCATAGAGGAATGCGCCAAGCTCAAATGGGAGCTGATGGGCCACGGCACGACCAATTCCATCATGCTCAGCGGTCTCTTCATCGACAAGGAAACCGCCATTATCGCGGAGACGAAGCGGGCCATCGAATCCTGCGGGCAGAAGATGCGCGGCTGGCTGGGTCCGGGCCTCACGGAGACGTTCAACACGCTCGACCTGCTGCGCGCGCACGAGGTGGACTACGTCGCCGACTGGTGCAACGACGACCTGCCCTATGCGATGAACAACGGCCTGATGTCGATCCCCTACTCGCTCGAACTCAACGACATGCCGCTGTTCAACAACCCGTCGATCAGCGTGGTCGACTACGAGCGCCGAATCCGCGACAGCTTCGACGTGCTGTATGCGGAAGGCGCCACGCACGGTCGCGTGATGTGCATCTCGCTGCACCCGTTCCTGATGGGCGCCGCGCACCGCATCAAATACCTCGACCAGGCGCTGGCCTACGTGACCGGCCACGAAGGCGTGTGGCTGGCCACCGGCAGCGAGATCATCGACGCGTACAAGGCGCAGATTTGAGCGCACGCAAAGCACGCATGGCGCCGGCCGCGATTTGACTCAGTGCGGCGTCACGGCGCCGTCGCGAACATGAAACAGCGCCACGCCCTTCCCGCGCACGGTGAGCCTTTCGCGCGCGCCGCCGCAGTTCGCCTCTATGGGCGTCACGTGCGCCTCCGCCGCCCAAGGGTTCGTGGCCATGACCACGCACTCCGTCTCCGACACGACTGAGCGGCGCACCAGCGGTCGCCGGGCGTTCCAGGCCGCATGGGCGGGCTCGTCGATGACGAGGCGCCCGGTTCCCAGCGCTTCGGAGACTTTCGCCAGCCGGCCGAGCGCCTGCATGTAGACGTCCATGCGCTGGTATGGCTGGCCGTCCCCGGCCTTTATGTGGGGCTCGTGGCCCCAGAGGACCGACGCCCGGGCGCCGCTGAAATACGGCACGATGGCCATGGCCTCCACCAGCCAGGGATCGAGCTCGCGGTTCGCCTCGGCGGCGTTCGAGTTGTGGTAGCGCATCCACGTGTAGGCGTAGACGGGGCGTTCGCCGTAGCGGCGCGTGCGCTGGACGTTCTCTTCCACGTTGGCCGCCATGTAGTAGACGGACGCAGGCTGGTTGAAAAAGACGTAGACGCTCGCGACGTAGAAATCCACAAACGGGTCGATGTATCGCCAGAGCCGTGCGTCGCTCTGGTGCGTGCCGTCGATCTGCTGCGCCGTCTTGCCCGCAATCCCGTAGAAGTCGCGCCGGAAGGGCTGCACGCCGTAGATGCCCGCCCGCGTGCCCGGGTGAATCTCCTTGACCCAGGCGGAGGGCTGCGCATACCAGCTCGCCCATTGGCGAAAGTACGCTTCCTCAAAGGCCTCGAAGGTCGCCGCGCCTGAGGCGGCGCGCACGACCTCGTCGTTCCACGCGATCCGCGCGTCCTGTTCAAAATCGAACTCGATGTCGTTCACGAACACGCCGTGCGAACCGCGCCCGAGGATGTTGCGGCGCACCACCTTTTCGAAGAAAGGCGGCCTGGCCCACGGGTTCCGGTTCTTCTCCCCCAGGAAGACATTGATGTTTTCCTGTTGCTTGTTGACGTAGTCGGCGAACGTGTTCAGCAACGTGATCGGCGAAAAGCCGCGCGCGTAGGCCGCGCGGGGATTGGCGTCCAGCGACCAGTCCGACACGTTCCAGTAGGCCTTCAGCCCGCCGCGCAGTTCAAACCCCGGCAAGCTCTCCCACGCGGGGCGCTTGCCGTCCGCAGAGCTGGCGGGAGCGGACGCGAGCAGCGCAAGCGCCATCAGGCAAAGGCGGCGCAGAACGCGGGCCGCAGGCGCCATCGCGGCTTTTGAAGAGATGGTGCGCATCATTGGTCCTTCATCCATCGACAGCCCGCCGCGCGGCGTCGCGAGGCCGCAGCGCCACGGCCGGGTTGCCGGCTACGATCATGCCTTCGGGCACATCCTTCATCGCCACCGCCCGGGCGCCCACGATGGCGCGGGCCCCGACGCGGACACCCGGCCCGATGAACGCATCGGCGCAGATCCATGCCGAGGGGCCGATCTCGATCGGCGCCTTCACGAGCGGCATCAGCGGGTCGCGGTAATCGTGCGTGCCGGCGCACAGATGCGCGTTCTGGGAGACGCACGCCTGCGCGCCGATGGCGATCGGGCCTAACGCGTAGAGGGTGACGCATGGCCCCACCAGCGCGTAGTCGCCGATGTCGAGGTTCCACGGGATCATGATGCGCACGCTGGGATAGATGCG
>JAQGJX010000157.1 GCA_028290405.1 Hyphomicrobiales bacterium
CCCGCCACCAGCCCGAAAGCCGTGGAGGCTGCGCCCAAGCCCGTAGAGGCGACCGCCCAGCCGGAAAAAGCGTCCCCGCCCGCAGCTGCGGCGAGCGCGCCCGTTCCGGCGCCCGCCAGCGCGCCTGAGCCGACCCCCGCCACCAAGCCGATGGCGGTCGAGGCGAAGGCTGCGCCGGAGCCTGCGGCGTCCAAGCCGACGGCGGCCCCGCCCGTCGCCGCTCCCCCGACGCGCTCCGTCAACCTTCGACGGCCGGCCGCCAAGCCCGCCGATGCGGCCGCCAAGCCGGAGAACGGGCCTGCGACGGCGTCCGTCGCCCCCGCGGCGGGCGCGCAGGCGGACGCCTCTAAGCCCCGCACGCCGCGCGTGGTCTATCCGGGCCCCGGCTCGCCCCAGGCGCAGCAGCCGCCCGCCGCCCAGGCGGACGCGAATTAGCCGAGGCTGAGGCGAACAAAAAAGGGGCGCCCGCAAGGACGCCCCTTTCTCATTGTCTTGCGAGACGGGTTAGGCCGCCCGGGCTTCGACCACCTTGGCGCCCCCGATGGGGATCTGGCGCGGCTTGGCGGCTTCGGGCACCTCGCGCACCAGCTCCACATGGAGCAGGCCGTTCTCAAGCGCCGCGCCCGTCACCTGGACATGGTCGGCGAGCTGGAACCGGCGCTCGAACGCGCGGGCCGCGATGCCCTGATAGAGCACTTCCGGACGGTCGTCGTTGTCGGCGCGGTTCTCCTTGGAGCCCCGGATCGACAGCGTGTTTTCCTTGGTCTCTATGGTCAGCTCGCGCTCGGCGAAGCCGGCGACCGCGACCGTGATGCGATAGGCGTTCTCGCCCGTCCGCTCGATGTTGTAGGGCGGATAGGTGGCTCCCAGATCGCCGCCGGCGACCTGGTCGAGCATCGAGAACAGGCGATCAAAGCCCACAGTGGACCGGTACAGGGGCGAGAGATCGAAGTGGCGCATGACATATCCTCCGACAGAAGCGACATGGTTAATCCAAGCGACGGACGCTTCCGGCTAGGACCTCGAAAGGCTCCGGGCGCCGGTCGCTGCGCGTCCTCATGAGGCCCGCGCAGTCCTCAGGTGGGAACGGCCCTTCCGGGCGTCAAGGGGCGCCGCGGCCGGGCTCGACGGCGGAAGCGCAGCGCCGGTCCGGCAATAATACAATTTTATGACGTATTTTATTTTGTTAGCTCAATTGATTTGTGAATTGATCCGGTCGCGCAAACAGCGTACGTGAATTCCAGTCTTTCAACCGGGGTTTTCCCATGGCGCCCGCTGCAGCGGACCACGACGCGCTGGCGGCGCGTCTCGATGCGGACTTCGCGGCGCTCGACGCGCCGGGGCGCCTGAGGGCGCTGCGGGCCGGGGTGGAGGGGCGCATTGTCTTCACCACGAGCTTCGGGCTTGAGGACCAGGCCATCGCGCACATGATCGCGGAGGCGGGGCTCGACATCGCGCTCGTCACCCTCGACACGGGCCGCATGTTTCCCGAGACCTACGAAGTGTGGCGCGAGACCGAGCGGCGCCTCGGGGTGCGGATCGCCGCCTATTGCCCCGACGGCGCCGCGCTGGAGGCGCTGGTGGAGCGGCAGGGGATCGACGGTTTCTATGAGTCCGTGCCCAATCGCCACGCCTGCTGCGACGTGCGCAAGGTCGCGCCGCTCGCCCGCGCGCTGTCGGGCGCGAGCGCTTGGGCGACGGGCCTGCGCGCCTCGCAATCGCTGCATCGCACCGGCATGGGGTTCGCGTCGTTCGACGCCGGCCGCTCCCTCATCAAGGCCAATCCGTTGCTGGACTGGAGCCGCGAGGACGTCGCGGCCTATTGCGCGCGGCATGGCGCGCCCGTGAACGCCCTGCACGCCAGGGGCTTTCCGTCCATCGGCTGCGCGCCCTGCACGCGCGCCGTCCAACCGGGCGAAGACGAGCGCGCGGGCCGCTGGTGGTGGGAGACGAGCGATCAGGCCAACGACAAGGAATGCGGGCTGCACGTGGGCGCCGACGGGCGCCTCGTGCGCGCCGTGAAGGCGGAAGGACTCGCCGACAGATGATCCAGCTCACCCACCTGCAGAAGCTTGAAGCCGAGAGCATCCACATCCTGCGCGAGGTGGCGGCCACCTGCGAGAAGCCCGTGATGCTCTATTCCGTTGGCAAGGATTCCAGCGTCCTGCTGCATCTGGCCATGAAGGCCTTCTATCCCGCCAAGCCGCCCTTTCCGCTGCTGCATGTGGACACCACGTGGAAGTTTCGCGAGATGATCGCGTTTCGCGACGAGACCGCCCGGCGGCTCGGGGTCGAGCTTCTCGTGCATATCAACGAGGAGGGCGTGAAGGCGGGCGTGGGGCCGTTCACCTCGGGCTCGCGGCTGCATACGGACGTGATGAAGACCGAAGGCCTCAAGCAGGCGCTCGACAAGTACGGGTTCGACGCGGCCTTCGGGGGGGCGCGGCGCGACGAGGAAAAATCCCGCGCCAAGGAGCGCGTGTTCTCGCTGCGCTCGGCGCAGCATCGCTGGGACCCCAAGGGCCAGCGGCCCGAGCCGTGGCGGCTCTACAACACGCGCAAGCGGCCGGGCGAGAGCTTCCGGGTGTTTCCGCTCTCCAACTGGACCGAGGCGGACGTGTGGGACTACGTCGCGCTGGAGAAGATCCCCGTGGTGCCGCTGTATTTCGCCGCCCCCAGGCCCGTGGTCGAGCGCGACGGCGCGCTCATCATGAAGGACGACGAGCGCATGGCTTTGCTGCCGGGCGAAAAGCTGGAGACGCGCATGGTGCGCTTCAGGACGCTGGGCTGCTACCCGTTGACCGGCGCGGTGGAAAGCAAGGCGTCGACGCTGGACGCCATCATCCACGAGATGCGCACCTCGCGGGAGTCCGAGCGGCAGGGCCGGGTGATCGACCATGACGGCTCGGGCTCCATGGAGCAGAAGAAGCAGGAGGGCTATTTCTGATGAACGCCCTTACGCCTCTCACGCAGGATATGGCCGCCGCGCAGCAACATTCGCTGCTGCGTTTCCTGACGTGCGGCTCGGTGGACGACGGCAAGTCCACGCTGATCGGCCGGCTGCTGTACGAATGCGGCGCGGTCTTCGACGACCAGCTCGGCGCTCTCGACCGCGATTCCAGGAAGTTCGGCACGCAGGGCGACAATCTCGACTTCGCCCTGCTGGTGGACGGCCTGTCGGCGGAGCGCGAACAGGGCATCACCATCGACGTCGCGTATCGCTATTTCGCCACGCCGCGGCGCTCGTTCATCGTCGCCGACACGCCCGGCCATGAACAATACACGCGCAACATGGCCACCGGCGCCTCCACGGCGGATCTCGCGATCCTGCTGGTGGACGCCCGCAAGGGCATCCTCACGCAGACGCGCCGGCACGCATTCATCGTCTCCATGTTGCGCGTGCGCCATGTGGTGCTGGCGGTCAACAAGATGGACATCGTCGGCTTCGACCAGGGGGTGTTCCAGGGGATCGTGCGCGACTTCGAGGCGATCGCGGGCGGGCTCGGGTTCACGTCCGTCGTCGCCATCCCGGTCTCGGCGCGGGACGGCGACAACGTCGCTCGCCGTTCCGAGCGCGCCGCGTGGCATCGCGGGCCGTGCCTGCTGGAACATCTGGAATCCATCGACGCCAGCGAGCCCGTGGACGCCAGCGCCGGCTTCGTCATGCCCGTGCAGTGGGTGAACCGGCCCGATCTTGATTTCCGGGGCTTTGCGGGGACCATCGCGGGCGGCGTCGCCCGCAAGGGCGACAGCGTGCGCGTGCTGCCGCGCGGCCAGCGCAGCGCCATCGCGCGCATCGTGACCCATGACGGCGACCTCGAGGAAGCCGTCGCCGGCCAGTCGGTGACGCTGACCCTTGCGGACGAGGTCGACGTCTCGCGCGGCGACGCGCTGGCGTCGGACGCCGCGCAGGTCCGGCAAGGCGCCGTCGTCGGCGCGCATCTGTTCTGGACCGCCGAGACGCCCATGCGCGCGGGCCAGCGCTATCTCGTCAAGCTGGGTCCGTTCCAGACCCACGCGGAGGTGAGCGCCTTCCACCATTCCATCGACGTGAACACGTACGCGCCCGCGCCCGCCGAAACGCTCCCGATGAACGGCGTCGGCCTCGTGACGCTGACCCTCGACCGGCCCGCGGTCTTCGCCGACTACGCGGACAATCGCGAGCTTGGCGGGTTTATCCTCATCGACCGGTTCAGCAACGAGACGGTGGCCATCGGTCTTGTTGACGCCGCCGCGGCCGCGCGAGCGCGCGCCGGGGCCGCCGCGCCTGC
>JAQGJX010000177.1 GCA_028290405.1 Hyphomicrobiales bacterium
ATCACTCACGCGGCATGGCTGGATCAGGCTTGCGCCCATTGTCCAATATTCCCCACTGCTGCCTCCCGTAGGAGTTTGGGCCGTGTCTCAGTCCCAATGTGGCTGATCATCCTCTCAGACCAGCTACCGATCGTCGCCTTGGTGAGCCATTACCTCACCAACTAGCTAATCGGACGCGGGCCAATCCTTCGGCGATAAATCTTTCCGCTCTCGCGCTTATCCGGTATTAGCTCAAGTTTCCCTGAGTTATTCCGAACCAAAGGGTATGTTCCCACGTGTTACTCACCCGTCTGCCACTCCCCTTGCGGGGCGTTCGACTTGCATGTGTTAGGCCTGCCGCCAGCGTTCGTTCTGAGCCAGGATCAAACTCTCAAGTTGTATCGAGATTTTATCCTGACTGGTCACTGTATTCTCTTGACGAGTCCCAAGCACACTGCTCCGCGCCTCTCGGCTGCGAAACATGGTGTACTTAAGATACGTGACCGTCAGATTGTCTCGTACGACACTCCCCGAAGGGAGGTGTCCGCAAGGACATCCGCCGTCCACGTCTCTCTTTCTTCCGATTTAATTGTCAAACAGCAAGAACCTGAAACCCAATCCAACCATGCCTCGCGGCCCGGAAGGACAAAGATGCGACCGCAGCGCCAAGATCCTAAACCCTGGCGCGGGTCATATCAGAGCTCGATTCGAAGTATGCCTACCTACCGAAAGCCGATCCAAATGTCCAGAGGTTTTTTTCAAAACCCCCGAAGCTCGTCTCTTCTTTCCGCCGGTTGGCGCGGCGGGCGTTGCTGCCCGGCCAGTGATTGGGGGTATAAGGGCCGCCCCTCCCCTTGGCAACACCTTTTTTCGGTCATGCGACATTTTGTTGAATGTCCAAAGGCTTTCCCCTCTACGCCCCTACACCATGGGGATCCCATTCCCTCTCCAATGTATACGTTTCTATACATAACTCTCCGCGCGGGCCCGCCATACTCGAGCCACTTTACCAGAGCTTGGTGCGCCCTGCGGGCGGCGGCGGGCCCTGGCCTCTTGCGCCCGCGCGTCCGCAAGGCTGGTTCATGGGCGTAGCCGAATTGACGGCTTGGCCTGGGAACGCCAATGTCGCGTGTCGCTTGAATCGCGCGCCGGTTCCGGCGCCCAACTTTGCTGGCCTCCCCGCTCTCCATGCGGAGCAAGGCCCACTGAACAGGACGTGCGGGTGGCGGGATCGCATCTTACCGACTTGGACCGGACCCGCACGGGGTTCGAGCGCAGGATGGATCGCGGCGGCGCCTATGTGGAGCTGGGCGTGGAGCCCCCCATTGAAAGCGACGGCGGCGGTCACTCGGACCTCGACCGGCGCCGGGTCTCCGTCCGCTGGTTGGCCGGCACCATCCTGACCGGTTTCACCGGCGCCTCCCTGATCGCAGCTTCCGTCTATGCGGCGCTCGATCCCAACACCATGCGGGCGGAAGCGCCCGAGATCGCCGCCACGGACCGCAACTCCCCCGCGCGTGAATCCATCTTGCGCAAGGGCGACCGGCTGGTGAAGTCGGTCGACCTCGTCGCCGCCCGCCAGACGTTCCGCACCCCCACGACCGTTCGGGCCGGCGAGCGCGAGATCGTGCGCAACCGCACGTTCACCCGCGTCGCCACCACGCTGGCGATGACGCAGACGGGTTTCGCCGACGACGTGCCGCCCTTCAATCCCCTGAAGCTGCTGGCCGGCGGCCCATCGCAGGTCGAGGCGCAGCCCGAACCCGACCGCTCCCGCGAGGACGCCGACGTCAGCTTCACAAGCCGGGACCTTGGCCCCGAGGACCAGTTCGACGAAAGCTACGGCCTCAGCCTGGCGGAAATCGAAGCGCAGGTGACCGAGCACATCAGGGCCTCGGCGCGCAGCTCCCGTTCCTCCATTCCCCTGCCGCCGCAATTGCTGCTGATGCGCACCAGCCGGGCGGCCCTTGACGGCGCGGGCGGCGTCGGGGGACTTTCGTACGCCACCGCCAACGTCGGCGACCCCCGGTTTTCGACCAACTTCTCGTCCATTCAGGTCCGCATGGTGCCTGAGAACGTGACGCCCATCCCCAAAGCGGAGGCGCAAGGCCGAAAGGATTCCGAGGAGCGGCTCGTGGTGGTGCGGCGCAACGAGACCCTGGAGGACATCCTCAAGGAGGCGGGCGCCGGACGCGAGCAGAGCCGCCGCATCATAGAGGCGCTGAGCCTGCGGCGGGGGGTCGGCGAGGGGCAGCGGCTGAAGGTGCTCCTGTTCGACCCGGACGGCTCGGGCCAGAAGATGCAGATCGCCCGACTGTCGGTTTACAACGACGACGCCATCGAGGCGACCGTGGCCATGGCGGACAACGGCGAATACGTCCAGGTGGCCAAGGCCGTCGCCAACACGCCCGCGCCCCGCCGCAAGCCTTCGGACGAGGAGGACGAGGACGACGAGGAGTCCGGCGGCGTCCGCCTCTACAACAGCTTCTACGAGACGGCCCTGAAGCAGGACGTCCCCAAGCCGATCATCGACGATCTCGTGCGCATCTTCGCCAACGACGTGGACTTCCAGCGATCCGTGTCGGGGGGCGATTCCTTCGAGGTCTTCTATGAGGAGAGCGAGGAAGGCGACGGGCGCCAGGAGTTGCTCTACGCCTCGGTGACGGCGCGTTCCGAGACCTTCCGGTATTACCGCTACCAGTCGCCCGACGACGGCGTGCTGGATTTCTACGACCCCAGCGGGCGCTCGACCCGCAAGTTCCTCATCCGCAAGCCCATCGCGATCGGTGAGCAGCGCTCGGGCTTCGGGATGCGCTTCCATCCCATCATGCGCTACTCGCGCATGCACACGGGCGTCGACTGGGCGGCCCCGGTCGGCACGCCGATCGTGGCGTCCGGCAACGGCACGGTCATCAAGGCCGCGCGGGAATCGGGCTACGGGAACCGGGTCGAGGTCCAGCACGCCAACGGCTACATCACCACGTACAACCACATGTCGGGCTTCGCGCGCGGCATCACGGAAGGCGTGCGCGTGAGGCAGGGCCAGGTGGTGGGCTTCCTGGGGTCCACGGGCCTCTCGACCGGCCCTCACCTCCACTACGAAGTGATCGTGAACGGAAATTTCGTGGACCCGCTGCGCATCCGGCTGGCGCGCACGCGCGAACTGTCCGGCCGTCAGGTCGCCGAGTTCAAGCGCGAACGTGAGCGCATCGACGACCTCCTCGCCCGCGCGCCCAACGCCCAGCGCTTCGCGGCCCGCCAGAACTAGGCGAAGCCCAGCTCCCGGCGCACGTCCTGCGCGCTCACGCCCTGCTGGCGCAGGTCCCGCAGGGTTTGCGAGGACGCGCTCTTGGCGAGCTTTCGGCCGCCGTCGTCGTTCAGGAGACGATGATGGTGATAGCGCGGCGCCGGCAGGTCCAGCAGGTGCTGAAGCAGACGGTGCAGGCTGGTGGCGTTGAACAGGTCCATCCCGCGCGCCACGTCCGTCACCCCCTGCAGGGCGTCGTCCACCACCACGGCGAGGTGATAGCTTGTGGGCACGTCCTTGCGGCCGATTACGGCGTCGCCCCAGATGGACGGCTCCGCGTTGACGTCGCGCGGCTCGGCGCCTTCGTAGAATTCGCACCAGCCCAGCCGGTCCTGCCCGCGCCCGAGCGCGGCGATCACGTCGATGCGCATGGCGGCGTGGCGCCCGGAGGCGACGCGGCGTTCCCGGTCCTGGTCGGAAAGCCCCTTGCAGGTGCCCGGATAGAACGGCTGGCCGTCGGGATCGCGCGGCCAGTTCGTCCGCCCCTCGATGGCGGCGGCGATTTCGCCCCGGGTGCAGAAGCACGGATAGACGATGCCAGCCGCCGACAATCTCTCCAGCGCCAGCTCGTAATCGGCGAAATGTTCGGACTGGCGGCGCACCGGCCCGTCCCATTCCACCCCGAGCCATTCAAGGTCCTCCAGGATGGCGGCTTCGAATTCGGGCTTCGAGCGCTGCGGATCGATGTCCTCGATGCGCAGCAGCAGGCGCCCGCCCAGTTCGCGCGCCAGACGGGCGTTGAACAGGGCCGAATACGCGTGGCCAAGATGGAGATATCCATTGGGCGAGGGGGCAAAGCGCAGGACAGGGCGTTCGTCTGGTGCGATCATGGCTCAAATCGGGTTGGCGCGGCGCGCTGAAACGTCTGGAGACAATATATGTCCGGAAGGCCCCCGCGGCGACTGGCGGATATCGGGGATGCGCCGCGGGCGATCCGCAGCGAGGAGGACCTCGCTCGCGCGCTCGACGCCCTGCTGGCCCGCGACCCCGTCGTGGTCGCCGCCATGCTGGAGGCCGCCGGGCCCCCGCCCCTGCGCCGCCGCGAGGCGGGATTGGCCGGGCTGGCGTGGATCGTGGTCTCCCAACAGGTCTCCACCGCGAGCGCGCAGGCCATCTACGCAAGGGTGAAGGCGCGCTTTCCCCTGTTCGACCCCGGGGAGATCGGCGAGGCGCCCGACGAGGACCTGAAAGCCTGCGGGCTGTCGGGACCCAAGATGCGGACCCTGCGCGCCCTGTGCGAGGCGGTGCGCGGCGGGGCGCTGGATCTGGCGGGCCTCGAGGCGATGGAGCCCGGCGACGCGCGCGCCGCGCTGGTCAGCGTGAAGGGCATCGGCCCGTGGTCGGCGGACATTTACCTGTTGTTCTGCCTGGGCGTCCCGGACGTGTGGCCCACAGGCGACCTCGCCCTGCAGGAAGCCGCCCGCATGGCGCTGGGCCTGCGCGAGCGCCCGGACGCGCGCAAGCTGGACAAGCTCGGCGAGCGCTGGCGCCCCTATCGCGCCGTCGCGGCGCGGCTTCTGTGGGCGTATTACGGCGCCGCCAGGAACCCCGGCGGGGCGGCTTGACGCAGGCCCGGGGCTGCGGTCTTTGAGCGGGCGCGCCGCGCCGTCCGGCAGGCGTCCTGCGCCAGAGGGAATCTGACATGGCCCATATTTTGACCGGACCCAGCCTGGAGCCGCGCTCCGGCAAGGCCAGGCAACTCGTCGTCATCCTGCACGGTTTCGGGGCGGACGGGAACGACCTCATAGACCTTGGCCGGGAATGGGGCGCCGTGCTGCCGGACGCCGCCTTCGTGGCGCCCCACGCCCACGAACCTTGCGAGCACATGCCAAGCGGCCGGCAATGGTTCCGCCTCACCGACCGCAACCCGCACGAGCGGTGGAGCGGCGCCTTGTCGGCCGGCCCCGTCATCGACGCCTTCATCGACGCAGAACTTGCCTCGCGCGGGCTGGACGACTCGAACCTCGCTCTCGTGGGCTTCAGCCAGGGCGCCATGATGGCGCTGCACGTGGGTTTGCGGCGGCGCGCGCGGCCAGCCGGCGTGCTGGCCTATTCGGGCCTGCTGATCGGCCCGGAGCATCTGCCGGAAGCCGTCGCGGGCCGCTCCGCAGACGCGCTTCCGCCGATCTTCCTCGTCCACGGCAGCCATGACGAAGTGGTGCCGCCGGACTCCCTGTTCATCAGCGCCGCCCACATTGCGGCGGCGGGCGGCTCCTGCCAGTGGCACCTCTCCCTCGGCCTCGCCCACGGCATCGACGGCGCGGGGCTGACGCAGGGGGCCGTGTGGCTCGCCAGAAGCTTCGGCCTGCCCTATCCGGCGGCGCTGGCTCCGGGCCCCGCGCCCCGGCGCGGCGCCGTCGTCAGTTAGTCGGCCTTCAGGGCGCCCAGCCCCGGCTGGGCGAGGGCTGGCTCGAACCGCGGCAAGGCGCGGCGCGCGGTGCGGCGCACGTTCACGGGCCGGAACAATTGCTTGGTGGCCTCCACCAGATGCACGCCCGCGCCCGGCAGCCCCAGACGCGACCCGATGGTCTCGAACGCCAGCGCGGAGCGCAGCAGGAATGGCCGCTGGTAGGGCGGCACATAGAGCGCCTCGGTCCAGTGAACCGGCGAGAACAGCGTCTCGCGCAGCAGGGAGCGCAACTGGCTGCGGGAGAACGGCTGTCCCTGCCCGAACGGGGTGGCGTCCACCCGCGCCCAGACTCCGCTGCGGTTCGGGGTGACGAGGATCATGCGCCCGCCGGGGGTCAGCACGCGCCAGATCTCGGCCAGCAACTCGCCAGGGCTGTCGCTCAGCTCCAGCGAATGAACGACGATGGCCCGGTCGATGCAACTGTCCGGCAAGGGCAGCGCCGTCACGTCGACCAGCGCCGAGGCGGAGAGGCCGCTGGAGGGCCAGTTCACCACGCCCTGCTCGGCGGGCATGAAGGCCAGCACCCGCACGGCGTTGGGCCGCAGGGCGTTGAGATAGGGGGTGGCGTAGCCGACGCCCAGCACGGACAGCCCGGCGCAATCGGCCCAGCGGTCCGTCACGATTCGCATGATGAAACGGCGCGCCACCTCGCCCAGCGGGGAGTGGTAGAAGCTGCGCAGATCGATCACGTCGATGGACATGCCCGCACCCTACCGCGTCCCGCGCAAGCGGCCAACGCTGCGCTTGAAGCCCCCGCGGGGCGTTCCACGTTTGACCGGGGTTGCTGGCTTGTTTAGCGTCCCGGTCCAAATCTGGAGTGCATCATGGCGGCGCAGTTTCATCAGTTCACATGCCTTGAGGACAATTACGGCGTGCTCGCCCATGATCCCTCGACGGGCGCCACGGCGTCCATCGACGCGCCAGAAGCGGGCCCGGTCCTCGCCGCCCTCAAGGAGAAGGGCTGGACGCTCACGCACGTTCTGGTCACCCATCACCACAACGACCATATCGGCGGCGTCGCCGAACTGCGGGCGAACTACCCGGCCGTGCAGGTCGTGGCGCCTGCGGCCGATCGCGCGCGCATTCCCGGCGCCGACCTCTACGTGAACGAGGGCGACGAAGTGCGCGTCGGCGCCATGCGGGCGCTGGTGATCGCCACGCCGGGCCACACGTCCGGCCATATCGTCTACCACATGCCCGACGAGAAGGCCCTGTTCGCCGGCGACACCCTGTTCGCCATGGGCTGCGGCCGCGCCTTCGAGGCGCCCGGCCAGGTGCTCTATCAATCGGTGATGAAGCTGGCGGGCCTGCCGGGCGACACGCAGGTCTATTGCGGCCACGAGTACACGATGTCGAACGGCCGCTTCGCCCAGAAGGTCGATCCCGACAACGCGGCGCTGGACGCGCGCATGGACGAGGTCGCCGCCCTGCGGGCGAAGGGACTTGCGACCGTGCCCACCAACATGGACCTGGAGCGGGCCACCAATCCGTTCCTGCGGGTGGACGACCCCGGCGTGCGCAGGACGCTGGGCATGGAGAACGCCAGTTCGGCGGACGTGTTCGCGGAACTGCGCGAGCGCAAGAACCGTGGATAGGCGCGCCGCGATGAGCGCGGCCCAGATCGTGCGCCAGCTCGATCTCAAGCCGCACCCCGAAGGCGGCTATTACCGCGAGACGTGGCGCGACCCGCGCACGGACGCAAACGGGCGCGCCCTGTCGACCCTCATCTATTTCCTGCTGGACGTGGGCGACGTGTCCGCCTGGCATCGGGTGGACGCCGCGGAGGTCTGGCATTTCTACGCGGGCGCGCCCCTCGTGCTCACCATGTCGCCCAACGGGCACGACGCCAGCGCCAGCTATCTGGGCCCCGACCTCGCCGCCGGCCAGCGGCCGCAGATCGTCGTGCCCGCCGGCCATTGGCAGACCGCCACGAGCCTTGGCGAATGGACTCTCGTGGGATGCACCGTCGCGCCCGGCTTCGAGTTCGCGGGCTTCGAGCTTGCCCCGCCGAACTGGCGCCCGGAGCCCCGTAAAGCCACGTCGTAAACGCGCGAGCCGACGGACGCGGCGCGGAAAACAAGCCTGGCCGCGACAAGCCTCAGCTTGGACTACACCGTTTGTTAAGCCGGCGGCTTCGATAATGTCTCCATTGCGCTGGAGACGATTGTGACAAATTCATTGGGCGATGGCGCCGTCGTCGACGGCGCCGATACTCCTTCCGCGCTTCCGCTCGCGCCCGCCCGGGCCAGCGACGCGGGCCGCCGCAACCTCGACCAGCGGCGCATCCTCAGCTCGATCGGCGAGGCGGTCTACGAGTGGGACTGCTATTCGGACGCCCTTGTGTGGGGGGCCGGGGCCGAAGGCGCGCTGGGCGTCTCCCCCGGGGCGCTGGCGTCCACCGGCGCGGCGTGGCTGGCGCAACTGGGTCCCGAACGCGCCCCTCCATGGCTCAGCGGGCGAGCGCGCGAGGCCGCCAGCGGCCGCTACCACATCCGCTATCCGCTCGACGCGAGAAGCACCATACCCTCGGACGTCTGGATCGACGATCACGGCCGCTGGTTTCCCGGCGCTGACGGGCGCCCGGCCCGCGCCCATGGGTCCGTGCGCATCTCCCTGACGGAGGCCTCCAAACGGGGCGCCTCCGACTTCGCTTCGCACGCGAGCGAGGCGCGGGTTCTGTCCCGCGCAGAGTTCGAGGATCGCGCGGGCCTGCTGATGCACGAGGCCCGCAACGGCTCCGGTTCCTTCGCGTGCGTGCTCATCGCGCCGGCGCTCGTGGTTGAGGCGGACGCGGCCCGCGCCCGCGAGGCGGCGGACGAAATCATGGCCGGCATGGCGGCCCGGGTGCGCAGCCACATGCGCGACCCCGACGTTTTGACGCGCTTTGGCGAAGACGCTCTCGGCCTTCTGCTGGAGGGCTGCAGCGCCGAGCAGGCGCGCGTCGCCATCGCGCGCTTCGCCGACGCGGTCATGAGCGCGCCCATCGACACGTCGGCGGGCCCCGTTCCGCTGCGCACGCAAGCCGGCGCCTGCGTGTGCGCGACCGGCGCAGACCTCGACGCGCTGTTTGAAACCGCCCTTGAGGCGCTCGCGCAGGCGCGCGCGGAATCGAGGCGGTCGCCTTGCGTCGTGCGCGAGTTCCGCCCCCTCCCGCTGGTCAACGGGGCCGTCCGGCGCATCAGCGACCAGGTCGCCGAGGCGCTGCACGAGAACCGCGTGCAGATCGCCCTTCAGCCGATCGTGAGCGCCGCGACCGGAGAGCCCGCGAGCTGCGAAGCGCTGGCGCGCATCAAGGGGCGGAGCGGCGAAACGCTGGGCCCGGGCGAATTCCTGCCCGCCATCGAGGAGACGGGGCTTGTGGCGGCGCTCGACGCGCACATGCTTGAGCTGACCCTGCGCGTGCTGGAAGCCGAGCCCGCCCGCCGCATCGCCGTCAACGTCTCGGGCGCCACGCTGCACGATCCCCGCTGGCTGGAGCGCGTCGAAGCCGCGCTGGAGGGCCGCATGCGGTGCGCCGAACGTCTCACCTTCGAAATCACCGAGACCATCGCGCTGCACGACCTCGCCCGCACGGGCCGCGACATCGCGCGGCTGCACACGCTGGGCTGCCGGATCGCGATCGACGATTTCGGCGCCGGGCACACGTCGTTCCGCAATCTGCGCGCGCTGGACGTGGACGTGCTGAAGATCGACGGGGTGTTCGTGAAGAACATGCTGCAGTCCCCGGACGACCAGATGTTCGTGCGCACCCTGCAGGGGCTGGCGCAGCATCTGGGCATGCGCACCGTGGCCGAATGGGTGGAATGCGCCGAAAGCGCGCGCCTCCTCGCCTCATGGGGCGTGGACTACCTTCAGGGCCGGCACTTCGGGAGCGCGGAAATCTGGACGCCCGCCGGGGCGGCGCGGGTCCGGCGCAGCGCCGCCTAAGCGCGCGGCCCGCAGGCCGGAGCGACCCTCAGGAGCTTTTGGCCAGCCCTTCCAGCTTGCGCTGCATGTCGGCGATCTCCTGCTTCAGCAGGTCGAGGTCCGTCGCCGCCTTGGACTGCGAGGCGGGCTTGGGCGGCGCGGCGGGGTCCTGCGCCGCGCCGCCTTCCGCGCCCGGAAGGCCGGTCATGAAGGGATTGAAGACGCTGACCGCCTGGGTGAACATGGCGATGTTCTTGCGCGTCTGCTCCTCGATGGCGCCCAGCATGGGGTTTACGGGACCGCCGAACGCGGAGCCCATCTGCTCTCGCATCTTGGCCTGTTCGCCCGCAAAGCGGCTCAGGGACATGTCGAGGAAGCTGGGAACCAGCATCTGCATGCTGTCGCCATAGAAGCGGATCAACTGGCGCAGGAAGGAGATGGGCAGCAGGCTCTGGCCGTCCTTGGCCTCCTGCTCGAAGATGATCTGCGTCAGGACCGAACGGGTGATGTCCTCCCCGCTCTTGGCGTCGATGACGACGAAATCGTCGCCCTCCTTCACCATTCGGCCGAGGTCCTCAAGCGTCACGTAGGCGCTGGAGCCGGTGTTGTACAAGCGGCGGTTCGCGTACTTCTTGATCGTTATCGGCGCTTTTTCGCTGGCCATTGTCGACCATACCCTGCCACAACCGACGCCCCCGCGCCTTCAGGGGCCGACGATAGGCGCTTTTGCCCCGGGACGAAATAATTTTGTGCACTGCGGGCAATGCATTGGACGAAGGACGGCAGACCAATTGCCCAACTTGCGGGCGCCGGAACCGCTTGACCGCCCGGCGCGCGCGATGCTTCAACTGCCACACGCCCGCCGGCCCACGCGACGTGGACGGCCCAACGCCCATATTCAGGCGCGCCAAACAGGAGTTCGAGCATGGCCAGCGATATCGTGATTGTGGGAGCCGCCCGCACCGCCGTCGGTTCGTTCAACGGCGCCTTCGCCAACACGCCCGCCCATGAACTGGGCGCCGTCGCCGTCAAGGCGGCCCTCGAGCGCGCCAAGGTGGACGCAGCCGACGTGGACGAGGTGATCCTCGGCCAGATCCTCACCGCCGGCCAGGGCCAGAACCCCGCCCGTCAGGCAGCCATGAAGGCCGGCGTGCCGCAGGAGAAGACCGCCTGGAACCTGAACCAGCTCTGCGGCTCGGGCCTGCGCGCCGTGGCGCTGGGCATGCAGCAGATCGTCAACGGCGACGCGAACGTGATCGTCGCCGGCGGACAGGAATCCATGTCCCAGTCCCAGCACACGGCCTACCTGCGCTCGGGCCAGAAGATGGGCGATCTGAAGATGGTCGACACCATGCTGCGCGACGGCCTGATGGACGCCTTCCAAGGTTACCACATGGGCGTCACGGCCGAGAACGTGGCCTCGCGCTGGCAGATCACCCGCGACGAGCAGGACAAGTTCGCCCTCGGGTCGCAGAACAAGGCGGAAGCCGCCCAGAAGGCCGGGCGCTTCAAGGACGAGATCGTTCCCTTCACGGTGCAGTCGCGCAAAGGCGACGTCGTGGTGGACCAGGACGAGTACATTCGCCTCGGCGCGACCCTCGACGGCATGACCAAGCTGAAGCCCGCCTTCAACAAGGAAGGCACCGTCACGGCCGGCAACGCCTCGGGCATCAACGACGGCGCCGCCGCCGTGGTGTTGATGAGCGCGCAGGAAGCCAGCCGCCGCGGCCTCGTCCCCATGGCGCGGATCGTCTCCTGGGCGACCGCCGGCGTCGACCCGGCCGTCATGGGCTCCGGGCCCATCCCGGCGTCCCGCAAGGCGCTCGAGAAGGCCGGCTGGACCGTCAAGGACCTTGACCTGATCGAGGCCAACGAGGCGTTCGCCGCGCAAGCGCTCGCGGTCAACAAGGACATGGGCTGGGATCCCTCCATCGTGAACGTCAACGGTGGCGCGATCGCGCTCGGCCACCCCATCGGCGCCTCGGGGGCCCGTGTCTTCACCACCCTGCTCTTTGAGATGCAGCGCCGCGGCGCGAAGAAGGGCCTCGCGACTCTCTGCATCGGCGGCGGCATGGGCATAGCGATGTGCGTCGAGCGGTAGGAACCTTCTCGGGAAGGCGCCGCGTTATCGCGCAGCGGTCTTGAGAATTCCGCGCCGGCGGCGCGTCGCCAGCTTGGCTGATGCGGGACAAAAAGCCCGCGTCAGCCGAAAGTTGGACTGCCAAAGACCAACAGCCGGCCGGAACGGACTTTGCTAGACATGACGGGGCCCCGGCATCGGGGCTTCAGTCAGGCGAAAAGAGCGCCCAGGGGAGGGAAGCATGGCGAGAGTAGCAGTCGTGACCGGTGGCACGCGCGGAATTGGCGCGGCCATCTCCAAGGCGCTGAAGGCCGCCGGCTATCTGGTGGCGGCCAACTACGCGGGCAACGACGAGGCCGCCGAAGCCTTCAAGGCGCAGACGGGCATCCCGGTGTTCAAGTGGGACGTCTCGAGCTACGAAGCCTGCGCGGCGGGCCTCGCCAGCGTGGAGCAGGCCCTGGGCCCCATCGACGTGGTCGTGAACAACGCCGGCATCACCCGGGACGGCTTCTTCCACAAGATGGCGCCCGACCAGTGGCGCGCGGTGATCGACACCAACCTGAATTCGCTCTTCAACATGTGCCGCCCCGTCATCGAGGGCATGCGGGCGCGCAATTTCGTCCGCATCGTCTGCTTTTACTCCATCAACGGCCAGAAGGGCCAGGCGGGCCAGGCGAACTATTCGGCGGCGAAGGCTGGCGAGATCGGCTTCGTGAAGGCTCTGGCGCAGGAAAACGCCAACAAGGGCATCACGGTGAACGCCATCGCGCCCGGCTACATCGGCACGGAAATGGTGCGCGCGATCCCCGCCGAGGTGCTGGAAAAGCGGATCATTCCGCATATTCCCGTCGGGCGCCTCGGCGAGCCTGAGGAAATCGCGCGGTGCGTGCTGTTCCTCGTGGGGGATGATTCGGGCTTCATCACCGGCTCCACCCTTTCGGCCAACGGCGGCCAGTACATGGCGTAGCGGCAAGCGCCCAAGCCGCCGGCAAGCGCCCAAGCCGCTGGCTGGCTCCCCAGCCGCCGGCGCGCGCCGGGAGCGCCCCCGGAAACTTTATAGAGGCGGTCCGCGCACGAGGAAACTGCGGCGAAAGCGGGCGAACGGCCGCTGCGCCGTCAAGCTTTCCGACCTGTGTGGTGGACGCAAAGGCTGGCATTGCGCGAGCCGGCGGGCCGAGGCGTTAACCTTCGGGGCGGCGATCCCTTGCGCTGGCGGGGGAATGCTTTGATTCTAGTCGCACTTTGTGCTATACGATTTCTTAACAGTCGCTAACGCCGTTCGTCCACTCCAAAATCGTCCCGCGGTCGCTCCGGTCGCCCGGAGCTGTTTTTTTGCCTCTGCGGGCCCCTATTGCGAGTTTCGCCCTCGACGTGCAGGGACCCCGGCATCACATGCGGTTGAGGGAGGAACTCCGGTTCGTCCCTGCGTCGAGCGCTCGCGCGCTCGCGGCTCGCCCCGTCTCCACAGCGGGGCAAAAAGGAGTGCCGAGTTATGTCATCGCCGAAGAAGAACGCTCGATCCCCGGGGACCGCAGCCAAATCCTCCGGGAGCGCCAAAACCTCCGCCGTGCGCAGCGCCGCAACGCCTGCGAAAGGCACGGATTCGGCCCGGCGGACCAAGGCTTCGGCGCCTGCGAGCGCCCCCTCCAAGGCCAGGGACGCCGCCAAAGCCTCCGCGCGAGACGCCGCCAAGACTTCTTCGGCCAGCAAGCCCTCCGCCGCCAGCAAGACCTCTTCGGCCAGCAAGACCGCCACGGCGGCCAAGACGATCGCTTCCGCCGCCAAGGCGTCCTCCGCCAAGCCTTCCGCCGGAGCCAAGGCCGCGGCGCCCGCCCCGCGGGCCCCTGCGGCGAAGGCGCCCGCAGGTAAGCCGTCGGCCGCCAAGCCTGCGACGGCCAAGGCCGCGACGACGAAATCGGCTGGCGCCACGACCGCCAGGACGTCCGCGAAGGTTGCGGTCGCCAAGCCAGCGGCTCCGAAAGCCTCAGCCGCGAAGGCTCCGCCGGCCAAGGCCGCTTCGAAAGGCGCGGCCCGGGACGTGGCGGGCGGCGTCGAAAAAACTTCCGCCCGGCAGCCGAAATCGGCCGGGGTTGCAACTTTAGCAAAGGGATCCATGGCAAAGTCAGCGCCGGCCCACATTGTAAAGTCCACCGAAACCCCGAAAGTGGCTCAAAAGACCGAGAAATCCGCTGCGCCTCAGACGGCCAGGACGCTCCCGACGGACAAGACCGGCGCGGCCCCCAAGGCCGCCGTCGCCCCCGCAACACGAACCAAAGCAGGCATGTCAGCTTCCGTGACCATCAACGAGAAGAAGAACGTAGCGGCCGAAGCCGCTCCCGCACCCATCGCCCCCTCTTCCCCGGCCAAGCCTGTGGCCGCCAAGGCAGACGCCAAAAAGCCGAAGGCGGAGGCCGTGAAGGCCGACGCTCCCGCCGCCCCGAAGGCGGAGATGAAGGCCCCCGCGAAGCCGGTTCCCGCCGAGGCCCCGGCGGCCGTCAAGCAGCCCTCCGAGCCTGTGCGCGCCGAGGCCGCCAAGCCCGCGCCTGCGGCCGCGTCTGTTCCCGCCCCCGCCGCCAAGGCGCCGGCCGCCGGCCCCGAGGCCGCCAAGCCGAAGCCCGGCGTGCACCGCACCGGCTTCAAGGCCCAGGAGTTCATCGTCTATCCGGCTCACGGCGTCGGCCAGATCCTCGCCATCGAGGAGCAGGAAGTCGCGGGCTTCAAGCTGGAGCTGTTCGTGATCAGCTTCGCGAAGGACAAGATGACCCTGAAGGTGCCGCTGCCGAAGGTGCTCGCGGGCGCCATCCGCAAGCTCTCGGAACCCGACGTGGTCGCCAAGTCGCTGGAGACGCTTACGGGCCGCGCGCGCGTCAAGCGCACCATGTGGTCGCGCCGCGCGCAGGAGTACGAGGCCAAGATCAACTCCGGCGATCTCATCGCGATCGCCGAAGTGGTCCGCGACCTCTATCGCTCCGAAGCCCAGCCTGAGCAGTCCTACTCCGAGCGGCAGCTCTACGAGGCCGCCCTCGACCGGATGGCGCGCGAACTCGCCGCCGTCCAGAAGCTGACCGATACGGAATCGCTGAAGCTGGTTGAGCAGCACCTTGAACGCGGCCCCAAGCGCGGCACCCGCGCCGAAGCCCTGGCGGAAGCCGATGCGGAAGCCGAGGCTGCGGACGGCGAGATCGAAGCCGCCGCCTGAGCGAGCCCCCCTGCCAAACACAAAAGCCCGGCCGCTCTGGCCGGGCTTTTTCATGCGCGCGTGAGGCTTTTATTGGGCCGCCAGAGCGCCCGTCTCGGCGGAATGGCGCATCAGCATGTTGCGCTTGAGTTTGTCGAGGGCGCGCGATTCGATCTGCCGCACGCGCTCCTTCGAGATGCCAAGCTCCACGCCGAGGGTTTCGAGCGTCTTGGCGTCTTCCTGCAGCTGACGCGCGCGCAGGATGCGCAGCTCGCGCTCGTTAAGCGTCGAAAGCGCCTCGTTCAGCCATTGCAGCCGCCGCTCGCCGTCGATCCGCGCGCCGACTATCTCATCCGCCAGCGGCCGCTCGTCCACCAGGAAATCGCCGCGCTCGGCGGACGCGCTGTCGTCTTCCCCCACGGGAGCGTTCAGGGACACGTCCGGCCCCGAGAGCCGCGCGTTCATGCCTTCCACGTCCGCGAGCGAGACGCCCAGCGCCAGGGCGATCTGCTGATGGGCGGTGCGGCCGTCGGGTCCACCTTTCTGGGCGAGGCGCGCGCGCAGGCGCCGCAGGTTAAAGAACAGGGCTTTCTGGGCGGAACTGGTGCCGCCGCGCACGATCGACCAATTGCGCAGCACGTAATCCTGGATGGAGGCGCGAATCCACCATGTCGCGTAGGTGGAGAAGCGCACTTCGCGCTCGGGCTCGAATCGGGCGGCCGCTTCAAGCAGCCCCACATGCCCCTCCTGCACGAGGTCGGCGACAGGCAGGCCGTAATGGCGGAAACGCATCGCCACCGCGATCACAAGCCGCATGTGGGCGTGGGCGAGCTGGTGCAGCGCGCCCTCGTCTTCGGCCTTGCGCCAGCGCACCGCCAGGCTGCGCTCCTCGACCCGGTCGAGGAAGGGCGCCGCCATCGCCGCCTTCACGAACTGCCGGGAAACCCCCGCCGCTTGCGCCATCGCGACCTCCTGCAATCTCAAAATCGTTTACGCACGTAAAAGGATGGCGGATCATGCCAACCGCGATCACGCTTCGTGATGGAAGAAGGAGCCGACCGTGTTGGACCAGCGCATTATCGAACTCTACGACGAGTACACACACCGACCCCTCGACCGCCGCGTGTTCATGGAACGCCTCGTCGCGCTGGCGGGTTCCACGGGCGCCGCGCAGCTTGCGCTGATGGCGCTCACCCCAAGCTACGCTCGCGCGGCCGTCGTCGCGGAGGCGGACCCGCGTCTCGCCGTGGAGCGGGGCGAACGCTCAGGCGTGAAGACCTACGAGGCCGCCCCCAAGGACGGGGCTGCGAACGCGCGCGGGGTCGTGCTCGTCATCCATGAAAACCGCGGCCTCAACCCTCACATCGAGGACGTAGCGCGCCGCATCGCCCTGGAAGGCTTCCTGGCCATCGCGCCGGACCTGCTCACCCACCAGGGCGGCACGCCGTCCGACGCCGACGCCGCGCGCGACATGTTCGCCAAGATCGACATGCCCCGCACCCTCGCGAGCCTTGTCGAAATGGTCTCCGGGCTGAAGGCCGGCTCCCCGGCGCGAAAGGTCGGCGCGGTGGGATTCTGCTGGGGCGGCGGCATGGTCAATGCGCTGGCGGTCGCCTCGCCCAATCTCGACGCCGGGGTCGCGTATTACGGCGGCGCGCCGAAGACCGAGGACGTGCCGAAGATCCGCGCCGCCATGATGCTGCACTTCGCCGGGCTGGACACCCGCATCAACGCGGGCGCGCCCGCCTATGAGGCCGCGTTGAAGCAGGCGGGCGTCCCCTACCAGTCGTTCATGTACGATGGCGTGAACCACGCCTTCAACAACGACGTGGGCGGCGAGCGGTACAACGAGGCGGCCGCGAAGCTGGCGTGGGGCCGCACCATCGCGTTCCTGAAGGAAAAGCTCGCCTAGCGCTATTCGCGCACGATCTTGTAGCGGCGGCCGGGCTCCAGCGGGCCCGTCCGCCGCAGCCCGTTGATGAGCATGAACACGTCCTGCGCGCGATCCGCCACCGCCATCTTCTCCGAAAGAGATTGCGTGGTGTCCCCGGGCGCCGCCGCCACGACCGCCAGCCGCAAGGGGCGCAGGCTCGAGGCTTCCGCGGGGGGGATGCGGCGGAACGTGTTGATCGCCGCAAGATAGCGCTTGTCCGTCTCGGCGGTGAGCGAGCGGCTGGCGAAGATCACCCTGTAGACCTCGGGCCCCAGCCGGATGGCGGCGACGCGGAACTTCCATTCCGGCCCCGCCGCAGTGGCGAGCGCGGCCGGCAGGCCGTTGACGGTCGTCGCTTTGACGGAGTCCTGCTCCAGCCCTTCCACCCAGCCGGTGCGCATGTAGGTGTCCAGCGGCGTCTCCGCCGGGGCCTGCACGCTGTCGAGGCGCAGCGCCTCGGCGCCGCCCGCCGCCACGCCCAGCACCGCCTGCTGCGAGTTCTCCAGCGAGAAGCCTTCCGGCGCGACGAACGAGAAGCCCAGCTTGGCGTGCACGAAGCGCCGGCCGCGCACCAGCCCCTCGGCGGGATCGTCGCCGAAGTCGATGCCGTTGACGGCGTTCAGATATTCATCGCGCCCCGCCGCCCCTACGCCGGGCGCCCCGATCTGGCGCGCGGCCGCGATGGCGCGGTTGATGCGCTCGGGCGTGGAGGGATGGGTGGACATGATGTCCGGATCCTCGCCGCCCTTGCCGCCCAGCAGGGACGCCCGCATGGCGGTGGACTTGCCGAGCGCTTCGAGGAACCGCGCGGCGCCGTAAGGATCGAGCCCCGCGCGCGCGATGGTGCTGACGCCGATCTGGTCCGCCTCCAGTTCCTGCCGGCGCGAAAAGCTCGCCAGCGACAGCTTTTCGATGGCCTGCACCTCTTCGCCCCGCTCGCGGCTCTGCACCGCGCTGGCGGCGCGGCGGCGCAGGTCCGCGGTCAGCGCCGCCTCCTCGCGCTGGGAGGCGTGACGGGCGGTGACGTGGGCGATCTCATGGGCCATCACGGCGGCGACTTCGGACGAATCGTTGGCCAGCGCCAGCAGCCCCCGGGTCACGTAAAGATTGCCGGAGGGCAACGCGAACGCGTTGACCGCCGGGGTGTTGAGGATGGTGACCCGATACGCGCGGCCGGGCGTGTCGTCCGCCTGGGCGAGCCGGGCCAGAATGCCGTTCAGGTGCGTTTCGGCGGCCGGCGCGCGGTATTCCCCGCCGAACATGCCCACAAGGCGCTTGTGCTCTGCGGACGCGGGCGTCTCGCCGCCCGTCGTGACCGGCGCGCCCGGCGGCGCGCCCCGTGCCGCCGGCTGCACGTCGGGCATGAAGCTGGCGCACCCGGCGAGCATGAAACACAGCGCCGCCGCCAAGAAACCGCGCCCCGCCATGCGCCTCATGCCTGCCCTGCATCCTCTGTCATGTCGCTGCGCGACCGCGCGCTACGCTCATCATGCAATTGCGTTCAACCTGTGACAGGCTGGACCGTTCCCGCGCACGGCCGCCACGCGCGCCGCGACAGTCTCTAGTACGCCGGTGCAGGAAGCGTAAACAAAAGATGATTCCACAGCCAAGGCTTAGCGGCCGCCTTCGCCCGAAAGCGTCTCCAGCGCGGCCGGCGAGGCGACCTCGAGCCGCAGCCCCAGCCGCGTGTCCAGAAGCCCGCGGGCCCGCACCCGCCGCCCCACAAGCGACGCGGGAGGGAGGCCGGCGCGCGCAAACGCCCGGGCGGCGTCCCGGGAGAGGACGATGGCGGCGCCGCGCCGGTCCGGCGTGAGGTTCAGGAAGGTGCGCACGCGGCCGCCGCCGACGCCGGACACGACCCCTTCGACAAGGGCCCATTCGCCGCTGCGCGCCGCCAGCGCCGGGCCAGGCTCCGCCCGCAGCGCCTCGCCCTTCAACACTGCGTGAACGGGCGCGGCCCACAGCCCCCGCCCTGCGCGGCGGGCCCGCTCCTCGGCGCGATAGAGGTCGTCGAGGCAGGGCCGGTCCTCGCTCGAGGGATCGACCCGCGCCAGCCCGGCTTCCACGATGGCGCCCGCCAACGGCGGCAGGTCAGCCCCCCAGAA
>JAQGJX010000191.1 GCA_028290405.1 Hyphomicrobiales bacterium
AGGGATATTTCTCGTGGATGCTGCGGCGCAGGGCGATCAGGTGCATCACGGGGAAGATCTGCGTGCGCTGGAAGTAGTCGCGCTCCACCGCGTGAAAGTCCGGGAACAGCCGCTTCACATGCTCCACCTTGCGCAGCGAGGCGGGCAGGCTGGTGCCCATCACGGCGTCGATGTCGCCGTCGGTCAGCATTTCGCCCAGCGTCTTGCCGCTCGTGTTCACCTCGATGGGCACGTGCTTGACCAGCGGCAGGATAGAGGGCGCGCCGTGGTTGCCGACGAGGTTGATGGCGCCCTGCACCCAGTTCAGCTTCGACAGGTCCACGCCGTAGTCGTGCTGCAGGAAACCCTTGATGTAGATGGCGGCGGTCATCGTGTAGAGCGGCACGCCGACGCGCTTGCCCTCGAGGTCCTTGGGCGTCCTGACGCCGGAGCGCGTGTTCACGGTCACAAGCCCGTGGCGGAAGATGCGCGACGGGAAGATCGGCAGCGCCACGTAATCGCACTTGCCGGCCGCCGTGCGGGCGACGAACTCCGAGCACGACATTTCGGCGACGTCGAACTCCTGCCGGGCGCCGAGGCGGTCGAAGATTTCGCGCGGCGCGTCGATGGGAATGAAGTTGAGATCGACGCCCTGCGGCCGCACCTCGCCTGTGTAGAGGGGCAGCATGCGGTCGTAGAGGCCGCATGCGAAGCTGAGTTCCGGTCTGGCCATGGGACTGACGTACTCCTGGGAGGGGGCTGTTATTGCAGGAAGGGTTTGGCGCGCTCGCGCAGATGCGCCGGCGTGGCAAGGACGTCTTCGACCACCCTGGCGAGGTCTTCGCCGCTGATCGGGTCCACGTCAATGCGGGCGCCTTGCGCTTCCTTTATGAACTCGGGGTCCTTCATGGTCGCCTGGAAGGCGGCCCGCAGGGCAGTGACGCGGTCGCGCGGGACGTCGGGCGTCGCCGCGATGGGGCGCCCGAGCCGCGTGCCGGCGGTGATGAGGCGGATGACCTTGCGGTCGTCGTCGCTGCGCGCAAGGTCTTCCAGCGAGCTGACGCCGTCCAGGTCGCGGGGCTTGGGGCCCGCGTAGGAGATGAGCGCGATGTCCTTGTGCGCCAGCCATTCGGGCTTGGTTGTCTTCCAGCTCGACCACGTGTTGTTGCGGCCCAGCACCTCGCCGCGCTCCATGGCGAGGTTGATCTCGCTGCCGCCCCGATAGCCGGAGATGATCTTGAATTTCGTCCCGGCGAACTCGTTCAGCATCTGCGGGAACGTGTAGGTGATGTTGCTCACGCCCACAGAGCCCACGACGATCTCGCCCTTGGCGCGCGCTTCCTCGACGCTGCGCACGCCCGCCGTCTTCCACAGCGCCATGGTTTCGACCGTGGGGGTGATCGCCCCGATCCAGTTGAAGCGCGCCGCGTCGAACTGCACGTTCTGCAACCCAACCGCCTGGATGGTTGGGTGGCCGTTTTGGATCACGCCCATGAACGTCCCGTCCTTGGGCGCCACGCCGTAGAGGTAATTGGCCATGATGATGCCGCCCGCCCCGGTCATGTTCTGCGGCACCAGCGTGGGATTGCCGGGAATGTGCCGGCCGATATGGCGCGCCACGAGCCGCGCGTGGGTGTCGTATTCGCCGCCCGCGCTGACGCCGACCAGCATGTTGACGGTCCTGCCCTTGTAGAAGTCCGCCACGGGGTCGGCGTGCGCGCCGCCCGGCGCCAGCAGCGCGAGGCCGGCCATGAGCGCAGAAACCATGTGAACCATGCTCGCCTCGCCCATGCCGTCCTCCGCTGATTTTTATCGTTGGTCTGGTCTCTACTTCTTGCCGTAGTGCAGGTAATGGCTGCAGCCCGCGCGGTGCGCCCAATAGTCGAGCGCGCGGCCCAGCTCCCGGCCGCCCGGGCCGCCTTCGTCGCGGATCGCCATTTCGCCCGGGGTGACGCACTTGATCGTGCCGCCGAGGCGCAGCGCGTCCATGTAGACCTGCGCGTTTTGCGGCAGGTAGATGGAGATCTTCAGCACTTCGCCCAGCGACCGGCCGACGGCGGTGAACCCGTGGCCGCGCATCAGCGCGACGCGGTTCTTGCCGAGCGTCAGCGCGAGGTCGCGGCCCTGCTCGACGTTCTGCACCAGCATGCTGGTGTCGCCGAACTTGTCCTGGCTGTCCCACACGGGAATGTGCTCGCCCGCGTGCGTGCCCGTGTGGATCACCGGAACCAGCGGCACGGAGCTGATGCTGAAGGGAAGCACCGCCAGCGCGTGGCTGTGCACCACGGCCATCACGTCCGGGTTCGCCTCATAGGCGCCGCAGTGGATGAAGCGCTCGAGATAGGGATTGTCCTTGCGCCCGTCGGCGGTCGTGCCGTCGAAGCGGAACGTCATGATGTCTTCGGGCACCACGAGTTCCGGGCTGCGCGAGCAGGAGAGCAGGAAGAGGCTGGGATCATGCGGATGGCGCATGCTGACGTGCCCGTAGGCGTCGACGACGCCTTCGTTCGCCAGAATGCGGTTGGCGGCCACGAGTTCGTGAATGACCTTGTCGAGATCCGCCATCGGCGGGCTCCTCCCTGATTGTTTGATATGCGTCGCCGGACACTGGCGGGGCCGCGCGCGGGTGTCAACGCGCAGGCGTCAACGCGCCGGAATGGCGCGCAGCCAGTTGAGTTTCTCAAGCAGCGGCCTGTCGCTGACGCGCAGGAGATAGCTCTCCTGGCTCGCGCGCCAGGTTTGTCCGCAGCCCAGCGGAGCCGCCATGGCGTCGCCGCGCGACCACTTGAAACGCGCCTCGCCGATCTGCGCCTCGCCCTCGCCCTGCATCACCGCCCAAATGGCGCTGGAGGTGTCGGGGCTTTGCGTGAAGCTGGCGCCCGCCTCGAGGCGCGTGACGTGCAGCGCGATGGTGGCGAGCGCGGGCTCGCCAAGCTCGATCTCGCGGCGGCCGGGGCTCACGTCATGCGCGGCGGCCAGCCGTTCCTGCGTGGCGCGCCAGGCGAACCGGGCGGGCGAATCGGGCGCGACCACGTCCGCGTGTTCGATCTCGTCGGGATGGTGCTCGAAGAACATGGGGCCGAGCAGGTGAACGGTCGGCACGTCGAGAAAGTCCATCCAGTAGGCGTCGCCCGCGCCCTCGTTGGCGTGGCCGTGCCACGACCAGTTGGGCGTCAGCAGCACGTCGCCGGGCTCCATGGGGATCTTCTGGCCGTCCACGATCGTGTAGGCGTCCGGCTTGGTGTCGAGCACGAGGCGCAGCGCGTTGGCGGTGTGCCGATGGGAGCGCGCGACCTCGCCGGCTTTCACCATCTGGTAGGCGGCGACCAGCGTGGGCACCGTGGCGTAATTGTTGCCCGGCACGGGGTTCGGCAGGATGAGGTTGCGCCGTTCCGCCAGCTCCGTGTTGACGAAGCGCCCGGCCGCGTCCAGCGCAGCCTTGCCGGGGCCGTAGGAGAAGTGGATGGGCCGGAAGGGCGTGCTGGGCAGGGGCCACAGGGAGGGCTCGGGCTTGTTCCAGCCGTTCTGGATGCCGCTCGCCTCCAGCAGCCCATATAGCTCCTGCATGCTGGCGGCCTTGTCGAAGTCCGCGGCTGTCACGGTCATGGCGTTTCCCCTGTGCGTGCGCGCATTGAAGAAACCTCAGGGCCATAAGTCAATGGCGCTGGCGCGCGCATGTGGCGCGGCGCCGCGCAAGGCTGGTACAAGGGGCGATCAGCGGGAGATGCTCATGCCATATCTTGTCGGGGCGCATGCGCCCGATCAGCCCGCCGGGCTGCGGTTTCGCGCGCTTCTGGCGCAGCCGGGAATCCTGCGGCTGCCGGGCGCGCACAACGGGCTCGCGGGCCTGCAAGCGAAGGCTGCGGGCTTTGAGGCGCTGTACCTGTCGGGGGCGGCGATGACGGCCTCCATGGGCCTGCCGGACGTGGGCGTCATCACCGTGGACGAAGTGTGCTTCTTCATCCGCCAGATCGCGCGCGCCGCCGCCCTGCCGCTGCTGGTGGACGGCGACACCGGATATGGCGAGGCGCTGAACGTGATGCACATGGTGCGGGCGTTCGAGGAGGCGGGCGCCGGCGCGGTCCACATCGAGGACCAGATCCTGCCCAAGAAGTGCGGGCACCTGAACGACAAGAAGCTCGCGGACGCCGACGACATGGCCGCCAAGGTGGCGGCGGCCGCGAAGGCGCGGCGGCATCTCTACGTCGTCGCCCGCACCGACGCGGTGGCCAGCGAAGGGATGGACGCGGCCGTCGCGCGCGCCAAAAAGTATCTGGCGGCGGGCGCGGACGCGATCTTCCCCGAAGCGCTGACGACGCCCGAGATGTTCCGCGAGTTCGCCCGGCGGGTGAACGCGCCGCTGCTCGCCAACATGACCGAGTTCGGCCGCACGCCGTTCTTCACCGCCGATGAGTTTCAGGCCATGGGCTACAAGATGGTCATCTGGCCGGTGAGCGCGCTGCGCGTGGCGGCGCGCGCCCAGCGGGACCTTTACGAGGCGATCGCCCGCGACGGCGAGGCGCGGGCCATGGTGGACCGCATGCTCACGCGCGCTGAGCTCTATGAGACGATCGGCTACCACGACTATGAGGCGCTGGACGCGTCCATCGTGAAGACCGTGACGCCGTAGGGGTGAGACGTTCCACTTTCCCGGGGCGCCCGCGGGGCGAACCCGGGACCGAGCGTGCGGGCCCTGGATCCCGGATCGCTTCGCGTCCGGGAAAGTGGACTTCATCAGCGTTGCGGCATGTCCGGGCGCAGGGGGCCTGGCCGGACAAGACCTTGCTTTCCCGGGCGCCCGCATCGAGCGTCCCGGGAACGGGTTTCGTCAGCCGATTTCCGTGATGGTCTCCGGGAAGCGGTGCAGGCGTTCGACGCCCGTTTCGCTCACCAGATAATTGTCGCAGGCCCAGCTGTACGTGGTGGACGTGACATAGGTGGGATGGACGGCGAGCACCATGTTGGCCTCAATGGCCATGTCCTCGTCGAAGCGCACGAGGGGGCGCTCCACCATGTCGTAGCCCTGGCTGTGCGCGTAGAGGCGCTGCTCCTCGGGCCGGCCGTGCTTGCGCATGAAGGCGTTGTGCTTGTCCCAGATGTCCTTGCAGGACGCGCCGGGCTTCAGCAGGTCGAGCGTGTGGTGGCGGGCCTCGATCACGAAGGCGAACTCGTCCTTCATCTCCTGCGAGGCCTTGCCGAGCACGCACGTGCGTCCCAGCTCGGTGTACATGCCGCCCGCGCCGCTGTTCTCCACGAGCAGCGTGAACTGGTCGCCCGCGTTGATCGTGCGGTTCTGGATGTGGGGCGGGCCCATGACGGCCGCCGTGCCCACCGGGCCGGAGGCGCACATGTACCAGCCCTGCTCGGAGCCCACGCACGTGCCCGCATGGCGCGCGGCCGACATGATCTCCATGTCCTTCCTGCCCGGCGCGACCGCCGCGAAGGCGGCCTTCATCTGCATGTCCTGCATCAGCGCGGTGGCGCGGAAGAGGGCGATTTCCTCGGGGCTCTTGATGGCCCGGATCGCGTCCACCAGATCGGAGGCGTCCACGAACGTCGAGTTCGGGAAGCCGCGCTTGAGATAATCCACGAACGCGTAGGGCATGGAGGACGTGCCCACGAGGCCGATGCGCGCGTGCTTGTAGCCATGCAGCGCCTTTTCGGCGAGCTGCGCGTCATATTCCTTGCAATAGGAGGCGCTGGCGTAGCCCGGCACGCCGAGCACGCGCTTCACGCCGCGGCGCAGCGGGTCGCCCTTCTGCACCGCCACGTCCATGTCGAACGGCCCCTGGCCGAACACGGTCATCTCGTCGTCGCGCGGGAAGACGACCGTGAACGGATAGCCGTTGGTGGCGGGGATATCGGTGAAGTACTTCACGTATCCGCCCATGAAGTCGTTGTTGTTCTGCATCACCAGAACGTCGACGCCCTGGGCTTCCATGCGGGCGCGCACGAGCTTCCAGCGGCGTTCGAGTTCGCCGTTGGAGATCGGCGTGTTGATCCGTTCGGCCATGCCGCTCATGAGCGTTGATCCTTTCCGTCCCTGACGACGTTTGTCATGCCGGCGACGTCGCCAGCGAGAAACTTGCGAATGTTGTGTTCGACGATGGGGATCGCCCGGTCCGGGTATTCGTCGTGCAGGCCCGCCAGGTGCGGCGTGACGATCACGTTGTCCATCGACCAGAAGGGATGAGGCTCCGGCAGAGGCTCTTCCTTGAACACGTCGAGCGAAGCGCCCGCGATGCGCTTGCGCCGCAGCGCGTCCAGCAGCGCGTCCTCGTCCACGACGCCGCCGCGGGCGATGTTGATGAGGAAGCTCTGGGGCTTCATGGCGGCGATCACGCCGGCGTCGATCATGTGGTGGTTCTGGGGCGTGTAGGGCGCGATCATCACCAGGAAGTCCGCCTCGGCGGCGGTTTCGCGCAGGCGCGCGCGCGGGCGCATCTCGTCGAAGCCCACGACGGCGCGGGTCGCGCCGCTGACGCCGATAACCCGCATTCCCATGGCCTTGCAGCGCGGCGCAAGCGCTTCGGCGATGACCCCGACGCCCACCAGCACGGCGGTCTTGCCGTCCAGCAGCCGCATGGGGAAGCGCTCCCATTTGGCGTGGCGCTGGTTCTCCATCACGCGCGGCATGGCCCGGGCCAGCGCCAGCATGGAGCACAGGGCCGATTCCGCGCACGGCGGGCCGTGCAGGCCCTGCATGTTGGTGACGACGATCTCGGGACGCAGGGAGGGCTGGTCGACGATCCCGTCGACGCCGGAGCCGAGCGCCTGCACCCATTTGATGTTCTTGCCGCGGGCGAAAATCTCGTCCGACAATTGCACCCCGAAGCTCACGACGATGTCGGCGTCGGGCGTGAAGGGGGCGGCCTTGGAATGATGATCGACCATGTCGATCTTCAGGTCGGGGAAGCTCGCGCGCAGGCGGTCGCGGTAGACGTTGCGCACGGGCTCGGGCAGCGTGAGGACGATCAACAGGTTCGTCATGCGTCCGGCCGCTCTCCCGAATGATGGTTTGGACGCGTCTCCCGGCGCGGGCCGGAAGACGCGAAAGCGTTGAGGCTCAGGCCGCCGCGACGGCGCGGCGCGCCAGCACGTTGACCAGATGCGCGCGGTACTCGCCGCTGCAATGAATGTCCGAGAGCATGTCGCCCGCGTTCACCTTGACGTCCTTGATCGCGTCCGCCGTGAAGGACTTGACGAGCGCCGCCTCCATGGCGGGGACGCGGAAGGCGTGCGGGCCGGCGCCCGTGACGCCCACGCGCACGTTGGCGCCGAACTTCGCCACCATGACGCCCACGACCGCATAGCCGGAGGCCGGGTGGCGGAACTTCTGGTAGGCGGCGCGCTCGGGGACCGGGAAGCGCACGGACGTGATGATCTCGTCGCGCTCGAGAGCCGTCTCGAACAGGCCCACGAAGTAATCGTCGGCCGCGATGCGGCGCTTGTTGGTGACGATGACGCCGTTGAGGCCCATCACGGCGCCGGGATAGTCGGCGGCGGGATCGGAGTTGGCGAGCGATCCCCCGATGGTGCCGCGATGGCGCACGGCGGGATCGCCGATGACGCCCGCGAGCGCCGCCAGCGCCGGAATGGCGCTCTTCACCACGTCGGACGCCGCCACGTCGGCATGGCACGTCATGGCGCCGACGACGATCTCGTCGCCTTCCCGGCGCACGCCGCGCAGGTCGCTTAACCCCGCCAGGTCGATGAGGTCGGAGGGGGCCGCAAGGCGCTGCTTCAGGGTCGGCAGCAGGGTCATGCCGCCGGCGACGATCTTGCCGTCTTCCTTCTCGCTGAGCAGCGAGACGGCGGCGTCGAGGCTGGCGGGGGCGTGATAGTCGAAATTATGCATGGTGATGCTCCTTCACCGCGTCCGGGTTCACCACGGAGAGGATCGCCTCGACGATGCCCTGGTAGCCGGTGCAGCGGCAGAGATTGCCTTCAAGCTGCTCGCGGACGGTCTTTTCGTCGGCGCCGGGCAGGCGGTTGGCGATGTCCACGCCCATCATCACCATGCCGGGGGTGCAGAAGCCGCACTGCAGGCCGTGGTGTTCGCGGAAGGCTTCCTGCATGGGGTGCAGGGCGCCGTCGGCGGACGCGAGGCCCTCGATGGTGACCACGGTCTTGCCGCTCGCCTGCACGGCCAGCATGGTGCAGGACTTCACGGCCTTGCCGTCCAGGTGGACGATGCAGCAGCCGCACTGGGTGGTGTCGCAGCCCACGTGGGTGCCCGTGAGGCCCAGATGGTCGCGCAGCAGTTCGGCCAGGAGCGTGCGCGGCTCCACGTCCGCGCTGCGCTCCTTGCCGTTAACGGTCAGTGTTACCTTGCTCATCGATGGAACCTCCTGCAGGGAGAAATTCGGAAATCGCCAGGGCGCGAGGGCGCCGGACAGGGTGGGAGCGGGCCGGGCGCATGGACGGATGCGAAGCGGGCGCTGGGCGGCTGGCCGATCCCGAAATGTCGCATTCGCCCCGCCGCTCCCCGCCGCCGCCGGGCCAGAACGGCTGGCCGCAACGTTCCATCGCGGACGCCGTCGTGGCCCGCGCTTTTGTCACGTTCTATAAGCGCCGCCCGGCCCCTCTTGCAAGGGGGGTCGCGCGCGGATCCCCCTTGCCAGCGGCCGCGTCATGGCGGAATAGTCCGCTCGCGCTCGTTGCGAAGCGCCGTTGCGGGAGGGACGCTGTGGCACGCTTGCAGGATAAGGTCGTCATCGTCACCGGCGGCGCCCGGGGCATCGGGGCGGCGTTCTCGCGGGCCCTCGGCAAGGAAGGCGCCATCGTGGTCGTGGCGGACGTGGGCGACGGCGCCCGCACCGTGGGCGAGATCGAGGCCGCGGGCGGCAAGGCGTCGTTCCACCGGGTGGACGTGTCCGATTCAGCATCCGTGAACGGCTTCGTGGCGCAGGTGCTGGCGCGCCATGGGCGCATCGACGCGCTGGTGAACAACGCGGCGGTCTTCGCCAACCTGAAGCCGAAGAAATTCTACGAGATCGAGGACGCCGAATTCGACCAGGTGATGGCCGTGAACGTGCGCGGCCCGTTCCTCATGTCGAAGGCGGTCGCGCCGGCGATGATGGCGCAGAACGCCGGCAAGATCGTCAACATCGCCTCCGGCACCGTGTTCAAGGGCTATGTGGGCCTCACGCAGTACGTGGCGTCCAAGGGCGCCATTGTCGCGCTCACGCGGTGCATGGCGCGCGAACTGGGCGACAGCAACATCTGCGTCAACGCCATCGCGCCCGGCCTCACGATGAGCGAGGGCGTGCTGCTCAACCCGGACATGGTGGGCGCGCCCGCGCAGGCGACGCTCGGCAGCCGCGCCCTGAAGCGCGAGCAGACCCCGGAAGACTTGACCGGGACGCTGGTTTACCTTCTCTCCCCAGACAGCGATTTCGTCACCGGCCACACCGTCGTGGTCGATGGCGGCTCGGTCATGCGCTAGCCGCGGCCGACGAACCCAACACGACACGCCGCGCGACGCCGCGCCGAAATCCGGAGGACGCCATGAGCAACCGTTTGAGCAGGAAGTGGGAAGGGCGCTATGAGGACGCTCCCTTGCTGCGCGGCGAAGGCCACTACAGCGACGACCATCGCCCCGCGGGGGTCGTCCAGGCGGTGTTCCAGCGCTCGCCGCACGCGCATGCGAAAATCCTGTCCGTCGACGTCTCGGCGGCGCTCGCCGCCCCGGGGGTGATCGCCGTTATGACAGGCGCGGATTTCGCCGCGCTGGGCCTTGGCTCGGTCTCCGGCTCCATTCCCTTCCCGGGCCGCGACGGCAAGCCGCCGATCTCGCCGTTCCGTCCCGTGCTGGCGCACGACAAGGTGATGCACGTGGGCGAGGCCGTCGCCATGGTGGTGGCTGAGACGCGCGCGCAGGCCGAAGACGCCGCCGACCTCGTGGTCGTGGAGTACGAGACGCTCGATCCCGTCGTGGACCTCGCGCAGGCGACCGCGGCGGACACGCAGATCTGGGAGCAGGTTCCCGGCAACGTCACCCACACGTGGATGAACCCGCCCGACGAGACGGGCGCGGGCCGCAAGGCCATGGAGGAGACCTTCGCGAAGGCCGCCCATGTGGTGAGCGTGGAAGTCTCCAACCAGCGCATCAGCGCCGTCTCCATGGAGCCGCGCGGCGCCACGGGCAGCTACGATCCGGCGGCCGACCGCTACACGCTGCACACGGGCACGCAGGGCGTCGCGGGCATCCGCGCGCAGGTGGCCATGTCGATGAAGCTCGACATGCCCAAGCTGCGCGTGCTGACGGACGACGTCGGCGGCGGCTTCGGCATGAAGGCCTCGACGTATCCCGAATATCCCGCGATCCTCGCCGCCTCCAAGAAGCTGGGGCGGCCGGTGCACTGGCAGGCCACGCGCTCGGAATCCTTCATGACCGACAACCAGGCGCGCGATTCGCTCTGGAACGTCGATCTTGCGATGGACGCCAACGGCAAGTTCCTCGCGCTGCGCGCCGTCGGCAAGCAGAACGCCGGCGCCTACCTCACGGGCGTCGCCGTGCTGGTGCCGACGATCCACGTCGCCTTCTGCCTGCCGGGCCTTTACGACATTCCGCAGATCGTGGTGGAATCCACCACCTATCTCACCAACACGGTGCCGACCGGCCCCTATCGCGGCGCGGGCCGGCCTGAGTCCATGTATCTTCTGGAGCGCACGGTGGACGCCGCCGCGCGCAAGCTCGGCATGGACCCCGCCGAACTGCGCCGCCGCAATCTCATCCCGGCCTCCGCCATGCCCTACAACACGGCGTCCGGCCAGACCTACGACAGCGGCGACTTCCCGGCCATCTTCGAGCAGGCCCTGGCGGAGGCCGATTACGCGGGCTTCCCGGCGCGGCGCGAGGCCGCAAAGGCGCGCGGCAAGCTGCTGGGCATCGGCATCGGCTGCTATCTGGAAATCTCCGGCGGGCACTATCATGAGCCCGCGGGCGTCAGCTTCAAGGACGGCAAGCTGCACGTCAGCATCGGGCCCTCGTCGAACGGGCAGGGCCACGCGACGGTGTTCCGCCAGATGCTGGCCGACCGGCTCGGCATTTCGGACGACGACATCGTGGTGACGGCGGGCGATTCCGACCGTGACGTGCCCGGCTTCGGCGCGGTGGCGTCGCGCTCGGCCATGCTGGTGGGCAGCGCCGTCGCGGTCACGTCCGACGCCATGCTGGTGAAGGCGAAGGGCGTCGCGACGACGCTGCTGCAGGCGTCCGAGGGCGAAGTGGAATACGCCAACGGCGTGTTCGAGATCGCCAAGACCGGCCGCCGAGTCTCCCTGTTCGAGGTCGCCGAGCGCGCCGAGGAGATGGTGCGGGCGGGCGCCCTCAAGGAAACGCTCGACACCAAGGACGAGGCGCACACCGGCCCGACGTTCCCCAACGGCGTGCATGTGGCGGAAGTGGAGGTGGACCCCGACACGGGACACGTCGCCATCGAGCGCTATACGGCCATCGCCGATTGCGGCGTGCTGCTCAACCCCACCATCGTCACCGGCCAGGTGCAGGGCGGCGTGGTGCAGGGCATCGGCCAGGCGCTTGGCGAATTCAGCAATTACGATCCCGCGAGCGGGCAATTGCTGGCCGGTTCCTTCATGGACTACGTCATGCCGCGGGCCGACCACATCCCGTCCATGAAGGTCATCCATCATCCGGTTCCGTGCACCACGAACCCGATCGGCGTGAAGGGCACGGGCGAGGCCGGCACGACGGCCGCGCCGCCCACCATCGTCAACGCCATCGAGAACGCGATCTCGCCCGGCAAGGCGCTGAAGCTCGACATGCCGCTGACGCCGCACGTCATCTGGCAGGCGATGCACAACGCGTAAGTTTCCAGAAGCGGCCGGGGAGGGCGCCATGATCGATATTTATACCCACATCTTTCCCGACCGCTTCTACGAGGAACTGACCAAGTCCTCGCCGAAGCTCGGCAACATCGGCGCCCGCCTGCGGGGCATCAAGCCGCTGTTCGACCTCGACGTGCGCTTTCGCATGATGGACGACGTGGCGCCCGGCTATCAGCAGGCGATCTCGTTGCCCAACCCGCCGCTGGAAGACATCGCCACCCCCGAGGTGGCGCGCCATCTCGCGCGGGTTGGCAACGATTCCATGGCGGAACTCTGCCGCAAGCACCCTGACAGGTTCCCGGCCTTCGCCGCCGCCGTGTCGCTGCTCGACGTGGACAGCGCGCTGCTGGAGATCGACCGCGCGGTGAACGAACTGGGCGCCAAGGGCATCCAGATCTTCACCAACATCGCCGGCAAGCCGCTGGACCTGCCCGAGTTCGAGCCGGTCTTCGCCGCCATGTCGCGCCATGACCTGCCGATCTGGATGCATCCCGCGCGCACGTCGGACATGACCGACTACGCCAGCGAGAAGAAGTCGCGCTTCGAGATGTGGTGGTGCTTCGGCTGGCCTTACGAGACGTCCGTCGCCATGGCGCGCATCGTGTTCGCGGGCCTTTACGACCGCTATCCGAACCTCAACATCATCACGCATCATTGCGGCGGCATGATCCCGACCTATGACGGGCGCCTTGGACCGGGGCTGGACGTGCTGGGCAGCCGCACGCTGGACGAGGATTATTCGAACGTGCTCTCGTCGCTGAAGCGGCCGCACCTCGAGTATTTCCATAACTTCTACGGCGACACGGCGATGTTCGGCGGCACGACGGGGCTGCATAGCGGGCTGGCGTTCTTCGGCGCGGACCACATCGTCTTCTCGACGGATTCGCCCCTGGGGCCGATCAAGGAAACCATTGCGGCGCTGGACAGGCTCGACCTTTCGGCGGCCGATCGGGAGAAGATCATGGGCGGCAACGCCCGGCGCCTGCTGAAGCTCTGACGCGCCAGGACAAGGGGGGACGATCCATGCACAATCTGAAACTCAGCATCGCGACGACGGATTACGATCATTTCCGCGATTTCCGCACCGGCGCGGTCCAGGCCGAAGGGATCGACCACAACTGGCTGACGCTGGGCCATCACGAAATCTTTGCGCGCTTCACGCTGAACCGTGAGTTCGACGTGTCGGAGCTGAGCTTCGCCAAGTTCACCACGCAGATCTCGCGCGACGATTGCGACATCGTGGGCCTGCCGGTCATCTGCTCGCGGCTGTTCCGGTTCTCGTCGTTCTACGTGAACAAGAACGCCAAGATCAAAACCGTGCAGGACCTCAAGGGCAAGCGCGTGGGCTCGCCCGAATGGGCGCACTCGGCCGCCGTCTACATGCGCGGCTGGATGCACAACGATTGCGGCGTGAAGCTGACGGATGTGCACTGGTACCAGGCGGGCGCCAACGCGCCGGGCCGCGTCGAAAAGGTGGAGCTGAACCTGCCCGAGGGCCTCAAGCTCACCCGGGTCGCCGACAAGTCGCTGTCGGAAATGCTGGCCTCCGGCGAGATCGACTGCGCGATCATCGCCCGTCCGCCCACGTGCTTCCTTGAGGACCACCCGGACGTGGAGCGGCTGTTCCCCGACTATCTCGCGATGGAGGAAGACTATTTCGAGCGCACGAAAGTATGGCCGATCATGCACATCATCGCGGTGCAGAAGCGCATCGTCGACGAGAACCCGTGGGTGGCCCGCAACCTGTTCAACGCCTTCAACGAGTCCAAGCGCCGCAGCCTCGAGCGCCTGCTGGACCCGGCGGTTTCGCGCTATCCGCTGGCGTGGCTGCCCACCTACGCCCGCAAGATGCGCGACATGTTCGGCGGCGATCCCTTCCCGTTCGGCATCGACGAAAACCGCGCCACGTTCGAGCAGATGCTGCTCTACACCTACCAGCAGGGCATCGCCCACAAGCACATGAAGCCCGAGGACATCTTCCCCAAGGGCGTGATGACGAAGGTCGTGGTGTAGGGGCGGGGCGCTTCGCTCGGATCGAAGCGCGCTCTCGCCGTGCGTCATTCCGGCGAAAGCCAGGACCCACGGCAGGCCGGGTTTGAGCGTGCGGCCTATCGTGGGCGGCGGCCTTCGCGGCCATGACGGCTCGCTCTATTCTGTGAACATCGAAGCGCGCTCTAACCTGCGCAGATAGAAGCGCGCTCGCCGCGGGCCTTATTCCTTCAGCACTTCCGCGGTCTTCTTGATGACCTCGGGGGGCATCGCGTACGCGTCGACGACGACCTTCTGCACCGTGTCGCCCGGCACGGGGTTGATCTCGAGCTTGCCCTTCTCGGCCTCTGCCAGGAACTCCTTGTCGGCCATCGTGTCCATGAAGGCCTTGCGAAGCGCCGCGACCTTCTCGGCCGGCACGCCGGGGGGCGCGAGGAACGGGCGGCCCATCACCTGCCGGGCGAACACGAGCTGGAAGACGCCCTTCTCGAGCGGCGTGCGCGCGAGGTCCATGATCAGCGGCACGTCGGGAAGTTCCTTGTGCTTGTTCAGCGAGAGCTGCACGAGCACGTTGATCTTCTTGTCCTTCAGCCATTCGGGCTGGGTGGCGGTGACGCTGGACCACGACCAGCCGCAGCGGCCCTGCACCTCGCCGCGCTCCATCGCGAGGTTGATGTCGTTGCCGCCCGGGTAGCCCACGACGATCTTGAACTTGGTGCCCAGCACGCCGTTGAAGACCTTCGGGAACTGGTCGGTGTCGGCGCTGCCGCCCGTGCCGCCGACGATCAGCTCCTTCGCCTTCGTCTGTTCGAAACTGGTCACGCCGCTGGTGTGCCACGCCACGCAGACGCTCACTTCGTCGTTGGCGCTGCCGATCCAGTTGAACTTGGTGGCGTCGAAATTGGCGCCCGGATTGCCCAGCAGCGTGTCGAACGCCACGCCGCGCGCGACGGTGCCGAACGCCGTGCCGTCCTTGGGCGCCACGGTGTAGAGCCAGTTGGCGAGGCGCATGGAGCCGGCGCCCGGCATGTTGTTGACGATCACGTTGGGCTTGCCGGGCAGGTGCTTGCCGATGTGGCGCGCGACGATGCGGCCGTAGACGTCGTACCCGCCGCCGGTGGAATAGCCGACGTAAAGGCTGACGGGTTTCTCCTGCGCGGCCGCCGGGCTGGCGCACGCCAGAAGCGCAGGACACACGGCGAGCGTCGCGGCCGCGGCCGCCTGGCGAATGAACGTCATTTCCCTCTCCTGCGTTTCCCTGCGCCCGTTCGGGGCGCCAAAGGCTCGCGGCCAGCGTCCTGGAGGGATGCGCAAGCCACGAAGCTGCACCCTAGATAGCCGTCAAAGGCGACAGCCTCAAGCCTCAGCGCCGCGGGTCGCTTGCGCGCCCGCGCGGCGTCCGCTATGGCGCCTCATACTTTCTTCAGGCGGACGGGCGGGCATGGCCAAGGGCGCCGACATCGATACGCTGGTCGTCGGCGCAGGCGTGGTGGGCCTCGCGATCGCGCGCGCCCTCGCCGCGCGGGGCCATGAGACCGTCGTGGTGGAAGCCGCGCGCGGGATCGGGCAGGGCGTGTCGTCGCGCAACAGCGAAGTGGTGCATGGCGGGCTGTATTATCCCGCCGGGTCCCTGCGCGCGCGCTTGTGCGTGGAGGGCCGCGAGAAGCTTTACGCCTTCTGCCGCAGCCATGGCGTGCCCCATGCGCAGCCGGGCAAGATCATCGTCGCCGCCAACGAAGCCCAGCGCGCGCAGGCGCTGGGCATCCGCGAGCGCGCGCGGCTCAACGGCGTCGATCTCGCCCTGCTGTCGCGCGAGGACATGCAGGCCATGGAGCCCGAGATCGAGGGCGTGATGGGCCTTCACTCGCCCCTGACGGGCATCGTGGACAGCCACGCGCTCATGCTGGCCCTGCAGGGCGAGGCGGAGCGCCACGGCGCCGCGTTCGCCTTCGGGGCGCCCGCGCTGGCGGGCCGTGCGCGACCCGAGGGCGTCGAGATGTCCTGCGGCGGCGGGGCGCCTTTCACGCTCCTCGCGCGCCGCGTCGTGCTGGCGGCGGGCCTGTCGTCGCCGCGCCTCGCGCGCATGATCGAGGGACTGCCGCAGGCGAACGTTCCGCGCGCGTCCTTCGCAAAGGGCTCCTATTTCGCCCTCGCGCGGCCCTCGCCGTTTTCGCGGCTGGTCTATCCGGCGCCGGAGCCGGGCGGGCTGGGGGTCCACATCACCCTCGATCTGGCCGGGCGCGCCCGCTTCGGGCCGGACGTCGAATGGCTGGATGTGACGGACGAGCGCGACATCGACTATACAGTGGACCCGCGCCGCGCGGAGGCGTTCTACGACGCCGTGCGGCGCTACTGGCCGGGCCTGCGGGATGGCGAACTGACGCCCGATTACGCCGGGGTGCGGCCGAAGATTTCCGCCCGCGGCGAACCGCAGCGCGATTTCGTCATCCATGGGCCGCAGGACCATGGCGTTGCGGGGCTCGTTTGCCTTTACGGGATCGAGAGCCCGGGGCTGACGAGTTCGCTCGCCATCGGCGACTACGTGGCGGGAATGGCGTCGCGCTGATCAGCTGGAACGGAGTCGGCCATGAGTGACGGGCATATCGCATATTTCGCCGAGAAGGGCGTCGCCAGCCTGGTGGTCACGAACCCGCGGCGCATGAACGCCATGACGCTGGGCATGTGGAGCAGCGTTCCCGCGCTGGTGGCGCGGGCGATGGACGATTCCAGCGTGCGGGTCATCGTCGTCAGCGGCGCGGGCGACAAGGCCTTCTGCGCGGGCGCCGACATTTCGGAATTCGGCGACCAGCGCACGGGCGAAGAGGCGGTGCGCGCCTATGACGAGGCGGTGTCGCTGGCGACGCGCGCCCTTGCGGAGGCCGAAAAGCCCGTGCTGGCGCTCATTCGCGGGCTCGCTTTTGGCGGCGGCCTCGCGCTGGCGCTGAGCTGCGACCTGCGCATCGCGGCCACCACGGCCCGGTTCCGCATTCCAGCCGCGCGTCTGGGCCTAGGATACGCGTATGAGAGCGTGGAGGCGCTGGTGGCGCGCATCGGGCTGGGGCCGGCGAGCGACCTGCTGCTGACCGCGCGCATCGTGGACGGCGCGGAGGCCGAACGGCTGGGCTTGCTCACCAAGGCGTGGGCGCCGGGGATCTTCGAGGACAAGGCGAGCGCCTGCATCGGGCTCATCGCTCAGAACGCGCCGCTCACCCTGCGGGCGCTCAAGAAATCGCTCATGGAGACGCAGAAGCCCCACGGCCAGCGCGACCGCGCGGGGGCCGAGCGCCTGATCGAGGCCTGTTTCCGCAGCGCGGATTATCTTGAAGGGCAGGCGTCCTTCCTGGAAAAGCGCACGCCGGCGTTCCGCGGCCTCTAGGCCGGGTCGGCGGAAAAGCGCGGCCGCCTGTCGGCCGCCTGCGGCCGCAGGTGCGCGAGGCGCGGGTCCTGGGCGATGATGGCGTCCAGCGTTTCGCGCATGCGGGGATAAAGGGGATGGGCCGCCGCCTCGTCCGGTTCCACGCCCACGCCCAGCGTGCGGAACTCGGGGAACGAGAGCAGGTAGGGGATGGTGGGCTTGACGTCGGTCGCGACGTCGCCGGCGCTGCACCCGAACACCACGCAGGCCCGCTCGTTCACGTCGGCGTCCGCGCCCCACCGGCCGATGGCGAAGCCGATCAGCACGACGGGCTTGCTCGCCATGCCGCCGGATTCCGCGAAATAGACCGCGCAGGGCTCCTCGCCCTCGTACACGAACCCGCGCAGGCCGCCGCCGCCGTCGCAGCAGGCGCAGCCCGCGCCCATCGGGTCTTCAGCCGGTTCAACCTTGAGGTTCATGCGTGTGGCGCCCTGTCCTGCGCCCGATATCGGGCTGAGAGGGCCGCAAGTCAACGCGCCCGGCCGCTCAGCGCAGGCTGCGCGCCAGCGGCTCGATGGCCAGCGCCTTGCCGCCGAGCGAGTTGAAGCTTTTGGTGCGGCAGGTGAGCATGATGACCTGCTGGCGCTGGGCCGCGCGGTTGAGCGCGTCGAACATGCGCTCGATGCGGTCGTCGTCGCAGAACACGAGCGCGTCGTCGAGGATGATCGGCACGTCCTCTCCGCGCTCCAGCAGCAGGCCGCCCATGGCGAGGCGCACCAGCACGGCGATCTGCTCCTTGGTGCCGTCCGACAGGCGCTGGAACGCCTCCGGGCTGCCGTCGCGCATGAGGCGCGCGACGTGGAACGTTTCATCCAGCGTCAGCTCCGCGCGGGCGAAGAGATCGTTCAGGAAGGGCTGCAAATGGCGGCGCAAAGGCGTTTGCAGCAACTCGCGCTGCTCCTCGTAGCAGCCCCGGATGGTGTCGCGCAGGAGGGTGAGCGCCTGGGCGCGGCCCCGCAGGCGCTCGCAATCGCGCTGGGCGAGCGCGAGTTCGTCGCGCAGCGCCTGCACGCGCTCGCCCACGCCCTCGCCGCCGCGCACGCCGATGGCGCCTTCGAGGCTGCTGACCTGCTCGTCCAGCTTGCGCAGGCCTTCGCGATGGTTGGCGAGCGCGCCCTCATACCGCTTCACCCGCAGGCCGATGTCGGCCAGCCGCGCCTCGTCGGGCGCGCTCGCCTTGAGGGCTTCCAGGCTCGCGAGCGCGCTTTCATGGGCCCGGCGCGCGTCGTTCAGCGCCGCGCCCGCCTCCGCGAGGCGCGCCGCGCGCTCGCCGGGCGGCAGGGTCTGGGTGTCGCGCTCCAGCGTCCGGGCGAGTTCGTCCGCCGCCATGCGCTGCTCGGCGTGGGTCTTCGTCAGCGCGCGCAGGCTGTCGTTGCGCGCGTCGATCTCCGCCTGCAGGCGCTTGCGGGACGTGGCGCAGGCGGCGCGCTTGGCCTGCAGGGCCGTCTGCTTGCCCTCGATTTGCGCCAGCGGCGGCGGCGCCTCGGCGCCCAGCACGTCCGCGATGGCGGCGTTGGCGGCGTCGATCTTCGTGCGCACAATGCCAATGTCGGCGGCCAGCGTCGCGTCCGAGCAGCCCAGCGCGGCGAGTTGCGTGCGCAGGCCGGTGAGCGTCTGGTCGAGGTCCCGCGCGCGCTCGATGCAATCGCGCAGTTCGGCCAGATCGGCCGCGCCCGCGAGCGCGAGCTGTTTCGTGCGCCGCCCCTGCAGCGCCGCAAGCTCCTCGCGCTCCTCCTCGCCGAACCCCGGCGGAGGCGTGACGCAGATGTCCCCCACGCCGGCGATGGATACGAGCGTGCGGCCCGTGACGCTGAACGTGCGCGACGCGCGCACGCTTTCCCCCTGCACCACCATCGGCGCCAGCGCCTGCGCCGCAGGGGTGATTTCAAGCCGCGGCGCGCGGGCGTTGAGGCGGTCGGTCAACAGCGCGATCTCGCGCTCCATCCTGGCGATGGCCTCCACGTCTTTCGCGTCCGCCTTGATGCGCGCGCGCGCCGCCCTGGCGGCGGACATCTCCTGCCCGATGCGCTCCAGTTCCGCGAGGCGGCTGGAGAGCGCCGGCTTTCCGGCGGCGGCCGCTGCGGCCTGGGCGAGCAGGCGCAGATGCGCCTCGCCCTGCGCGTCGCGCGCGTCCTGCTCCTCAAGCGCCCCCAGCCCGTCGCGGGCCTGCTGCAGCGCCGCCATGCAGGCCGATTCGTCCTGCGCCAGCGGCGCAAGGGCCTTCCGGGCGCCTGCGAGCAACTCGCTGGTTTCGTCGATGCGCCTGGCGCAGGCGTTCAGTTGCGCAAACAGCCGCGTCCGTTCGTCGAAGCCCGCGCGCGCCAGTTTCTCGGCGGTCTCGAGGTTGCGCAGTTCGGCCGCGAGCCTGCCGGCGTCCTCCTGCTCCTTCACGCAGGCCGCGAGCCTTGCGCGCAGGTCCGCCTCGACCTTCGGGTCGGCGTGCTGCGCGCGCTCGCGGCGCTTGCGTTCCAGCTCGCCAATGTCGCGCTCCAGGTCGTCCAGCAGCTTCTCGTCTTCCGCCAGTTTGACCGCGAGGTCCCGGGCGCGCGTTTCCGCCATGCCCAGCGGGCCGTTCTTGCTGACGCCCGTCTTGGTGAACAAGGTCTGCAATTCGGCCTCGAGCGTCTTCAGCGCGTCGCGGGCCCGGTCGCCGCCGACCAGCAGGCCGACTTCGCGCTCGATGGCGTCTTCGAGGGAATCCTTCGCGGCCCCCGTCAGGTTTGGGGGCTCGAACGAGCCGCTCTGCTCCACCCACAGCAGCCCGAACGCGCCGGTGTCCACGTTCTTCCCGCTGCCCGCCTTCAGGCCAAGGACCTCGTGAATCTTTTCGTCCGCCGCTTTCCCCTCGGCGATCTTCTGGCCGCCCTGGAAGAGGGCGGCGCGCACGCTGGACAGGAAGCTCTTCTGGACGAGGTAGGTCTGCCCGCCGTGCTCGAATCCGACCTCGATTGTGACCGGGATGGAGCCGGCGTCGGACGCCAGCGCGCGAACCGCCTCCTTGTTGGCGGTGTGGCTTTCGAAGATGCAGGTGCGGACGGCGCGAAACAGCGTGGACTTTCCCGCCTCGTTGGGGGCGGCGAGCACGTTGAGGCCTGGTGCGATCCCCTCGATCGCCACGGGCTTGCCGAAGCGGCCGACGCCTTCCAGCGCGATGCGCGTGAGCCTCATGCGGCTTCCCCTCGTGCTTTCGTGGCGAGCAGGAACAGCTCCACCATGGCGTCCGCCGCGACGCGGCGTTGCTCGGCGGAGAGATCCGGGTCGGCGCTGCGGGCGCGCAGCGTCTCGGCGCTCTTGCGCAGCACGCCGTCGAAATCGATGGCGTCGAGGTCTTCGGCGCTCGGGCTCACGGCGAGCCGCTCGAGGTTCGCGTCGAGATGGAAGAAGGCGGCGTCAAGGTCCGTCAGCCTGCGCTGGAGATCCGCGCGCGCCGCCAGCGGCAGGGCGCCCGTCACGCCGATGCGCAGCAGGGTGCGCAGGATGTCGGGCATGGCCCGCAGGCCTGTTTCGAAGTCGGCCAGATCGCCCGCCCCGCCCAGGCGGACCTCGCGCGTCTCCCAGCGGTAGGCGCCAGAATCCAGCGGCGTCACCACGGGCGGCGCGTCGTTCGACGCCACGTCCACCAGCAGGACCTGGCCGACGCTCTGGCTGCCGACCCGGTCAGGCTCGGGCGTGCCCGCGTACCAGACGCGCTCTCCGATCTTCATTGTGCGGTGCCAGTCGCCCAGCGCCAGATACGCGAGCCCGGCGCTTTTGGGCCGCGCGGGATCGACCGGGTTGCCGGTGTCCTGCGCGTCGCCGAAGCCCGTCACGGAGCCGTGCGCGAGGCCGATGCGCAGGGCGCCGGGCGGGGTCGGCGCGTCGTCCATCCAGCGGGTGAGGTCGTTGGTCTCGCTGTTGCGCAGCAGGGGCGCGGGCAGCAGCACGGCGCCGTCGCCAAGATCGACCGGGACGGGCGCCAGATGCGCGCACACGTTGGCCGGCAGCCCCTTGGCCGTCAGCCTGTCCCAGACGGCGTCGGGGCGGTGGGGATCGTGGTTGCCGGGAATGATGTGCCAGGTCACGCCCGCGAAGCGCTTCATGCGCTCCATGGGCTCTGCGGCGGTCTTGTCCGCGGGGGCGAAGTGGTCGTAAAGGTCCCCGGCGACCAGCACGTGCTGCGCGTTCTCGCGGATCGCGAGCTCGCCGATGCGCACGATGGCGTCGAGCCGCGCCTGCCGCAGCAGGGATTCGCGGTCGCCGAAGCGCCGGAACGACTTTCCGATCTGCCAATCGGCCGTATGGATGAACCGCATCGCCGCCTCGCAAGAACAAGGCGGGAACATATAACTGATTCGCCGTTACAATGCGCGCGCGGCGCAACCGGCGCCGCGCGCGAGCGCAGAAGCGTCGCGTGAGCTAGAACTTCACCATGTCGCCGCCCTTGAGACCCAGCATCTCGCGGGCCTCCGCGGGGGTGGCGATCTCGTGGCCCAGCTCCTCCAGGATGCGGCGGATCTTGGCGACCTGCTCGGCGTTCGACGTCGCCAGCTTGCCGCGCCCGATGAACAGGCTGTCCTCCAGTCCCACGCGCACGTTGCCGCCCATGATGGCGGCCTGAGTGGCGAACGGCATCTGGGCGCGCCCGGCGGCCAGCACCGACCACTGGTAATCGTCGCCGAACAGCTTGTCGGCCGTGCGCTTCATGAACATCAGATTGTCCACGTCCGACCCGATGCCCCCGAGAACGCCGAAGATGAGCTGCAGGAACACCGGCGGGCGGAACAGGCCGGAGTCGAGGCAGTGCGCCAGATTGTAGAGGTGGCCCACGTCGTAGCATTCATGCTCGAACTTCACCCCGTGGCCTTCGCCCAGCAGGCGGTAGATCTTCTCGATGTCGGAGAACGTGTTGCGGAAGATGCCGTCCTTGGTGCCCAGCAGATAGGGCTTCTCCCAATCGTGCTTCCAGTTGTCGTAGCGGTCGGCTAGCGGATGCAGGGCGAAGTTCATCGAGCCCATGTTGAGCGAGCACATTTCCGGAGAGGCCAGAAGCGGCGCCGCGAGGCGCTCCTCCACCGTCATGGTGATGCCGCCGCCGGTGGTGATGTTCACCACCGCGTCGCAGTTCTGCTTGATGCGCGGCAGGAACTCCATGAACACCTTGGGGTCGGGCGTCGGGCGTCCGTCCTTTGGGTCGCGGGCGTGCAGGTGCAGGATCGCCGCGCCCGCTTCCGCCGCCGCGATGGCCTGCTGGGCGATCTCGTCGGGCGTGAGCGGCAGCGCGTCCGACATGGTGGGCGTGTGGATGCTGCCCGTGACCGCGCAGGTGATGATGACCTTGTTGGACTTCTTCTTCGCCATGGAAATTCTCCGGGTTATTTTTGTGCGGGGTTGTCTTGGGGAACGGGAAGCGTGAGGCGGCGTCCGAGCGGGAACACCTGCAGCCCCGTGCGTTGCGCCAGCATGCCAGCAAGACCGCTGGGCGCAAAGAGCATGACGGCCACCGCGATGGCGCCCATGACGATGAGATAGACCGGCCCGAGATGGGACAAGGTTTCGCGCAGCGCGAAGTAGACGATCGTACCCACCAGCGGGCCTTCGACGCGCCCGATGCCGCCGATGACGGTGATGAAGATCACGAAGGCCGTCCAATCGTTGACGCTGAAGGCGGCGGAGGGCGAGATGCGCAGCTTGGCGAGAAACACCAGCGCGCCAAGCATCGCCGCGCCTGCGCTGGCGAACACGTAGACGCGCCGCTTGATGGCCGCGACCTCCACGCCGCACGCGGACGCGGCCGGCTCGGCGTCGCGAATGGCCTGCAGCGCAAGGCCCCAGCGCGAGCGCAGCAGGACGTACATCGCCCCTATGAGGCCGATGGCGACGAGCGCGGTCTCCCAGTAGACGAGGCGCTCGCGCATGTCGCGCGTGTCGGCGATGGCGCGCACCGCCGCGATGGGCAGGCTGACGCCCGAACCGCCGCCCAGCGATGAGACCTGCGCGGCCAGCAGCATGAAGACCTCCGCCACCACCCAGGTCCCAATGGCGAAATACGCGCCCTTCAGGCGAAACACGAGCGCCGACACCGGCAGGGCCACGAGGGCGCCCACGAGGCCCGCCACGGGCGCCGCCAGCAGCGGCGGCAGGCCCAGCAGGATCGTCCACCCAAAGAGCAGGTAGCCCCCCAGGCCCACGTAGGCGTGCTGGCCGACGGACGCCAGGCCCGCGTAGCCCGCCAGCAGGTTCCACAGGCTCGCCAGCGTGAGATAGATCAGGAATTCGGACGCAAGGCGCAGGCCGTTCCGGTCGAGCCACAGGGGCCCCGCCAGCATGGCGAGGCACAGCAGCCCCATGAGCGCCAGCGCTATCCGGCTTTCGCGCGTCGAGCGGGAGATGGCGAACGATGTCATCTCAACCATCCATGCGCGGAAAGAAGCCCTGCGGGCGGAACGCCAGGATGGCGAGGAACGCGAGGTGGCCGGCGAGCAACTGCCAGCCCGGATCGATCATCGCCCCCAGCGCCTGCGCGACGCCCAGGACGACGCCGCCCAGCAGCGTGCCCCAGAGGTTGCCGAGCCCGCCGATGATGACCGCCTCGAAGCCGAAGATGAGCCGCGAGGGGCCGAGCGAGGGATCGAAGTTCGAGCGCACCGCGAGGAACACGCCCGCCACCCCCACGATGGCGAGCGACAGCGCCATGGCGATTCCGAACAGGCGCTTGTTGTCGTAGCCCATGAGGCGCGCGGTTTCCTGGTCGTCCGACGTGGCGCGCAGCGCGCGGCCCAGGCTCGTGCGGTAGAACATGAACTGCATGGCGCCGATGAGCGCGACCGCGCTGGCGAACATCAGCAGCGGGAAGACCCCGACGGCGATCCCGTCCGCGACCGGCAGGGTTGCGATTTCAAGCCCGCCCGCGTTGAGCTTGCGGCTGTCGGCGGTGAAGACCGTGAGCAGCAGGTTCTGCAGGATGACCGAGAGCCCGAACGAGACCAGCAGCGGCGGCAGCAGGTCCGGCCCCAGCGTGCGGTTGTAGATGAAGCGCTGCAAGGCGTAGCCCAGCGCCGCCATGGCGGGCGCGACGACCAGCACGGCCGCAAGCGGGTGGACGCCCGCGACCTGCACGCTGACCATGGCCAGATAGGCGGCGAGCACGATGAGGTCGCCGTGCGCGAT
>JAQGJX010000204.1 GCA_028290405.1 Hyphomicrobiales bacterium
GACCGCTTTCTTTTTCGCAGCATGGCCGAAAAGCCTGGCTCGAAAACAGTGGGGCCATAGCTCAGTTGGGAGAGCGCTTCAATGGCATTGAAGAGGTCGTCGGTTCGATTCCGTCTGGCTCCACCAAATCCTTCCTCCGTCTGAAACATAGAACGCGGCGCGCGGTGCGGATCGCATCTTTGGGCGCCTGCGCGTCCTGCGTTGCAACTCATCTCGCCGTGGTTCGTTTGTCACCACGACGGGGCCGACTCAGCTGCGGTCCTGCGCATCTGGAGCAAGGGCATGAGTTTCTTTCTCAGGCCGTCCCGCGACGGCTCGCTGACGCTGAACGTGGTCGCTGAAATCCAGGACAATCTTCACGAGTGGATCAGCGCCTACAAGCAGGCCCAGCGGCGCAACCTCGACCTGCAACGCCAGATCGACCAACTCAGGGCAGCGCACCTCGCGCAGATCGGCGAGGCCCGCGCGCAGGCCGACTGCGTGCGGCGCCTGGTGGAAACGGCGGGCACGTTCTTCACCAGCGAGCAGCGGGCCCGTCTGGCCGCCGAGGCGGCGCGCCTGAGCGCCCAACTCGCCCCGCCCGAGGCCGCTGAGCAGCTGGCGGCATGGTCGTCCGAAGGCGCGGACGGGCGTGAATCCCGTACGTCGCACTAGCTGAAGCGGCGTGAGTTACTGCGGAGGCGTCGCTTCTTTGAAGCTTGAGCGCGAACTTCATAAGTACCGCCAAGTTCAGATCGTTTGACCTCACCTTGAGTTACAGTATTGTTCGCCCGCTCGGGTCAGCGGGACGCTGAGCTTACGCGTTGAGTACTATGGCTCTGGTCAAGACATCCAAGATTTCCGCTGAGGCTGGCGCTCCCGGGCCTTCCCCCGCCATAGCTTCATATGAAGCGCCCCATGCGCAGCCGCGCCCCCGCGGGCGCGCCGCCGAGCTCGCGCCCGCAGAGCCCGTCGACCGCCTGTCGCAGCGGGTCGCGGCCGCCACCGAGGAACTCGCCAGCGGCCTGACCGAAGCCTCGGCGGCCGCCGAGGAACTGGGCCAGTCCATGCGCCAGATCGCCAGCGGGGCGGAAGAGGCCGCGGGCGCCTCCCAGGAGCAATTGTCGGCGCTGCGCCGGGTGGCGTCGAACCTGTCGGCCACGCGCGAACAGGCCGAGGCCTCCCGCCGGCGCGCGGACATCGTCGAAGTCCTGCTCGCCGACGCGGCCGCGCAGGTGTCCGCGTCGGTGCGGTCGGTGGAGCGCAACGCCGAACGCCAGCAGACCTCCATCGGGCGCATCAACGAACTCAGCCGCCGCGCGCAGGACGTGAGCGCCATCACCCAGACCGTCGCGCGCCTGTCCGACCAGACGAACCTTTTGGCGTTGAACGCCGCCATCGAGGCCGCCCGGGCGGGCGACCACGGGCGCGGCTTCGCGGTGGTGGCCGACGAGGTGCGCGCGCTGGCGGAGAATTCCGAAACCCGCGCCAGAGCCGTGCAGGACCTCGCGGGCGCCATCCAGGCGGACGTGCGCGAAGTCGTGGAGGCCGTGCAGGCGGCGTCCGAAAAGGCGATGGCGGAGGCCCGCGCCGGAGCGACGCTGATCGAGACCTTCGAGGCGATCCGCTCGGACATGACGGCCATCGCGGCCGGCAGCCTCGACACCCTGACCGTCGCCGGGGAGGCCGAACGCGCCTCCATCGAGGCGCAGCGCGGGGCCGAGCAGGTGGCGAGCGCCGCCGAGCAGCAGTCGGCCGCGTCCAGCCAATCGCAATCGGCCATCGAACAGCAGTCCACGTCGCTGAACCAGGGCCAGATCGCCGCGCAATCGCTCGCGGCGCTGGCCGACAGCCTTCGCCAGGCGCAGAACGACGCGGGCAAGGTGGCGCAGATCGGCGCCACGGCGGAAGAATTGTCCGCGACCATTCAGGAGCTTTCGAGCGCGGCGAGCGAAATCCTCGCCGCCATCGAGCAGATCGACCAGGGCTCGCGCCAGCAGGCGGCGGCTGCGCACCAGAGTTCGGCCGCGCTCGCGCAGATTCAGGCGACCTCGCGCCGGGCCGAGACGAACGCCAGCCGCGCGCACGACCGCGTGGTGCTCATCGGCGGCGCGCTGAGCGACAGCCGCGCCAGCGCGCAGCGCCTCATCGACGGCATCTCCTCCGCGCACGAAAGCGCGCAGGCCAGCCTTGCGGTCATCCTGCGGCTGGAGGGCGTGTCGCGGAAGATCGAGAAGATCGTCGACGCCATCACGCTGGTGGTGGTGCAGACCAGCATGCTCGCCGTCAGCGGCTCGGTGGAAGCCGCGCGCGCCGGCGAGGCGGGGCGCGGGTTCGAGCTGGTGTCCAACGACATCCGCAACCTTGCGCGCGAGGCCTCCGAGAGCCTTGAGAACGTGAAGGACACCGTGCGCGGCATCATCGACCATGTGGTGGCGCTGCAACGGGACCACGAGCAGATGATCGCGGTCGCCGAAGCCGAGGCCCAGAACAGCAGGGGCGTGGTGGCTGCGCTGGAGAAGGTGGAGGCCAACACCCGCACGCTCAGCGAGTCCAATCGCGCCATCCTCACGGCCATGCAGGAAATCCTCGCCGCCGCAGGAGAGATCAGCGACGGCTCGGGCCAGATCGCCACCGCAGCCGAGGAGGCGAGCGCCGCCGCCCGGCAGGCGGCCGTCGCGGCCAACCAGCAGGCGCGGGGCGCCGAGGATCTTGCGGCCGCCATCGAGGAGATCGCGTCCCTGGCGGACGAACTGAAGCAGCAGGATGGCTGACGCCGGACCCGCCGCCGGGGCGCACGCCGGAACGCGGCGCTTCCTTACCTTCCGGGTGGACGAGCGGCTGTATGCGCTGGCGGCGCAGGACGTGCGCGAGCTGATCCGCATCCCGCCCGTGGTGCGCGTGCCCCAAGCCCCTCGGGCGCTGATGGGCCTCGCCAACCTGCGCGGCTCCATTCTGCCCCTCGCCAGCCTGCGCGCGATCCTGGGCGGCGCTGAGAGCGACGCCCAGCCGCCCGGCCGGGCGATCGTGCTCGACGGAGCCCACCCGCTGGCGCTCGCGGTGCCGTCCGTGGAGGCCCTCGTGTCGGTGGACGCCGCCGACGTCGAGACGCGGCAAGCGGAGCTGGCGGCGCGGGGCGAGGAGAAATTCCAGGGCGCCTTCACGACCGGCGCCGCCCGGGAAGTCGCCCACATCCTTGATCTTCGCCCGCTTCTGGAAGCCGCGTTCGCGGCGCCGGACCGCA
>JAQGJX010000043.1 GCA_028290405.1 Hyphomicrobiales bacterium
AACATCAACCATCACATCATCCGAGCCGCGCGGCGAGGCGCGCAATGACGGTGGAAATCGTCTCGCCTTCGGCGCGCGCCGCAAAAGTCAGCGCCATGCGATGCTTCAGCACCGGCTCGGAGAGCGCGATGATATCATCGAGCGACGGCGCGAGGCGCCCGTCGACCAGCGCACGCGCGCGCGACGCAAGCATCAGCGCCTGCGCGGCGCGCGGGCCCGGCCCCCAGGCCACATGCCGGGTGATCGCGGCGTCGCCTTCGCCCGGCCGGGCGGCGCGCACGATGTCGAGGATCGCCTCCACGATGCGGTCGCCCACCGGCAGGCGGCGCACGAGGCGCTGGATGGCCATAAGGTCTTCCGCCGTCATGGCGGCCGTGGGGCGCGCGTCGCCCTCGCCGGTGGTCTCGATGAGGATGCGCTTTTCGGCCGCGCGGTCCGGGTAGAGCACGTCGATCTGCATCAGGAAGCGGTCGAGCTGCGCCTCGGGCAGCGGGTAGGTGCCTTCCTGCTCCAGCGGGTTCTGGGTGGCGAGCACGTGGAAGGGGCGGGGCAGGTCGTGCCGCTCGCCCGCCACCGTCACGTGGTATTCCTGCATGGATTGCAGCAGCGCGGACTGGGTGCGCGGGCTGGCGCGGTTGATTTCGTCCGCCATCAGCAATTGCGCGAAGATGGGGCCGCGCACGAAGCGGAAGGCTCTGCGCCCGTCGGCGGCCTCCTCCATGATCTCGGAGCCCAGGATGTCGGCCGGCATCAGGTCCGGGGTGAACTGCACGCGGCGGGCGTCGAGGCCCAGCACGGCGCCGAGGGTGTCCACGAGCTTGGTTTTGGCGAGCCCCGGCACGCCCACCAGCAGGCCATGGCCGCCCGCCATCAGGGTGACGAGGGTTTCCTCCACCACCTGGGTCTGGCCGAAGATGATCTCGCCCACGGCGGCGCGGGCGGCGGCGACCTTCTCCAGCGCCTGCTCGGCCTGACGCGTGACGGCCTCCTCGAAGGAGGCGGTCTGCAAGGTCGCTTGCTGAAGGTTCGTGGTCGCGTTCATTCCGCCTCCTTCAGGGGTCGCGGCTTCCGTTTCGCGCCGCGACCGCTACATTCGACATCGGGACCAGTTTAGAGAGCCCGGCGCGCTTGTCGATGCGCGTTCGCTCACAATCTCGGCAGACCCGCGAGCTGGCCCGCGCGGCGGCCCCGCTCGTCGCCGACCCAAGTCATGGTGCGTGAATATGGCGGATGTGGACACAGGCCCGGGCGTCAGCCTAGGCGGCGGGCTGGAAACGCTGGCCCAAGCGGCGCAACGCGCGCGAACCGGGGAGCAGGCGCGCAGTCTGCCGCCGGTTCATCTGTGGAATCCGCCGTTCTGCGGCGATATCGGCATGCGCATCGCGCGCGACGGCACATGGTTTTATCAGGGCGGTCCCATCGGCAGGCCCGCGCTGGTGGCGCTTTTCGCCTCGATCCTGCGCAAGGACCCCGAGGGACACATGCTCGTCACGCCTGTGGAAAAGGTCTCGGTGGAGGTGGAGGACGCGCCCTTCCTCGCCGTGTCCATGCGGGAGGGGGCGGGGCCGGGCGGTCCCGAACTCGTCTTCGTCACCAACGTGGGGGACGAGGCGGCGGCGGGGCCCGAGCATCCGCTGCGGTTCGAGCCGGGACCTGCGGACGGGCTGAAGCCCTACGTGCTGGTGCGCGGCGACCTCTGGGCGCTGGTGACCCGGCCGCTGTTTCTCGATCTTGTCGAGCGGGGCGAAGTGCGCGCCGTGGACGGGCGCGGGATGTTCGGCGTGTCGTCGGGCGGCTCGTTCTTTCCCATGGCCCCGGCGGAGGACATGGCGCCATGAGGGCGCTGTTCACGGCGGACGATTTCGAGGCGCGGGCCCGCGCGCGCCTTTCGCTTGACCTGCCGGACGACGTGTTCCATCGCCCCACGCTGCCGCGCTGGGGCGACCATGCGCTGACGCCGGACGGGTTCGCCCTGGCGCCCCCGCCCGGCAAGCCCGCCGCCGTGCTGGTGCCGGTGGTGGCGCGCGAGGGCGGGGCGACGCTGATCCTCACCCAGCGCACCAGCAAGATGCGCGCGCACGCCGGGCAGATCGCCTTTCCGGGCGGCCGCATGGACCCGGAGGACGCCGATCCCCTGGCGACCGCGCTGCGCGAAGCGCACGAGGAAATCGCGCTGCCCGCCCATCGCGTCACGCCGCTGGGCTATCTCGACGCGTACCAGACCGGCACCGGCTACCGCATCGTGCCGGTGGTGGCGCTGGTGCGCCCGCCGTTCGACCTTGCGTTGTGCGAAGACGAAGTGGCGGACGCTTTCGAGGTTCCGCTGGACTTTCTCATGCAGCCGGACAACCACAGGCGGGTGGAGATGGAGCGCGACGGACGCGTGCGCCAGTTCTACGCGATGCCCTTCGGGGACAGGAACATCTGGGGCGCGACCGCCGGCATGCTGCGCAATCTCTACGAGAGGCTCTACTTGTGAGCGCCGCCCCGGGGGCTCCGGCGCGCGTGGTGGACGGGCGCCTGGAAGGCGCGGCGTTCCTCGACAACCCGAACCTGCGGCTCGTGCTTGGCGCCCTGGACGGGAACGGCGAAGACGTGCGGGTGGTCGGCGGCGCCCTGCGCAACGCGCTGATGGGCGAGCCCGTGCACGATGTGGACCTCGCCACGACGGCGCTGCCGGAAATCATCGTCGAGCGCGCGAAGGCCGCGCGGCTGAAGCCGGTGCCGACCGGGATTGACCATGGCACCATCACGGTGGTGGCCAACGGCGAGCCCTTCGAGGTGACGACGCTGCGCGAAGACGTGGAGACCCATGGTCGCCACGCCACGGTTCTCTTTGGCCGGGACTTCCGGGCCGACGCGCTGCGGCGCGACTTCACCTTCAACGCCCTGTCGCTCGACGCCCACCGCGTGCTGCATGATTACACGGGCGGGGTGGAGGACGCGGCCGCGCGGCGCGTGCGCTTCATCGGCGACGCCGCCACGCGCATCCGCGAGGATTACCTGCGCATCCTGCGGCTGTTCCGGTTTCATGCGGCCTACGGGTCAGGCGACATGGACGCGCCCGCGCTGCACGCCGCGATCGTTTTGCGGGCGGGGCTGGCGGGCCTGTCGCGCGAGCGCGTGCACGCCGAACTCATGAAGCTGCTCGCGGCGCCCCGGGCCGCCGAGGTGGTGGCTGACATGACCCATGCGGGCATCCTGGCGGACGTGATCGCCGGCGCGCCAAATCCGCGTCGGCTGGCGCGCCTCAAGGGCATCGAGGCGGCGCAAGGGCTGGCGCCCGATCCTGTATTGCGGCTCGGCGCCTTGTGCGTACAAGTCGTTGACGACGCCCAACGCCTGCGGGAGCGGCTGCGTCTCTCAAACGCGCAGGAGGCGCGCCTTTCCGCCGCCGCGCAGGCGCTGGCGCCGCTTCACGGGCGCGACGCGCCCCCCGCGCCCGGCGACCTGCGGGGGATGTTGTTCGACCACGGGCGTCGCGGCGCGCTGGACGCGCTGATGCTCGCGCATGCCGAAAGCCGTGCGGCGGAGGACGATCCGGCGTGGCGCTCGGCGTACGCGTTCACCCGCGATACGCCCGAGCCGCGCCTGCCGTTCTCGGGCGCGGACCTGCTGGCGCGGGGCCTGAAGAGCGGGCCCGCGTTGGGCGCGGCGCTCAAGCGCTTCCAGGCGGCCTGGATCAGGGCCGGATTTCCCAAGGAGCCCGAAACGCTCAACCGGCTCCTGGAGGAGTCCATCGTGGGCGCGGACTGATTCGATTGCGCCGGGCTGTTGCGCACAGGTCACAGACTCCGGCGTGCGCATATGATTAACCTTGTTCATCCGCTTTATTGGGGGTCGGCAGAGCGCCGCGAGGCGCCGCCGATTGCGGGGCAGAAGCCCGGCCGAAAGGCCGGGCTTTTTCCGTCTCGAGCCCGTGCGGCCGTTTGCAGCGCGCCGCCGCGATGCTCTAAGCTCTCCCGCGCACAAGGGAGAAAGACATTGGCCCAAGCCGGTCACGACACAGAGCTTCACGCGGGCCCGGACCTGCGCTGGCCCGCCGGGGACCTGTCGCGCGCGCCCTACCGCGTCTACACGGACCCCGAGCTTTACGCACTCGAGCAGGAGCGCATCTTCCGCGGCCCGGTGTGGAATTTCCTGTGCCTCACGTGCGAGGTTCCCAATCCCGGCGACTTCAAGACCACGTTCGTCGGCGACAGCCCCATCATCGTGACGCGGGGCGACGACGGCGCCCTCAACGCCATGGTGAACCGCTGCGCCCACAAGGGCGCGCTCGTCTGCTACAAGCCGCGCGGCAGCGTGCGCGAACTCGCCTGCGTCTATCACAACTGGACGTACGACCTGGCGGGCAACCTCACGGGGATCGCCTTCAGGAAAGGCGTGGGCGGCAAGGGCGGGCTGGCTGCGGACTTCGACCAGGGCGCGCACGGATTGCAGCGGCTGCGCGTGGAGGTCTACGGCGGCATGGTCTTCGGCACGTTCAGCCACGAGACGCCGCCGTTCCGCGACTACATCGGCGCGGAGCTCTGCGCGAACATCGACCGCGTGTTCATCAAGCCCCTTAAGGTCCTCGGCTACCATAGCCAGGTGTTGCCCAACAACTGGAAGCTCTACGCGGAGAACAACAAGGACAGCTATCACGCGAGCCTGCTGCACGTGTTCCACAACACGTTCGGCGTGGTGCGCCCCAACATGGGCGGAGGCATCAAGATCTCCGACGACGGCTGGCACCATCTCAGCTACACGGTGCGCAACGCCGACAGCGACGACGCGGTCGGGCGCGAGAAGGTTCGTTCCCTGCAGGAGCAATACAAGTTGCAGGACGTGACCATGATGGAGCACAGGCTCGAACTCGGCGACCTGACGACGAACGCCATCCAGACCGTGTTTCCCACGCTTGTCGTGCAGCAGATCCTGAACGCCCTCGCGGTGCGCCAGCTGGTGCCCAAGGGCGTGGACCGCAGCGAACTGGTCTGGACGATCCTCGGGTTCGAGGACGACGACGCGGACATGCAGGAGCTGCGGCTGAAGGTGAACAACCTCGTCGGCCCCGCGGGCCTCATCTCCATGGAGGACGGCTGCGTGGGGGGCTGGGTGCAGCGCGCCGCGAAAGCCGACGGCGAGGCGATGACGGTGATGCCCATGGGCGGGCGCGACGTGCAGCCCAGCGAAGGCTCGCGCGTCACGGAAGCCGCCGTGCGGGGGTTCTGGAAGGGCTGGCGCGAGTTGATGGGGCTATGAGCATGACGATGGTCTCGAACGGCATGGACCCGGCCCTGCGCGCGCGCATCGAGGATCTCTACGCCGCTTACGCGCATACGATCGACGACGACCGGCTGGAGGACTGGCCGGGCTTCTTCGCCGCCCGCGGGCGCTATCGCGTGACGACGCGCGAGAACCACGACCTGGGCCTGCCGCTCAGCCTCATCTATTGCGACGGGCGCGCAATGATGCACGACCGAATCTCGGCCCTGCGCACGGCCAACATCTATGAGCCGCATGTGTACTGCCATGCGATCAGCGCCGTGCGGGTGCTGGAGACGCGCGACGGCGTCCACCGGGCGCGCAGCAATTTCGTGGTGCATCGCACGATGTCGGAGGGCGACACCACGACGTTCGCCTGCGGTCGCACGTTCGACGCCATCATCGAGGAGGACGGCGTGCTGCGCTTCGCCGAGCGCGTGGCCGTGCTGGACTCGCGCCGGATCGATACGCTGCTGGTGATCCCGGTTTAGGGGGCGGGATCGGAAAGCGCCCGCGTGTTCAGCTCTTCGACGCCGCTCCAGAAGCTTTCAGCCGCCGCTCCAAGCCTGGCGACGGGCCGATAGAGGACAATCTCCACAGATGTGGACAGTCTCTCGTCGTCCGTCGCTCTCACCAGGCGGCCTCTTTGGAGACTGTCCGCGGCGAGCGACAGCGGCAGCCATGCGACGCCGCGCCCCTCCTCGGCCATGGTGAGAAGCGCGGCGGCCAATCGCGCCACCATGATCTCGTTGAGATCTGGCGCAATCTTGCGGGTGCGCCAGTCTGCGGCGAGGATGCGCCCCAGGCCAGATTGCGGCGCATATGCAAGGTGGGGAACCGGGCCCGATGCGCGCGAGGCGACCGGCCAGACAGGCCGTCCGCGATCGTCCGGCGCGCAGAGCGGAACGAGGCTGTCTTCCCCCACCACCCGGTGGATGAATTGTCGGCTGCGGAGGGACCCTGGATCAGCCTCGTGCTTGTGGCAGAGCAGGAAGCTCGCCTCGCCTCGCAACATCATATCCTCGCAGGCGGCCATGCTGTCCGACAGCAGGCTGAGCGCGCCAAGGTTCCCAGCGTGGATGTTTCTGCGCGCCCATTGCGGGAAAAACGTGAACGAGAGCGCGTGCGTCGCTGCGATGGAGAGCGCTCGCGTGGACCAGTCGGCAGCGTCCAGCGCCTGAGCGCGGGCGTGGCGGAGAGCCAGGGGAATGGCTTCGATTGCGGCGTGAAACCGCTCGCCGGCCTGCGTGAGCACGATGCGGCGCGGATGACGCTGGAACAGCGGCGCGCCCACCCATGCCTCCAGCATTTGAATGCGTCGGCTGAAGGCTGGCTGCGTCACGTTGCGCGTCGCCGCCGCGCGCGAAAAACTCTGGTGGCCGACGAGCGCAAGGAAATCGTCGAGCCAATCCAGGTCCATCGTGCGGGTCCCTATGCAAGATACGCATGCATTTTGCGCGTATCGGCATTGGATCGACAAGCGATTTCGGTGTCAAAAAAAGAATTATCGCCAACCGCTGAGGAGAACTTCCATGCGCATTATCGATATCCGGGAGGTGACGAAGCCCATCGCCTCTCCCATCCGCAACGCCTACATTGATTTCAGCAAGATGACCGCGAGCCTCGTCGCCGTCGTCACCGACGTGGTGCGCGACGGCCGGCCCGTGGTGGGGTACGGCTTCAACTCCAACGGCCGATATGGCCAGGGCGGCCTGATCCGCGAGCGTTTTCGGGATCGGATTCTTGAGGCGCAGCCCGCCTCCCTCATCAACGACTCCGGCGACAATCTGTGTCCGCACAAGATCTGGGCGGCCATGATGACCAATGAAAAGCCTGGCGGCCATGGCGAGCGGTCCGTGGCGGTAGGCACAATCGACATGGCGGTGTGGGACGCCGTGGCCAAGATCGCCGGCCAGCCGCTGTTCCGCCTGCTGGCGGAGCGCAATGGCGGCGCGGCGAACCCCCGCGTTTTTGTTTACGCTGCGGGCGGATATTACTACCCCGGCAAGGACGACAGCCAGCTTTGCGCGGAGATGCGCAGCTATCTGGATCGCGGCTACACGGTCGTGAAGCTGAAGATCGGCGGCGCGTCGCTCGCTGAGGATCAGCGCCGCATTGAAGCGGTCCTGAAGGAGATCGGCTCGCAGGCGCGGTTGGCCGTAGACGCGAACGGGCGCTTCGATCTTGAGACGGCCATCGCCTACTCCAAGATGCTCCGCGCGTATCCGCTGTTCTGGTACGAAGAAATCGGCGATCCGCTCGACTACGCGCTACAGGCGGCGATGAACGGGTTTTATCCTGGCCCCATGGCCACGGGTGAAAACCTTTTCTCCCATCAGGACGCCCGCAATCTGCTGCGCTACGGCGGCATGCGTCCGGACCGCGACTGGTTGCAGTTCGACTGCGCCTTGTCGTACGGCCTCGTCGAATATCTGCGCACGCTCGATGTGCTCAAGGAATATGGCTGGTCGATGTCCCGCTGCATTCCCCACGGGGGCCATCAGATGTCGCTCAACATCGCCGCAGGTTTGGGGCTGGGGGGAAACGAAAGTTATCCCGATCTCTTCCAGCCCTACGGCGGCTTCCCCGACGGGGTGAAGGTGATCGACGGACACATCACGATGCCGGAGCTGCCGGGCATCGGCTTTGAAGGCAAGTCCGACCTCATCAAGGTCATGCGCGAACTTGCCTGATCCTGAAGGGCGCCTCCTCACGCAGAGGACGCGCCCTTCCGGCTCTTAGACCAGGCTCGCCGTAAAGCGCTGGATGCGCTCGCACGCGTCCGTCAGCTGCTTGGTGGAGGCCGCGTACGAGATGCGGAAGTTCGGGCCCTGGCCGAAGGCCGAGCCGTGCACGACGGCGACGCCTTCCTGCTGCAAAAGCTCGCCGATGAAGTCCTCGTCCGTCTCAAGCACCTTGCCGGATTGCGTCTTCAGGCCGATGGCCGCCGAGCAGTCCGGATAGACGTAGAACGCGCCTTCGGGCATCGGGCACTTGATGAGCTTGGCTTGGTTGAGCATCGACACCACGAGGTCGCGGCGCTCCTGGAAGGCCTTCTTGAACATCGGCAGGTGCGTCTGCGGGCCGTTGAGGGCCTCCACCGAGGCCCATTGGGCGATGGTGCAGGCGCCCGACGTCTGCTGGCCCTGCAGCAGGTCCAGCGCCTTGATGAGCACGTCGGGGCCGGCCGCGTAGCCGATGCGCCAGCCGGTCATGGCGTAGGACTTCGACACGCCGTTCAGCGTCAGCGTGCGGTCGATCAGGTTGGGCTCGATCTGCACCGGCGTGGTGAATTCGAAATCGCCGTAGGTCAGGTGCTCGTAGATGTCGTCGGTCAGCACCCACACGTGCTTGTTCTTGGGGCGCATCAGCACGTCCGTCAGCGCCTTCAGTTCGCTTCGCGTGTAGGCGGCGCCGGTGGGGTTCGAGGGCGAGTTCAGCAGCAGCCACTTGGTGCGCGGCGTGATCGCGCGGTCGAGGTCCTCGGCCTGCAGCTTGAAGCCGCTTTCCAGCGTCGTCTTGATGATGACCGGCGTGCCGCCCGCGATCGTCACCATGTCGGGATAGCTGACCCAGTAGGGCGCGGGAATGATGACCTCGTCGCCCACATCGCAGGTGGCCAGGAAGGTGTTGAACAGGATCTGCTTGCCGCCCGTGCCCACGATGGTCTGGGAGGCCTTGTAGTCCAGGCCGTTCTCGCGCTTGAACTTGGCCGCGATGGCCTCCCGCAGGGGTACGATGCCCAGCACCGGCGGATACTTCGTCTCGCCGCGCTCGATGGCCGCGATGGTGGCCTTCTTGATGTTGTCGGGGGTGTCGAAGTCCGGCTCCCCCACGGACAACGAGATGATGTCGCGCCCGGCGTTCTTGAGATCGCGCGCCTTCTGCGTGGCCACCATGGTGGCGGACGGCTTCACGCGGGTGACGGCGCCGGCGAGGAACGACATGCAGGTGCTCCAATTGAATTGAGGCGAACTGGAAACCGAACCGCCCCGGTCCGGC
>JAQGJX010000028.1 GCA_028290405.1 Hyphomicrobiales bacterium
GCGCCCTGCAGGAACACATGGCCGTTGATGCCGATGATCTTGCTCATCAGCTCGATGTGAAACCCGTTCATCACCGACATGACGACGATGAGCGTCGCCACCCCCAGCGAGATGCCGAGGAACGAGAAGCCCGCGATCACCGAAACGAAGCCCGCGGCGCGCCGCGCGCGCAGGTAGCGCAGCGCGACCATCCACTCGAACGTCGCGAACGGCCGGGCGCTCAGGGGCTCTGGCTCATGCTTGGCGGCGTGCGCGGAAGCCTCGTTCATGCAGACGCGCCAACGTCGCGCGAGACCGGGGCGGACGCCACGAGCCGGTTGAAGGCCTCGTCGGGCGACAGCGTTTCGCGCGCGCCCGTGCGGCGGTTCTTCAGCTCGATCTTGCCTTCCGCCAGGCCCTTGGGACCGACGATGAGCTGGTGCGGCAGGCCGATCAGGTCGAGCGTGGCGAACTTGGCGCCCGGGCGCTCGTCGCGGTCGTCGTAGAGCGTTTCGACGCCAGCCTTGCTGAGCCGCGCGTAAAGGTCCTCGCAAGCCGCGTCCGTGGCGGCGTCGCCCTTCTTCAGGTTGGCGAGGCCGACATGGAACGGCGCGACGGCGTCCGGCCAGACGATGCCGGCGTCGTCGTGGTTCGCCTCGATCAGCGCCGCCACGAGACGCGAGGGGCCGATGCCATAGGAGCCCATCTGCACAGGCGTTTCCTTTCCGTCAGGACCGGCGACGACCGCCCGCATGGGCTCGGAGTATTTCGTCCCGAAGGAGAAAATATGGCCGACCTCGATGCCGCGCGCCGAAACGCGCTCAGCCTCGTCGATGGACTCGAAGGCGCCCGCGTCATGCATTTCCGAGGTCGCCGCATAGCGTGACGTCCATTGGTCCACCACTGCGCCGACGGCGGCGCGATCATCGAACGCGATGTCGGCGGGCGGGGTGTCGAACTCAAGGAAGTCCTTGTGGCAGAACACTTCGCTCTCGCCCGTGGACGCCAGGATGATGAACTCGTGGCTCAGCGCGCCCCCGATGGGCCCCGTGTCGGCGCGCATCGGAATGGCCTTCAGGCCCATGCGGGCGAAGGTGCGCAGGTAAGCCACGAACATCTTCGCGTAGGAATGCTTGCAGCCCTCCGCGTCCATGTCGAACGAATAGGCGTCCTTCATCAGGAACTCGCGCGAGCGCATGACGCCGAAGCGCGGGCGCACCTCGTCGCGGAACTTCCACTGGATGTGGTAGAGGTTGAGCGGCAGGTCCTTGTAGGAGCGCACGTAGGCGCGGAAAATCTCGGTGACCATCTCCTCGTTGGTCGGGCCGAACAGCATCTCGCGCTCGTGGCGGTCCTTGATGCGCAGCATTTCCTTGCCGTAGTCGTCGTACCGGCCGCTTTCGCGCCACAGGTCCGCGGGCTGGATGGTGGGCATCAGCAGCTCGATCGCGCCCGCGCGGTTCTGCTCCTCGCGAATGATCGCGTTGATCTTGTTGAGCACCCGCAGGCCCAGCGGCAGCCAGGCGTAGATGCCCGCCGTCTCCTGACGCAGCATGCCGGCGCGCAGCATGAGGCGATGGGAGACGATTTCCGCCTCTTTCGGGGTTTCGCGCAGAATCGGCAGAAAGTAGCGGGAGAGGCGCATCGAAGTTCAAACCTGCTCGGCGAGAGAATCGTCGGCGCGCGCCACGCGAATCGCGGCGCGCGACCTGAAGCGTTTGCGGATCGCTGGGCGACTAACAAACCCAAAGTGGGGGCGAACTCAAGCGGCCGTTGCGCAAACGCCGGCCAGGGCTGCGATCTGCGCCGCGCGCAGGGTCGGAAGGCGGCCCGGTGACGCTGCGGAAGGACCGCCGCAGGGGCGTTTCAAATTTTGTTAGGCCGCTAACAATTCCACGTGACAAAGGTCAAATTTCTGGCTAGCTTCCGCGTGCCTTATCTGAAAGGAGGCCGCCGCCGGAAACGGTGAGCGCTATTGCCAAGTCGCGGGAGGAAAGTTCTGTATTAGTCGGGTTACCCGGCGTGCGACTCTCCCAGCATAGGGCGTGATCGCGAACAGGATTTTGTGACTTACTAGAGGGCGGGGGGACCCGCCTTTTTCTTTGCCCGGATTCACGCTTCGAGAGTCCCCAAGCACGCCGCGTGCCAAATTCCCGGCGCCCCTGCCCCACCCTTTCCGGCGACGCCCGTCCGTCCTGTCTTTTCAGGCAGGCGCATCCCCGCGCGCCCAGCCTTCCTTTGTCTGCGCGTAGAAATCGGCGAACCGGCCCTCCGAGATCGCCGCGCGCATGCCGGCCATCAACTCCTGATAATAGGAGAGGTTCGCCCAAGTCAGGAGCATCATGCCTAAAATTTCGCCAGACTTGACCAGGTGATGGAGGTACGCGCGCGAATAGTCCCGCGCCGCCGGGCACGACGACAGGGGGTCCAGCACCCGGGAATCGGCGGCGTGGCGGGCGTTGCGCAGGTTCACCCGGCCCATGCGGGTGTAGGCGAGGCCGTGGCGTCCGGCGCGCGTCGGCATGACGCAATCGAACATGTCCACCCCGCGCTTGACGCTTTCCAGGAGGTCGTCCGGGGAGCCGACGCCCATCAGGTAGCGCTGCTTGTTCGCCGGAAGATGGGGCATGATCGTCTCGATCATCGCCAGCATCACGTCCTGCGGCTCGCCGACCGCCAGCCCGCCGATGGAATAGCCGTGGAAATCCATGTCCGCGAGCGCCCGCGCGCTCTCGACGCGCAGCGCCGGAACCGCCCCGCCCTGCACGATGCCGTGGATCGCGCGGCCGGGCGCCGGGCGGAACGCCCTGCGTGAGCGCTCAGCCCAGCGGAGCGACAGCCGCATGGCGCGCTCCACCTCGGCGTCGGAGGCAGGCAGCTTGATGCATTCGTCGAACTGCATCTGGATATCCGAGCCCAGCAGGTCCTGGATCTCCATGGACCGCTCGGGCGTGAGCACATGGCGCGCGCCGTCGATGTGGGACTGGAATGTGACGCCGTTCTCGTCGAGCTTGCGCAGCTTGGCGAGCGACATGACCTGGAAGCCGCCGGAATCGGTGAGGATCGGGTACGGCCAGTTCATGAACCGGTGCAGCCCGCCCAGCTCCGCCACGCGCTCGGCGCCGGGGCGCAGCATCAGGTGGTAGACGTTGCCCAGCACCACGTCCGCGCCAAGCTCGCGCACCTGGCCGGGGTACATGGCTTTCACCGTCGCCGCCGTGCCCACGGGCATGAAGGCGGGCGTGCGGATATCCCCGCGCGGCATGGAGATGACGCCTGTGCGCGCCTCGCCGTCGGTCTTGTGCAGGATGAAGGTGGACGGTTCGGTCACGGCGCGGCCTCGAGAGGGGTGGGCGCGCGCATCAGCAGGCAGGCGTCGCCGTAGGAATAGAAGCGGTAGCCGCCCCCAATAGCATGAGCGTAGGCCGCCAGCATCGTCTCGCGTCCGCTGAACGCGCTGACCAGCATGAACAGCGTCGAGCGCGGCAGGTGGAAGTTCGTCAGCAGCACGTCCGCGGCGCGGAAACGGTAGCCGGGCGTGATGAAGATCGACGTGTCGCGCGCGTCCGCGTGAACCACGCCGGACTCGTCGGTCACGCTCTCGAGAATGCGCAGGCTCGTGGTGCCCACGCACACGATGCGCCCGCCAGCCCTGCGGGCCGCGTTCAGCGCGGCGGCGGTTTCCGGCGTCACGATTCCATGCTCGGCGTGCATCTTGTGCGCGCTCGTGTCGTCAGCCTTCACGGGCAGGAACGTCCCCGCCCCCACGTGCAGCGTGACCCGCGCGACGCTGGCGCCGGCCGCCTCGATGGCGGCCACGAGCCCCGGGGTGAAATGCAGGCTGGCCGTGGGAGCCGCAACGGCGCCCGGCGCTCGCGCGAACAGCGTCTGGTAGTCGGAGGCGTCGCCTGCGTCCTCCGCGCGCTTGGAGGCGATGTAGGGCGGCAGAGGCATGCGCCCGTGGCGCTCGATGGCCTCGTCCAGCGCAGGCCCCGCGAAGGAGAACGCCAGCAGGACCTCGCCCTCCTCGCCTTTCTCCACCACCTCCGCGTCGAGCGAGGCGAGGAAGCACGCCATGCTCTCGGAGGCTTCGCCGAAACGGATGCGCTCGCCCACTTTCAGCTTCTTGGCAGGGCGCACGAAGGCGCGCCAGCGGTCCTGGGCCTCGCGCTTGTGGAGGGTGACGTCGATGCGCGCCACCGCGTCCCCGCGCACGCGCACGCCGGAGAGGCGCGCGGGAATGACCCGCGTGTCGTTGACCACGACCACGTCGCCTGGGCGCAGGAAGGACGGCAGGTCCCGCACGAACGTGTCTGTGAAGGGAGAGGCCGCGCCCGGATCAACCGCCAGCATGCGCGCGCTGTCGCGCGGCTCGGCGGGACGCAGGGCGATGCGGTCCTCGGGAAGTTCAAAATCGAAAAGGTCGACGCGCATTCGGTCTCGTCCGCAAAGGGCGCGCAAGCCGCCGTCAGCTCGCCCGGGCGGACACGCCGCCCGGCTCAGCGCCGGACGGCGGCTCGGGTCTCGTGAAAGATCAGCTCACCTTGGCGGAGACGATCTTGTCGGGGTTCTGCACGGGCTCGCCGCGCTTGATCTTGTCGACGTTCTCCATGCCGGACGTCACCTGGCCCCACACCGTGTACTGGCGGTCGAGGAAGCCCGCGTCGCCAAAGCAGATGAAGAACTGCGAATTGGCCGAGTCGGGGTTCGACGAGCGGGCCATCGAGCACGTGCCGCGCACGTGGGGCTCGGCGTTGAACTCCTGCTTCAGGTTCGGGTAGCTGGAGCCGCCCGTGCCGGTGCCCTTGGGGCAGCCGGTCTGCGCCATGAAGCCCTCGATGACGCGATGGAACACGATCCCGTCGTAGAAACCCTCGTTCGCGAGGCGCTTGATGTGCTCGACGTGCTTGGGGGCGAGGTCCGGGCGCATCTTGATGACGACGGGGCCCTGGGTGGTTTCGAGCGTAAGCGTGTTGCCTTCTTCGGACATGAAAACTCCTGTGAGTCTGGAATTAAAGACGCTCCCCGCCAGCCGGCGCGATGAAGCGGATCGTAAACGGACGCCCGGAGATACCCGACCCGAGCGCCGGGGTAAACCGCAGCGGCGCACATCGCGCCAGCGCCGTCAGGATGGACTGACGCACGGCTTCGCGCGTCGCGCCCATACCCGGGCTCACATAGGTCACCCGGGGCTCTCCCAACAGGGCCCCGGCGCCATTGAAGGCGATCCGCACGGTGACTTCGCTGTCGGTGCGCGCGGGCGGCGGTCGCCAGCACTGGCCCAGAATCGAGGGAATGTCGCGCGCGCGTTCGAGCCGGGCGCCCTCCTCGATCCGCTTCCCGGCCCCCTTGGGCTGCACCATGGTGAAGCCCTGCGGGAAGGGCGCGCTTCGGTTTCCAAAGCCGCCCTCGCCCCCATAGGGCTGCGGGACCGGCGTGGAATGACGCGGCACAGGTTCGGGCCGCGCAGGCGGCGGGTAGATTTTCTCCGCCGGATCCCAAGGAGGCGGCGGCGGCTGGTAGGGAGGCTGGATGGTGTCGACGTAAGGCGCGATCTGGCCGCGCTGCGCCAGCGCCTCCCCCTGCCCCGCCGCAAGGGCGAGGACGAGAAGCGCGGCGCCTGCGCGGCCCATGTTCATCGCAGCCTCATTTGGCGTCGGACGCCATCACCATGCGGACGATCTTGTCGGGGTTCTGGACAGTGCCGTTCTGGGCCTGCGAGCCCTTCTTGATCTTGTCCACCACGTCCATGCCCGACACCACTTCGCCGAACACCGTGTACTGGTTGTTCAGGAAGCTCGCGTCCGCGAACGTGATGAAAAACTGGGAGTTCGCCGAGTTCGGGCTCTGCGAGCGGGCCATGCCCAGCACGCCGCGCTTGAACGGCGTGGGAGTGAATTCCGCCGGAACGTTCGGCAGGTCGGAGCCGCCCATGCCGGTGCCGGTGGGATCGCCCGTCTGCGCCATGAAGCCGTCGATGACGCGGTGGAAGACGATGCCGTCGTAGAACTTGCGCTTCACCAGCGTCTTGATCTGCGCCACGTGCTTGGGCGCGAGGTCCGGCCGCAGGCGAATGGTGACGCGGCCGTCCTTGGTCTCGAGATAGACGGTGTTGTCGTCCGCCTGCGCGAAGGCGGCGCCGGGCGTTGCGGCGAGGACGGCGAGGGAGGCGGCAAGCTGGCGACGATTGATCGACATAAAAAACCTCTGTTCGGAGTGGGTTATCGAAGGTCTTGAAGGTGCTGCGCAAACTACGCGCGCGGCTTGGCGACTCGGAGCGGCCCCTACATGGGCGGGTTATGGAACTTCCGCCGCAGCGCCGCCACCACCTGGCGGGGCGCAAAGTGCGACACGTCCCCGCCCATGGCGGCGATCTGGCGCACCAATGTCCCGGTAATGTGGCGAACCTCGGGCGACGCCGGCACGAACACGGTGCGCACCTCGGGCGCCATGGCGCCGTTCATGCCCGCCATCTGCATTTCATAATCGAGGTCCGTTCCGTCCCGCAGCCCCCGCAGCAACAGCGTCGCGCCATGCTCGCGCGCCGCGTCGACCGCAAGCCCTCCGAACGAAATCACCTCGATACGGCACGCACCGCCCTCCGACAGGCGCCCGGCCGTTTCGCGGATGAGCTCGGACTTCTCCTCGACCGAAAACAATGGCGCCTTGCCCGGGTGCGTGCCGATGGCCACCAGAATGCGGCCGCAGAACGCCGCGCCCGATCGCAGGACGTCCAGGTGGCCGTTGGTGATCGGATCGAAGGAGCCGGTGTAGAGCGCGACGGGGCGTGTCATGGCGCCGACTTTAGGCGTTTCGCCGAGGCCGTCAATCAAGCCCGCAGCGCCGGAGAGGCTCCGCAAGGTAACTAAAGCTGGACCTTGGAGACGCGGTCAATTATCCTGAAACCATATTTTTCAAGATTCGGTTTTTGATGACGCTCATTCCCTCCTCCGTCCGCGACCGCGCGCCCTCGTTCCTGCTGCGCGTCGCCGATGGGCTCGCCAACGTCGATCCAAGCGAATGGCGCATGGTGCGCGATCTCTCGAAGCCCAGCGTTCCCGAGACGCCGTCGGACCTGTTCGTGCTCTACGTCCTGGTGGGAACCTGCGTTCCCGTGGTCGGGTGCTCGCTCGCGCTCATCGTGATGCGCTTCGTCTCCTAGCGCCCAGCTTCCCGGCGCATCGGACGTTCGGACAACGCCCGCCGCCTGAAACGAAAACAGCGCCCGCAGGCGCTGTTTCCTTATGTGGCTGGGCTTCAGGCGGTCTCGTCGCCGTCCGCTTCCGGCGCCGGATCGGCCCCGGTCTCGCCGCCGTTTTCGTCTTCGCTGATGCGCTCCACGGACACGACGCGCTCGTCGTCCGCCGTGCGGAAGATGATGACGCCCTGCGTGTTGCGGCCCGCCACGCGGATCCCCTCGACGGGGCAGCGGATCAACTGGCCGCCGTCGGTGACCAGCATGATGCCGTCGCTCTGCTCCACCGGGAACGAGGCGACGAGCTTGCCGTTGCGCGGGTTCACCGCCATGGCGGTGATGCCCTTGCCGCCGCGTCCGGTGATCCGGTACTCGAACGACGAGGTGCGCTTGCCGTAGCCACGCTCGGAAATCGTCAGGATCTCCTGCTCGGCCGCGGACATCTGGGCGTAGCGCTCCTGCGGGATGCCGATGTCGGACGACGCCTCCTCGGCGCCGGCCTCCGTCTCCTCCGGCGCGGCGTCGGAGGCTTCCCCGGCGACGGCGCGGCGCATCTTCAGGAAGGCCGCGCGCTCGTCGCCGCTCGCCTCCATGTGGCTCAGGACGCTCAGCGAAATCACCCGGTCCCCGTCCGCCAGCGTGATGCCGCGCACGCCCATGGAATCGCGCCCCTTGAACACGCGCACGCTGTCGCCGATCTGGAAGCGGATGCACTGGCCGTTGGCGGTCGTCAGCAGCACGTCGTCATGCTCGTTGCACATCTGCACGCCGACGATGGATTCGCCCTCGTCCAGCTTCATGGCGATCTTGCCGCTGCGGTTCACCTGGGTGAAGTCCGACAGCTTGTTGCGGCGCACGGTGCCGCGTGTGGTCGCGAACATCACGTCGAGGCCCTCCCACTGGGCCTCGTCCTCCGGCAGGACGAGGATCGAATTGATCCGCTCGCCCTCGTCGAGGTTCGTCAGGATGTTCTTGAGGTACTTGCCGAGGGCCTGGGGCGCCGCGAGCGGCAGGCGCCAGACCTTCTCCTTGTAGACGTAGCCGCTGGACGTGAAGAACAGCAACGGCTGGTGCGTGTTGGCGACGAACAACCGCGCCACGAAGTCCTGCTCGCGGGTCTGCATGCCTGAGCGGCCCTTGCCGCCGCGGCGCTGGGCGCGATAGGTCGAGAGCGGCACGCGCTTCACGTAGCCGTTGTGCGACACCGTGACGACCATGTCCTCGCGCTGGATCAGGTCCTCGTCGTCCATGTCGGCGTCGAAATCCACGATCATGGTGCGGCGCGGCGTGGCGAAATTGGTCTTCGCCTCTTCCAGCTCCGTGCGGATGATCGACATGATCCGGTCGCGCGAGCGCAGGATATCGAGGTAATCGGCGATTTCGACGGCGAGCCGGTTCAGGTTCTCGGAAATCTCGTCGCGGCCCAGCGCGGTCAGGCGCTGCAGGCGCAGTTCCAGGATGGAGCGGGCCTGCGTCTCCGACAGCCGGTAGGAGCCGTCCTCGTTGAGCTTGTGGTTCGGGTCCGCGATCAGGGCGATCAGCGGGGCCATGTCGCGCGCCGGCCAGTCGCGCTCCATCAACGCCGTGCGGGCGCTCGCCGTGTCCGGCGAGGTGCGGATGAGGCGGATGACCTCGTCGATGTTGGCGACCGCGATCGCCAGGCCCACCTGCACATGGGCGCTGTCGCGCGCCTTGTTCAGCAGGTACTTCGTGCGCCGCGACACCACTTCCTCGCGGAAGTCGAGGAAGCAGACGAGGAAGTCCTTCAGGGTCAGCGTCTCAGGCCGGCCGCCGTTCAGCGCGATCATGTTCGCGCCGAAGGATTGCTGGAGCTGCGTGTAGCGATAGAGCTGGTTCAGCACCACCTCGGCCACGGCGTCGCGCTTCAGCTCGATGACGATGCGCATGCCGTCGCGGTCGCTCTCGTCCCGAAGGTCCGAGATGCCCTCGATGCGCTTTTCGCGCACGAGTTCGGCGATCTTCTCGATCAGCGTCGTCTTGTTGAGCTGGTACGGAATCTCCGTGACGATCAGCGCCTCGCGTTCGCGGCGCACCTGCTCCACGGCCACTTTCGAGCGGATCAGGATGGAGCCGCGGCCCGTGTTGTAGGCCTGCCGTATGCCGCCGCGCCCGATGATCGAGCCGCCGGTGGGGAAATCAGGCCCCGGGATGATCTCGATCAGCTCTTCGATGCTGATGTCGGGCCGCTCCATGAGGGCGAACACCGCGTCGATCACTTCGCCCAGGTTGTGCGGCGGGATGTTGGTCGCCATGCCGACCGCGATGCCGCCGGCCCCGTTGACGAGCAGGTTCGGATACTTGGCCGGCAGGACCACCGGCTCCTTGAACTCGCCCGAATAGTTGAGCGTGTAGTCGACCGTATCCTTGTCGAGGTCGTCCAGCAGCGGGATGGCGGCGCGGTGCAGGCGGGCTTCCGTGTAGCGTTCGGCCGCTGCCTTGTCGCCGTCCACGGAGCCGAAATTGCCCTGCCCGTCGATGAGCGGCAGGCGCAGGGAGAACGGCTGCGCCATGCGCACCAGCGCGTCGTAGATCGCGAGGTTGCCGTGCGGATGGTACTTACCCATCGTGTCGCCGGTGACGCGCGCGGACTTCTTGTGCGCCTTGTCGGGCGTGAACCCGTTTTCGTACATCGTGTAGAGGATGCGTCGGTGCACGGGCTTCAGCCCGTCGCGCACGTCCGGCAGCGCGCGGCTGACGATGACGCTCATGGCGTAATCGAGGTAGCTGCGCTTCATCTCGTCGATAATGGAGACCGGCCGGATTTCAGAACCCGGCTGGTCGGGCGTGTTGGGATCGTTCTCGTCGGCCAATACGAATGTCCGCCTGTCAGAATTGAGACACTTCTTTTACGTGATTCCGTCTCCCAAAGCCACACTCGGGGGGCTTTTGACGATATCGGATAACACCGTCATTTCAATGATTTGGCGCCATTCGGCGCAGCGCCCTGCAAATAAGCTCAGGTTATCGGGCCCCCAAACTTTCGGCGAGGGTGGAAAAGCGGCCCTCCGGCGCGCGGCGCCGCGGTGATTCCCGGGCCGCCAGCGCCGGTCCGGGGCCCGCCGGAGGCCCCGGATCGGCGGCCCGGACGGGGCGCCTATTTCTTCTCGAGCTTCGTGACCAGCTTGTGATGGGCGTCGATCACCTTCTGGGTCTTGCTGGCGAAGGCCTTCAGGGCCGGATCGTCGCCGGTCTTGGCGTACGTCCGGAACGTGTCGAGGTCCTTCTCGTGGTCGTCCGCCATCATGCTGACGTAGGCCGTGTCGAACGCCGGCCCGTTCTGGCCGCGCAGTTCGTCGAGCTTGCGGGTCTGCTCCGCCGTCATCTGCGCAGGCGGCTGGGGAGCGTTCTTGGCCTTTTTCAGCGCCGCCTTGAAGGCTTTGTCGGCGGCGCTGTGGTCCTTGACCATGCGCTGGCCGAACTGCTTCACGTCCTTGCGCTGGGCGCGCTGGGCGGCGAGCTTGCCGGCTTCGATCTCGAACATCGTCCCGGTGGCGACGTCCTGCACGAACTCATCAGTGGAGACGGAGCCCGTGGAGGCCGCCGGAGCGGCGGTGCGCTGGGCGGGCGGCGCGGCCCCGCGCCGCGCGGGCTGGGTCGGTT
>JAQGJX010000039.1 GCA_028290405.1 Hyphomicrobiales bacterium
TGCCGCCCGGCGCCGCGCACAGGTCCGCGACCCGTTCGCCCGGCTGGGCGCGCAGGAGCCGCGCGGGAAGCGCCGCGGCGGCGTCCTGCACCCACCACGCGCCTTCCGCATAGCCTTCAAGCTCGACGACCGGAACATGGCTGGTCAGCCGCACCGAACCGGTCGGGAGCACGAAGCCGCCGAGCCTGTCCGCCCACGCCTGCGCGTCGCTGCGCACGGTGAGGTCGAGCGTCGGCTCCTTGCGGTGCATGAGCGCGATGCGCGTCGCGACGTCGTCGCCCCAGTGCTTGCGCCAGCGCGCCGCCAGCCAGGCGGGCGTGTCGATGAAAGCGTCCTCAGGGTCGCGCAGTGCGTCTTTCTCGCGCGCCACGTTCCGCAGAACCGCGTTGACGAGCGCCGTGTAGGGCAGCGCGCGCGGATCGGTGCGGGCGGCGTGCACGGCGAGGTCCACGGCGGCGTGGTCGGGCGCTTCCATGAACAGGATCTGCGCCGCGCCGGTGATGAGGATCGATTCGAGCGAGCCCGCCTTCTTGGGCATGCCGCGCTCGAGGAAGCGCGCCAGCGCCGCGCGAATCGTTCCCAGCCGCCGCAGCGACGTGGTGACGATGGAGCGCACGAGCGCGCGGTCGCGGGCGTCGAGCGCCTGCTGGCGCCCGGCCGAGACGTCGGCGGCGAATCGCTCGTCGAGCGTGTGCCCGGTGCTGATGATGTCGGCCAGCGCGGCGGCGGCGGCCAGACGCGCCGCGAGCCCCGGCGGCGGCGGGGGCGGCGCTTCTGTGCGGTCACGACGGCGTTGGGCGTTGAACGCCGGACTTCTGGGATTCAAAACGAGGCCACTCCAGGTCGGTTCTCAGGACCCGCCGGCTTGGCCTCGGATCGCATCGCAAAAACGCGCGGTCAGCCCCATGGACCGCGCGGACGTCCCCCCGCCGGGTTACCACGATCCGCCGCGCGCCGCCACGGGTCGCCTCCCGCCAAGCCTGCGGAAAATGCGGAACCGGGTCGATCGGGCCCCACGCCCATCTGCTGGGCAAGCTGGCCGAGGGCGGCAATGCGGTTCTCCACATTCGGATGCGTGGAGAACAGGTTGTCCATGCCGCGCCCGGACAGCGGATTGACGATGAACATATGCGCCAGCGCCGGATTGGCCTCGGCGGCCTCGTTGGGTATCGCCGCCGCGCCGGTGGAAATCTTTTCCAGCGCGCTCGCGAGCCGGTACGGGTTGCCGGCGATCTGCGCCCCGAGCCGGTCGGCCTCGTATTCGCGACTGCGGCTGATCGCCATCTGGACGATCATGGCCGCCAGCGGCGCCAGCACCGCCAGCGCGATGGAGCCGATGAGGCCGGGGCCGTTCTGGCGGTTGCCGCCGAACAGCATGCCCCATTGGGCGATGGACGAAATCGCGCCCGCGAGGGTCGCGGTGATCGTCATGGTCAGCGTGTCGCGATGCTTGATGTGGGCGAGTTCGTGGGCGATCACGCCCGCCAGCTCCTCACGGGTGAGCATGCGCATCAGCCCGGTGTTGACCGCCACCGCCGCATGCTGGGGATCGCGCCCGGTCGCGAAGGCGTTCGGCTGGTCCTCGTCGATCACGTAGACGCGCGGCATGGGCAATTGCGCCCGGCCCGCAAGCTCGGCCACCAATTGCACCAGTTCGGGGGCGCTGCGGGCGTCCACCTCCTGCGCGCCCGTGGAGGCGAGCGCCATCTTGTCCGAGTTCCAGTACGCGAAGGCGTTGGTGGCGACCGCGAAGGCCAGCGCCATCAGCATGCCGGTCTGGCCGCCCAGCAGGGCGCCGACCACTAGGAACAGCGCCGTCATGGCGGCCATGAGGATCGCGGTGCGCATCATGTTCATGAAGGGCGTCTCCACGTGCGAACGCTGGCGCTGTTGGAGCTGCGCCTGCACGCCTATATGTGGGGAGCCGGGATGCGGGCTTGCAAGGCCCGGTGGACGCGGGCCCGGGACGCCAAATGCGAGAGACGCCATGACCGACGAAACGCCCGAGGGCGCGCCAGCAGCGCCGCCCAGGACCCTCAGCCCCGCCGCCCAGCGCGCGCTCGCGGAAGCGCAGGAGCGCCGCGAGAAGGCCGAGGCCGCCCGCCAGCAGGCCGCCACCGAGCACAACGGGCGCGGCGGGCTTGACCCGGTCCGCTACGGCGACTGGGAGATCAAGGGCCTGACGAGCGACTTTTGAGCGGCGCGGCCCGGTAGGCCAGCGTCAGCGCCAGCGCGGCGAGCGTCGCAGTCAGCATGACGGCGAACGCCGGGACGTAGGACCCGCCCCGGTCGTAAAGCGCCGCCCCCAGCCACGCCCCGAAGCCCCCAAAGGCGTGGTGCACCATGGTGATGAGGCCCCCGATGGCCCCAAGGTGCTTCACGCCGAACGAGTCGCGGATGAACAGCACCGTCACGGGCGCGGTGACGAGGAACGTGAACCCGAACACCAGCGCGAAAATCGCGATGGAGATGGTGGAGCGCTCCAGCAGCACCAGGGCGAACACCGCAAGGCGCAGCGTGAACGACACGAGCGTCGGCCACGCTGGGCCCCAGCGGTCGCTCGCCACCCCCGCCCAGATGACCCCCGCGAGCCCCGTGAGGCCCATCATGGCCAGCAGGTTGCCGGCGAAAAACCCGTCGACCCCGCTGTCCTGCGCGAAGGCGACCACGTGGGTGGTGACGAAAAAGTCGTCCAGCCCGCAGATGGCGTAGATCGCCAGCAGCATCCAGAACTGGCGCGTGCGCGCGGCCTCGCGCAGGCTCATGCCCGACGGGGGCGCGGCGGCGTGCTGGGCCGCATGGGCGCGCCGGCCGGGCGCCGCCCACAGGATGAGCGGCAGCAGCACAAGATGGGCGACGCCGAGCCACACGAACACCGACCGCCAGCCGATTTGCAGAAGCACGACCGCCAGCACGGCGATCATCACCAGTTGGCCGACGCTCATGCCCGCCAGCGCCAGCGAATTGGCGAGGCCGGCGCGCTCCGGGAACGCCCGGGTGACCATGACGCCGACAGCCGCCGTGGAGGCCGCCCCGTTGCCAATGGCGAAGATAAGCCCGTAGAGCACCAGCGCATGCCAGGGCGATTGCACGAGGCTCATGGCCCCGATGCCCGCCGCGGCGATCAGCAGCCCCGCCCCCAGCACCAGCCGCAGGCTCATCCGGTCCGCCATTCGGCCGGCGTAAAAGGTGCAGACCGCCGAAACCACCTGGAACAGCGCCACCGCCGCGCCGATGTCGTGCCGGGCCCACGAGAAATCCTCCACCATGGGCTTCAGGGTGAGCCCGATGGCGAGCCGCGCCCCGCCGCCGATGAACAGGATCAGGAAGCCGCACGCCAGCACGAGGGCGGCCGCGAGCGGCATGCGGCGGAGGTTGAACGTTGGGGGATTTGGCAAGGTTCAGGGTCCATGCGTGAGGCCGCTTCCGTGTAGCGGCCTTTGCCCCTCAGGCCAAACGAGGCGGCCAAATACAACCCAAGAACAACCCGTAGATTGTAGGATTATTTGACAATCATGGGACAATAGGCATTATCGCCTCATGCTTGAGCTTGCCCATGGTCGTCGCCGCCAGCCCTCCCCCGCCCCGGCGGCGGCGGGCTTGCTGATGGCCGGGCTGGGCTTGGCGATCGCCGCCGGAGACTGGCGCGCCGACGGCGCGCCCGCGTCGGCCGGGTCTGATCCGGCGCGAATCGCCCACACCATCGCCGGCGACGCCCTGCCGGGTTCCTACCCGGCACGCGTCGTGCGGGTTCTGGACGGCGACACGTTCGAGGCGGTCGTGCGCGTCTGGTTCGGGCAGGACGTCACCACGCGGGTGCGCATTCGCAACGTGGACGCGCCGGAGCTCAAGAGCCAATGCGCCGCGGAGGCCCGTCTCGCCCAATCGGCCCGCGAGGCTTTGGCGGACGTGCTGGCGTCCGGCCCCGTGACCCTGCATGACCTCGGCCTCGACAAATACGGCGGCCGCATCGTGGCCTCGGTCTCCGTCGCCGCCTCTCCCCAATCCCCGGAAAACGTGGCCGCCATGCTGGTGGCGGGCGGCTACGCCCGGGCCTACGACGGGCGCAAGCGCCAGTCCTGGTGCGCCCTGCGGGGCTGAAGCGGCGGCCCGCGCCCGGCTTGTGAAACGTGCATGAGGCCGTTACCATCGCGCCTTTGAAGCATAGCTTTGCAAGTATCTGTGAGGGGGATCGCATGGCCGGCGAAGATCGCCGCATCGAGGCGGCGCGGCGGCTCGTCGCCCATCTGGCGGACGTGTTGGACGCGGACCTGACGGTCCGGCTATGGACCGGGGAACGCCTGCCGCTGGGCCGAAATCCGCCATCGGGCGACCTGGCGCTCGCCGTCAACGACCCGCGGGCGATCACCCGACTGATTCGCCGGCCCCGATTCGCCACCCTCGTGGAGCTGCTCGCCTGCGGGGATCTCGACATCGAAGGCGGCACGCTGATCGACGTCGCCCACAGGCGCGGGCGCATGCGCACCAAGGGGCTTTGGCGGCGCCTCGACAAAAAACTCGTCCTGCGCGCCCTCGCGCCCTTCCTGTTCGGGAGCGCGTCCGCCCCCAAGGGCGAGCAGGCGTATGGCGGGCGCGTGGCGGGCGAGGCCGCCAAGGGCCGCGACGACAAGGCGCTGATCGGCTTCCACTACGACCTGTCGAACGCCTTCTACGCGCTCTTTCTCGATCCCCGCATGGTCTACACCTGCGCGTATTTCGCAGACCCCGGCATGTCGCTGGAGGAGGCGCAGCTCGCAAAGCTCGACATGATCTGCCGGAAATTGCGCCTGAAGCCCGGCGAGCGCTTCCTCGACATCGGCTGCGGCTGGGGCGCGCTGGTGCTGCACGCCGCGCAGCATTACGGCGTCGAGGCGCTGGGCGTGACCCTGTCGGAGGAGCAGCACGCGCTCGCCAACGCCCGCATCGCCGAACCGGGGCTGGGGGAGCGGGTGAAGGTGGAGCTGCGCGACTACCGCAGCGTCGACGAGCCGGGCGCCTTCGACAAGATCGCCTCCATCGGCATGTTCGAGCACGTCGGGATCGACAACCACGACGCCTACTTCACCCAGATGCGCACGCTGCTGCGCCCCGGCGGGCTCTACCTGCATCACGCCATCGCCCGTCCGGCCAAACGGGATATGACGCGGTTTCGCCGCCAGCGCGCGGAATACAAGGCGCTCACCACCTACATCTTCCCCGGCGGGGAGCTCGACACGCTGGGCATGTCGGTGAACGCCCTGGAGAGAAACGGCTTCGAGGTGCACGACGTGGAGGGCTGGCGCGAACATTACCAGCGCACCTGCCGCGAATGGGCGCAGGCGCTTCACGCGAACCGCGACAAGGCGGCGGCGGAGGTCGGCCCGGCCAAGACGCGCCTCTGGCTCATCTATCTGGCGGGCTGCTCGCTGGCGTTCGAGCGCGGCGCGGTGGGAAGTTTCCAGACGTTGGCGTCCAGAAAGGCGAAAGGCCCCGGCGGGGCAGTGCGGTCGCAAGTGCCGCCGTCCCGGGCCGATCTGTATTCGCCAGGCGCCCCTCAGGGGACGGCGACGACCGCCGTGCCCACCTGAACCCGGTCGAACAGGTCCACGATGTCCTCGTTCAGCATGCGGATGCAGCCGTAGGAGGCCGCCGAACCGATGGAGCGGCGCATGGCTTCCGTGGTGCCATGGATGGCGATTTCGGAGCGGTCCAGCGTCAAGGCGCGCACGCCCATGGGATTGCTGGGCGAACCGCCGGGGATGAGGTCGGGCAGGCGCGGGTTGTCGCGCTTGACGACGTCCGGCGGGGACCAGGCGGGGTTAACGTGCTTGCCGTCCACGCGGGCGAGGCCCGACCAGGCCTTCCCGAGCTTGCCGACCGCGACCGGGTAGCGAATCGCGCGGCCGTCGCCCAGGGTCAGATAGAGCCGGCGCTGCTTTTGCGAGATGACGATGGTGCCGGCGGGGTAATCCGCCTGGAAAGTCACCACCTCCTTGGCGAGGGCGGCAGGCGCCGTCGCGAGAAATCCTAGCGCACCAATGCTCGCCGCAATCATCGTCGAGCGCACAACGTGTGTCGTAAGCGACATGTGACGCCTCCGTTCTTCAGAAAAACTGAAACTGAAAAAGGGAAGGTGAAGTTCCCCAGCCCCGCTGACGTGTAGCAGCGGAAGCTGATGCATGCACGCAACACTCTGGAAAAAGGTGAACCATGATTTAATTGAATCAGCCGCGACGAATTAGGGCCGCGGCTTGCGCCACGGCCCCTAAAACGTTGTGCGACAACGTTTAACGATTAGCGCGATGCTGAATCAGGTCGTCCACGACCGTCGGATCGGCCAGTGTCGAGGTGTCGCCCAGCGCGCCGAAATCGTTCTCGGCGATCTTGCGCAGGATGCGGCGCATGATTTTTCCCGAGCGCGTCTTGGGCAGCCCGGGGGCGAACTGGATGAGGTCCGGCGAGGCGATCGGGCCGATCTCCTTGCGCACCCAGCCCACCAGCTCCTTGCGCAGAGCCTCGCTGGGCTCCTCGCCGCTCATCAGCGTGACATAGGCATAAATACCCTGTCCCTTGATGTCGTGCGGGTAGCCTACAACCGCCGCTTCCGAGACTTTGGGGTGCGCCACGAGGGCGCTTTCCACTTCCGCCGTGCCCATGCGGTGGCCCGAGACGTTGATGACGTCGTCCACCCGGCCGGTGATCCAGTAATACCCGTCCGCGTCGCGCCGGCAGCCGTCGCCCGTGAAGTACTTGCCCGGATAGGTCGAGAAATACGTCTGGACGAAGCGCTCGTGGTCGCCGAAGACCGTGCGCATCTGGCCTGGCCAGCTGTCCACGATGCAGAGGTTGCCCTCCGTGGCGCCCTCCAGCACCTTGCCCTCGGCGTCCACGATCTGCGGCTGCACGCCGAAGAACGGCAGGGTCGCCGATCCGGGCTTCTGGGCGATGGCGCCGGGCAGCGGCGAGATGAGGATGCCGCCGGTTTCCGTCTGCCACCAGGTGTCGACGATCGGGCAGCGGCCCTCGCCCACCACGCGGTGATACCATTCCCAGGCTTCCGGATTGATCGGCTCGCCCACCGAGCCCAGCAGCCGCAGGGAGGCGCGCGAGGTCTTCTTCACCGGATCCTCGCCCGCGCCCATCAGGGAGCGGATCGCGGTCGGCGCCGTGTAGAAGATGTTGACCTTGTGCTTGTCGATCACCTCCCAGAAGCGGGAGAGCGAGGGATAGTTCGGCACGCCCTCGAACATGAGGGTCGTGGCGCCGTTGGCGAGCGGCCCGTAGACGATGTAGCTGTGGCCCGTCACCCAGCCCACGTCCGCCGTGCACCAGTAGACGTCGCCCTCGTGGTAGTCGAAGACGTACTGGTGCGTCATGGACGCGTAGCACAGGTATCCGCCCGTTGTGTGCAGCACGCCCTTGGGGGTGCCGGTGGAGCCCGACGTGTAGAGGATGAACAGCGGGTCTTCCGCGTGCATCTCCGTCACGGGGCACTCGGACGTCACCATGGCGGCGGCCTCGTGGTACCAGACGTCGCGCCCGGCCTCCATGTCGACCTTGCCGCCGGTGCGCTGCACGACGATGACGTGCTCGGCGCCGCCGGCCTTCTTCAACGCCTCGTCCACGTTGGCCTTCAGCGGCACCTTGCGTCCGCCCCGCAGGCCTTCGTCGGCCGTGATGACGACCTTGGACCTTGCGTCGGCGATGCGGCCCGCCAGCGAATCCGGCGAGAAGCCGCCGAACACGATGGAGTGCACCGCCCCGATGCGGGCGCACGCCAGCATGGCGTAGGCGGCCTCGGGGATCATCGGCATGTAGATGGTGACCGTGTCGCCCTTCTTCACCTCGCGGTTGCGCAGCACGTTGGCGAAGCGGCACACTTCGTCGTGCAGCTGGCGATAGGTGATGCGCTTGCTCTCGGACGGGTCGTCCCCTTCCCAGATGATCGCCACCTGGTCGCCGCGCGTCGCCAGATGCCGGTCGATGCAATTGGCCGAGACGTTGAGCGTGCCGTCCTCAAACCATTTGATCGACACGTCCGGCGGGCCGAACGTGGTGTTCTTCACCTTGGTGTAGGGCTTGATCCAGTCGAGCCGCTTGCCTTGCTGGCCCCAGAAGGCCGCCGGGTCCGACACGGAAGCGCGGTACATGTCCGCGTATTTCGCCTCGTCCACAAACGCGCGCGACGCCCATTCGGGGCTCACGGAATAGATTTTCTCGGACATGCGTTCCTCCCGCACGGGTGTGACGATGGCGGCGAATGCGGACCCCGGCCGTTGACGGAGCCGCCTTGCTGCACGTGCGCGCATTATGCGCAGGGGCCTGCGCCTTACAAGCTGCGCGCGCTCACACTTTGGTCGCGCGACTTTGGCGCGCAAGGGCGGCGTCTCGCGCCCCCGTCGGGGCGCCCGCCGGTCCTACTGGCATTCTTTCGTGACGCGTTCGAGCGCCTGGCTCAGCCCGCTCAGCACGTAGGTGTCCGAGCTCTGGTTGCCCCGCAGGGATTGCGCCTTGACCACGAGGCGCGATCCCTTGCGCATGGCGTCGATAAGCTGGCCTTCCTCGGCGGCGTTCTTCACCCAGAGGTTGGCGCCCTTGGCCACAAGGGCGAACTCGGTCCCGCCGATCTCGGCTTTCGGGGCCCCGTCCGGCTTCACGTCGAAGCCCATGATGATGGACACCTCGTTGCGGACGCCCTCCGTGGGGCGCTGCGAGATGAAGATGTAGGCGGGATCGCGCTTCAGCGTCGCGGGCGCGCGCTCCTTGGGCTGCGCCAGCGCGTAGCAGGTGCGCGACTTCGCGCTCTTGGCCGCGTACGCGCCCCACTCGCCATAGCTCTGCACCAGGGCGGGCTTGGCGGAGGCGGCCCCCGCGGCGGCGGCGCCCGCGGCCCCGGCG
>JAQGJX010000051.1 GCA_028290405.1 Hyphomicrobiales bacterium
AGGGGCCGGGCGCGGGCCCGGGCGTTCCGCGCGGCACGCCGTTCGACGACCTCTTCGAGGAATTCTTCAAGCGCCGCCAGCAGGGTCCGGATTCGGAGGGCTCTCGCCCGCAACGCCGGTCCTCGAACTCGCTGGGCTCGGGCTTCGTGATCGACGCCGCCGGCATCGTGGTGACCAACAACCACGTCATCGCCGACGCGAGCGAAATCACCGTCATCTTCAACGACGGCCAGCGCCTCAAGGCCGAACTCGTGGGCCGCGACCCGAAGGTCGACATCGCGGTGCTGCGCGTGAAGCCCGAGAAGCCCTTGAAGGCCGTGAAGTTCGGCGACAGCACGGCCGTGCGCGTCGGCGACTGGGTGATGGCGGTCGGCAACCCGTTCGGCCTCGGCGGCACGGTGACGGTCGGCATCCTGTCGGCCCGCAACCGCAACATCAACAGCGGCCCCTACGACGACTACCTGCAGACGGACGCGTCCATCAACAAGGGCAATTCCGGCGGGCCGCTGTTCAGCACCAGCGGCGAAGTCATCGGCGTCAACACCGCGATCCTGTCGCCGTCGGGCGGCTCGGTGGGCATCGGCTTCGCCTCGCCCTCGTCCATCGTGCGTCCCATCGTGGAGCAGTTGCTCCAGTTCGGCGAGACCCGCCGCGGCTGGCTGGGCGTGCGCATCCAGTCCGTTGACGACCAGATCGCCGAGAGCCTTGGCCTCGGGAAGGCGCGCGGCGCGCTGGTGGCGGGCATCGACGACAAGGGCCCCGCCAAGCCCGCCGGCATCAAGCCGGGCGACGTGATCCTGCGGTTCGACGGCCAGGACGTGAAGACCTCCAGCGACCTGCCCCGCATCGTGGCCTCCGCGCCGGTCGGCAAGGAAGTGGACGTCAGCGTCATGCGCGGCGGCAAGGAGCAGAGCCTGAAGGTGACGCTGGGCCGCCTGGAAGACGGCGAGCGCCAGCAGCAGGCCTCGCTCAGCGACCGCGGCAACGACGCTGCGCCCCCCAAGCCCGTCGTCCAGAAGGCGCTGGGGATGGAGTTCGCGTCGCTATCGGACGCCGCCCGCAAGCAGTTCAACATCAAGGACGCCGTCAAGGGCGTGGTGGTCAGCAAGGTGGACGAGTCCTCGCCCGCCGGCGAAAAGCGCGTGCAGGCTGGTGACGTGATCGTCGAGATCAACCAGCAGGCGGTCAACGAGCCGGGCGACGTCGTCGCGCGAATGAAGACCGCCAAGGAGCAGGGCCGCAAGTCCGCCCTTTTCCTCATCGCAAACGCGCAGGGGGAAGTGCGGTTCGTGGCGCTGCCGGTCGAGTAGCGCCCGCCGCCGAGCCGCCTCCGAGACTCGAGAAAACGCCTTGCCGCGGGTCATGCTGACCTACGGTAAGGCGTTGGCGTTTATGGGGTTGCGTTGTTTTTGAGCGATCCCGCAGGGCAATCTTAAGACCCTGCCGCGTATGCTTGCGCCCAAGCTTCATTTTTCAATGATCCCGGGTGCCGAACGTGACGCGCGACAGATTGATTGACGGCTGGCGGGGCGTCAGCGTGACGCTCGTCATCATCGGGCACATGATCGAGCATCGCTTCAGCGACCTCTTCGTCCAGACGCCCTTCCGCACGTTCGTCAGCGAAGGCCTGCATGCGGGCAACGCATGGGCGTTCGCGAGCAACATCCTCGCCCGCGCGCTCACGCCGCTGCCGGCGCTGGGCGTCGACATCTTCTTCATGACGAGCGGGTTCCTCATCGCCCGTCTGCTGATCGCCGAAGAGGCGGCCAACGGGCGCATCAGCCTCAAGGCGTTCTACGTCCGGCGCGCGTTCCGCATCCTGCCGGCGTTCTACTTTTATCTGGCGACCGTCTTCTGCCTCGCGGCGGCGGGACTGATCGTGGTTCCCGCGCTGGATTTCGCCAAGAGCGGGCTCTTCCTGTGTTCGCTGCCCGATGCGAAGTGCGCGTGGTGGGTGGGCCATTCGTGGAGCCTCGGGGTCGAGGAGCAATTCTATCTCGTGTTCCCGCTCGCCTTCATCGTCCTCAAGCGCTGGCGCGTGGCGGCGCTCGCCTGCATGCTGGCGTTGCTGACGGCGCTTTACTTCAACTATCCGCGCTCGCTGAGCTTCGCCCAGATCATGTTCGGGGCGCTGGCGGCGGCCTCGCCCGCCGTGCATGGCGCCGTCGCGCGGATCGCGGGGCGCTGGGCCATCGCGGCCGCCGCGCTGGTCATCGTCGCGCAGCCGTTCTTCGATTCCCTGCCGATCTACCCGGCGCTCAACGCCGCGCGGCCGCTGCTGATCGGCGTCATCTTCTTTGGCACGCTCAACCAGCGCGGCCCCTTCGTGGGCCTCGTCTCCATGAGCGCGTTCCACAGGATCGGGCTGGTCTCCTACAGCCTCTATCTATGGCAGCAGCTTTCCACGGCGGACGCGGCCCTGTACGCCGCCGCGCCGGTGGGGCTCATCCCCATCCTCTTCATCGCGCCCGCGCTCGTATCCTATGTGGCCATCGAGAAGCCCATGATCGCGCTCGGCCGCCGCGCCTCCGCGGCGGCGACCGCCGCCGGGCTGCGGGGGCCGCGCGAGGCGCCTGCTAGTCCACGAACTCCGAGCGCCTATACCCCTGCATGAACAGGAGGGCGCTCAGGTCGCCATGATCGACGCGGGCATGGGCGGCGGCGGCCACCGCCGGCTTGGCGTGGAAGGCGACCCCGAGGCCCGCTTCCTGCAACATCGCAAGATCGTTGGCGCCGTCCCCCACCGCCATCGTGTCGGTGCGCGCAAGCCCATGCAGCTCGCGCAGCTCCACAAGGGTGGCGAGCTTCGCCTCCCGGCCCAGGATCGGTTCGCTGACGACGCCGGCGAACAGTCCGTCCTCCACCACCAGCGTGTTCGCGCGGTCCTCGTGGAAGCCGACGGCGTGCGCGATCTGCGAGGTGAAGACCGTGAACCCGCCGGACACGAGGGCGGTGTGGGCCCCATGGGCCCGCATGGTGCGCACCAGCGTGCGCCCGCCGGGGGTCAGGGTGATGCGCTCGGCGATCACCTTGGCGACGATCTGCGCGTCCAGTCCCTTGAGCAGGGCGACGCGCTCACGCAGCGCCGGCTCGAATTCGATCTCGCCCCGCATGGCGCGCTCGGTGATGGCGGAGACATGCGCCTTCATGCCCGCAAAGTCCGCCAACTCGTCGATGCATTCCTGCCCGATCATGGTCGAGTCCATGTCGGCGAGGAACAGCTTCTTGCGGCGCCCGTTCGCGGGCTGGACGGCCACGTCGACGGGCCTGCCGGCCAGCGCCGCGCGGGCGCGGCTTGAGGCCGTCTGCGCCGCGTCCGCGTCCGCCAGACGCAGCGACACGTCCACCGCCTCGCCGGGCGCCAGCCATTCGGCCACGCCGCCCCCGAGGGCGACCGCGACCGCATGCGCGAGGGATTCATCCAGCGCGCCGGTTGCGGGCGCGGCGATGAGGGTTGCGATGTAATCGTGCACGTGCGACCCGCTTGTGTGAGGCGCGGGCGCGTGGGGCCGGCGCGGGAGTGAGAGACCTGACTGACGCCATTCTCATTGCAGGACCGACGGCGAGCGGCAAGTCCGCTCTTGCGATCGACCTTGCGCGCTCCATCGGCGGCGAGGTCGTCAACGCCGACTCCATGCAGGTCTACCGGGACCTGCGCGTCATCACCGCCCGCCCGTCGCCGGGCGAGGAGGCGCTGGCGCCCCATGCGCTGTTCGGCCATGTGGACGCGGGCGTGAACTATTCCGTGGGGCGCTGGCTGGAGGACGCGGGCGCCGCCATCGCGGACGTCCACGGGCGGGGCCGCACGCCCATTCTGGTGGGCGGGACGGGCATGTACTTCAAGGCGTTGACCCAGGGCCTTTCGGAGATTCCCGCCGTGCCGGACGAGGTGCGGGCGGCGGTGCGGGCCGCCGCCGAGGGCGTCGACCCGGCGGAACTGCACGCCCGGCTGGCGGCGCGCGATCCTCAGACGGCGGCGCGGCTGCGGCCCAGCGATCCCCAGCGCATCGTGCGGGCGCTGGAGATCTTCGAGGCGACCGGGCGCCCGCTCGCCTCCTTCCAGGGACAGCGCGCCGCGCCGCTGCTGCCCGCGGGCGCATGGCGCGGGGTGTTCGTGGCGCCCGACCGGGCCGCGCTGAACGCGCGCATCGACGCGCGCTTCGAGGCCATGCTGGCCGGCGGCGCGCTGGAGGAAGTGCGCGCCCTGATGGAGCGGGGGCTCGACCCCGGCCTGCCGGCGATGCGCGCCCATGGCGTGCCGGGCCTCATCGCCTGGATGCGCGGGGAGGTCAGCCGCGAGGAGGCGGTCGCGCGCGGCCAGCGCGACACCCGCGCCTACGCCAAGCGCCAGTTCACCTTCGCGCGGCACCAGTTGCCGGGGCTGGAGTGGGCGGCGCCCGGGGAGGCGGCCGGCAGGCTCGCATTGCTTTGCGCGCAGGCTTGACCCATGTCAGATCGTCGCGCGTCTACGCTTGTCGCCCGCGACCCGAATTGGGTTATATACGCCCGGAAGGCGGCGCAGGCCGGAGGAGGAGACCGATCATGGAAAAACCGAAGAAAGAATACGAAGATATTCCGGGAACGACGGTCTTCGACGCGGACCAGTCGCGCAAGGGCTACGGCATCAACATGTTCTGCATGTCGCTGCTGAAGGCCGAGAACCGCACGGCCTTCAAGGCTGACGAAGCGGGCTACCTGAAGGCCTACAACCTCACCCCCGAGCAGACCGACGCGATCCTCAAGCGGGATTGGAACGGCATGCTGGCGCTGGGCGGCAACATCTACTTCACCTCGAAGCTGGGCGCGACCGACGGTCTGTCGTTCCAGCAGGTCGCCGCCAAGATGACCGGCGCGACCCAGCAGGAATACGCCGACATGATGCTCGCGGGCGGTCGTTCGGTGGAAGGCAACCGCAGCAAATCGGAATGGGAACACAAGAATGGCTAAGATCGTCGCATGCGTTTGCACTTCCCACGTGCCGGCCATCGGCGCGGCCCTCGACAACGGCAAGACGCAGGAGCCCTACTGGCAGCGCGTCTTCGGCGGGTACGAGAAATCCAAGGAGTGGATCGAGAAGGTCAAGCCGGACGTCTGCATCGTGGTCTTCAACGACCACGCGACGGCGTTCTCGGTGGACGTGGTGCCGACCTTCGCGCTGGGCTGCGCGGCTGAATACACGCCCGCCGACGAGGGCTGGGGCCCGCGTCCCGTGCCGGTCGTGCACGGCCACCCGGAGCTTGCGGCGCACATCGCCCAATCGGTGATCCTCGACGAGTTCGACCTCACCATCGTCAACAAGATGGACGTGGACCACGGCCTCACGGTGCCGCTGAGCCTCATGTTCGGCCAGCCCAAGGAATGGCCCTGCCAGATCATTCCGCTGGCGGTGAACGTGGTGCTCTACCCGCCGCCGACCGGCAAGCGCTGCTACAATCTGGGCAAGGCGATCCGCAAGGCGGTCGAATCCTACCCCGAGGACCTGCGCGTCGTGATCTTCGGCACGGGCGGCATGTCGCACCAGATCTCCGGTCCGCGCGCGGGCCTCATCAACAGCGACTTCGACAAGGCGTTCCTCGACGCGCTCGCCACCGACCCGCAGAAGGCCGTGGACATCAAGCATATCGAGTACATGCGCGAAGCGGGCGCCGAGGGCATCGAGATGGTGATGTGGCTCGTGGCCCGCGGCGCCATGGACGAGAAGGTGAACGAGATCTACCGCTTCTACACCGTGCCGGCGTCCAACACGGCGGTGGGGCATCTCATTCTTGAGAACGCTTCGGCGTAGGGCCGGTTTGCGCGACGCACTCTCCCGGGGGCCGCGCAGCGGAACCCGGGATCCAAAGCCGCTTGGTCGCAGCCTCTGCCCCTGGACCCCGGGTTCGCTTTGCGCCCCGGGGAAGTGGGCTTCATGAGATGGCGCGTCTTTTCCTGCTGGCTTGGGTGCGCGCCTCCCGGCGCGCATGCATCTCACCAGACAAGGCGCCACTTTCCCGGGGCCGCGCAGCGGAACCCGGGATCCAGAGCCGCTCGACCGCAGCCTCTGACCCTGGCCCCGGGTTCGCTTCGCGTCCTACTGACGTCGGCTCTCAACGTCTGCATGCAGCCCCGCAGCCTACCTCGGCTGGGGCGTCACCTGCTTGGCCAGTTCGACGATGGCTGGCGGGGTCGCGTAGACGCGCTTCATCAGCGCCTCGATCTCCTCGCCCGGGACTGGCGTGATCTCCCAATTGCCCTTCTCGGCCTCTGCTAGGAACGCAGGGTCGCGCATGGTGGCGTCGAAGGCGCGGCGCAGCGCCTCCAGCCGGTCGGCGGGCAGGGCGGGGGGCGCCAGCACGGGGCGGCCCATCACCTGCCGGGCGAAGATCAGCTCCAGCACCGCGCGCTGCTCGTTCGTCTTGGCGTAATCCATGATCAGCGGCACGTTCGGCAGGTCCGGATGGCGCCCGAGCGACAATTGCAGCAGCAGCGCGATCTTGTTGTCCTTCAGCCATTCGGGATGGGTGGACTTGATGGAGGACCACGACCAGCCGCAGCGGCCCTGGGCCTCGCCGCGCTCCATTGCGAGGTTCATCGCCGAGCCGCCCGGGTAACCGGTGATCCACTTGAACTTCGTGCCGATCATGGCGTTCAGCGCGGCGGGAAACACCGTGGTGTCGTCGGCGCCCAGCGAGGTGGCGGAGGTGGTCAGCTCGCGCTGCATGGCCTCCTCGATGGTCTTCACGCCGGACGTGTGCCAGGCGACGCAGACGCTCACCTCGTTGTTCATGCTGCCGATCCAGCTGAAGGACTCGGCGTCCTTGAAGGTCGCGCCCCTGCCGCCCAGCAGGGGCGTCATCGGCGTGCCGCGCCCCACCATGCCGACCTGCGTTCCGTCGCGCGGGCTCACCTCGAAGAGATAATTGGCGGCCTTGATGGAGCCCGCGCCGGGCATGTTCTGCGGCACGACGTTGGGAGCGCCCGGAATGTGCTTGCCATAATAGCGCGTCAGCAGCCGGGCGTAGAGATCGTACCCCGTGCCGGGCTCGTAGCCGATGAGGAACTGGATGGTCTTGCCGCGATAGAAGTCCGCAGGCGCCTGGGCGCAAGCCGGACCCGCAGCCACCAGCACGGCCAGAATCGCGCACGCGCGCGCCCGCAAGCTCCCCATGGCGTCCTCCCAGGACGGATGGGGCCGGACGTTTCCGGTCGCCCCAAGGTCGTGTGCCTTACTTCGTGACGGTGATGATCTGCGCGTCCACCTCGCCGACCTTGAACTTCTGCGCCTCGACGTCGACGCGCTGGGTTTTCACGCCCTTTTCGAACGCCGCCATCTGCAGGATCTCGAGGTCTTCCTCGCCGGAGCTTTCAAACCAGTATTGCGCGCCGCGCGGCACGAGAATGCCCTCGTGCTTGCCGAACTCGCCGATGAGGACGTCGCCCGGCCCATAGAATTTCACCTTGCCGGCGAGCACCATCCAGAACCCGTCCATGCCGATGTGGGAATGAAGGTTGTTCTCCCCGCCTTCGCGCACGATCTGCACCCGGCCACGGATGAGGTCGCTCTTGGCGAGCTGGACGATGCCTTTGCCGCGCGCGAGGTTCTCGGGCTTCTTGTAGCTGAAGGTCTGGAACGCCTGCTGGGCGTCGGCCTGGTTTGCGCTGTGGTCGTCCATGGTGTCCTCCTCGTGCGCTCGATGGCCGGCGCGTTGCGCTCACGATCCTGCGGATTGCAGGGCGCGTCAAGGACGCGCCCCTCCGGCGCCTCTACTGGGCCGCGGTGCGCACGTTGCTGCGGCGCTTGAGCAGGTCGATCAGCATCGGCGAATCCATCACGTCGCCGAACGTCAGGTAGATCGCCCGCAGGCTGGCGTTGTGTTCCTCGTCGTTGTCGGCGGCGTTGCAATCGCTCACCATGACGACCTTGTAGTTCAGCATCATGGCGTCGCGGGCGGTGGATTCGCAGCATACGTTGGTGACCGTGCCGGCGATGAGCACCGTGTCCACGCCCTGTTCGCGCAGGATGCCGTCGAGGTCCGACGAGCCCTGGATGAAGGCGCTGAAGCGATGCTTTTCGACGTAGATATCGTCCGGGCGCGCGTCCAGCGCGGGATGCAGCGCATAGCCTTCCGAGCCGCGCTCCAGCGCCGCGAACCGCTTGAGGGCGCGCTCGTGGGTGACGATCTTGTGGGCGTTCGACCAGGCGATCTGGTCGCCCTTGGTGCACGCGGTCTGGATCCACACCACGACGCCGCCCGTCTCGCGCACGGCCGCCGCGAGCCTGTTGATCTGCGGCATGATGTGCGGCGCCATCTCGCATGGCGCGTGGGCCACCGGGCCGGGCATGAAGGCGTTCTGCATGTCCACCACGATCAACGCGGTCTTCGTCGGCGTGAGATCGTCGTGGACATGCTCGCGGCCGCGACGCTTGACCACGCGCTCGACGACGTCGGCGGGGATATGGCTGTTGTGCATTGGTCGATGCCCTGTTCTGGTGACTGCCAATCGCGTAAAAGCCCTGCATGCTAACGCGCCTGATCCCCGCCGCAAAGCGCAACGAAGAGGCGGCTCCGCGCCTTCTCGCTTGGTACGATCGCCACCGGCGGCGGCTGCCGTGGCGCGCGCTCGCGCACGAAACGCCCGATCCGTATGCGGTCTGGCTGTCTGAAATCATGCTGCAGCAGACCACCGTGCAGGCGGTGAAAGCCTATTACGAGCGCTTCCTGGCGCGCTGGCCGAAGGTGGGCGACCTCGCGGCCGCGCCCGTCGAGGAGGTCATGAAGGAATGGGCCGGGCTTGGCTATTACAGCCGCGCCCGCAACCTGCACGCCTGCGCCATCGCGGTGGCGACGCTGCACGGCGGGCGCTTTCCGGACTCCGAGGAGGGCCTGCGCGCCCTGCCGGGCGTGGGGCCCTACACGGCCGCGGCGATCGCCGCCATCGCGTTCGGCCGCAGGGCCGTGGTGGTGGACGGAAACGTGGAGCGGGTGACGACGCGGCTGCTGGCGATTTGCGAACCCATGCCTAAAGCCAAGCCGCTGGTGCGGGCCGCCGCCGACGCCATGACGCCGCACGCGCGGGCGGGCGACTTCGCGCAGGCCAGCATGGACCTTGGGGCCACGATCTGCACGCCCCGCAAGCCCGCCTGCGCCCTATGCCCGCTGACGGAGCTGTGCGAGGCGCGCGCCCGCGGCGAGCAGGAGCTTTATCCCGTGAAGGCGCCCAAGGCGGAGCGGCCCTCGCGGGCGGGCGCGATCTTCTACGTGCGCCGCACGGACGGCTGCGTGCTGGTGCGCACCCGCGCGCCCAGGGGCCTTCTGGGGGGCATGACCGAATTTCCCGGCACGCTCTGGTCGGCGGACTTCGACGTGGCGCAGGCGCGGGCGCTCGCGCCGCTGGACGCGGACTGGCGACGGCTGGCTGGCGCCGTGCAGCACGTGTTCACGCACTTCGCCTTGTCGCTGACGGTGTTTCGCGCCGAGGTCGGGAGCGATCGCGCCGCGCCGGGGGATTGCCGCTGGGTGCGCGAGGACGCGCTCGACGGCGAGGCGCTGCCCACCGTGATGCGCAAGGCCATGGGGCACGCGCGCTAGAAGCGGCCGCTACTCGGCCGCTTCCTTCATCTGCGCCCGGATGGCGGCGCGCATGTCGTCGATGCAGACGAGCCTGGAGCCGTCGTCGACGTGCCAGAACGTCCAGCCGTTGCAGGCCGGAAGGCCTTGGGCGAGCGCGCCGACCTTGTGGATCGAGCCGATGGCGGGGCCCAGCGACAGGGAGCCGTCGGCGCGCACGACCGCGCGATAGCGGCGCCGCTCGTCCACAAGCTCCGCGCCGGGCTGCACGAGGCCCGCTTCCACCACGCTGGCGAACGCCACGCGGGGTTCCGAGCGCCGCGTGGGGGCGATGGCGACGGCGTCTTCGGGCAGCGGCTCCACGGCGGCGATGCGCGCCTTGGCGGCCTTCACGTACGTCGTGTCGCGCTCGATGCCGATGAACGTGCGGCCGAACTTCTTGGCCACCGCGCCCGTCGTCCCCGAGCCGAAGAAGGGGTCGAGCACCACGTCGCCCGGCTTGCTGGCGGACATGATGATGCGCGCGAGAAGCGCTTCGGGCTTCTGCGTGGGATGGGTCTTGCGGCCGTTCTCGTCCTTCAGCCGCTCGGCGCCGGTGCAGATCGGCATGAACCAGTCGGAGCGGACCTGGCAATCCTCGTTGCCGGCCTTCAGGGCTTCGTAGTTGAACGTGTAGGCCTTGCCCTCAGGGCTGCGCGCGGCCCAGATCATCGTCTCATGGGCGTTGGTGAAGCGGCGGCCGCGGAAGTTCGGCATCGGGTTGGCCTTGCGCCACACGATGTCGTTGAGAATCCAGTAGCCGATGTCCTGGAGGATCGCCCCGACGCGAAAGATGTTGTGATAGGAGCCGATGACGAAGATCGTCGCGTCGGGCTTCATCACCCGGCGCACTTCGGCCAGCCATTCGCGCGTGAAGCTGTCGTAGGTGGCGAAGCTGGCGAACTTGTCCCAGTCGTCGTCGACCGCGTCCACGAGGCTCTGGTCGGGCCGCGAGAGGGCGCCTTCGAGCTGGAGATTGTAGGGCGGGTCCGCGAAGACGAGATCGACCGATGCGCTGGGGAGGGCGCGCAATTGCTCGATGCAATCGCCGATCAGGATCTGATTGTGGGGAACTGGCCTTGGGACGGCGGGGAGACCGCCCGAGACCCCGGTACGCGTGACTTGATTCCGGGATCTCGGAGCGGCAACTCCGGCTCGTGCAATACGCATGGAACACTTACCGGTTACGCAACTGACCACGCGAATATGCGCAGCCTCCGGTAAAGTCCGCGTTTCGAGACCCTGGTTTGTGGTGTCCTGTTTCTGAACGCCTTCGTTAAAGTTGGCCGCAACTTCGTTACAGCCACGCTTCCGGTGCGCTCAGGCTTGGCCTTGGAGGGGCAGTTCGGGCTCTCGGAAAGGCGAGAAGCTGGAACGGTGTATGGCGCATTGGCCGTGCGTCCGGATGGCCGCCAGATGCGCCTTGGTGGCGTAGCCCATGTGGCTCGCGAACCCGTACCCCGGATAGGCGCCGTCGAGGCGGGCCATGAGCCGGTCGCGGGTAACTTTCGCGACGATCGAAGCGGCGGCGATAGAGAGCGAGCTGGAATCTCCGCGCACGATGGTCTCGCCGGGGCAGAAAAAACCCGGCGGCATGTCGGATCCGTCCACGAGGGCGTGGGAGGGGCGAATCGCCAGCCCGTGCAGGGCGCGGCACATGGCGACGAACGTCGCCTGGCGGATGTTGATGCGGTCGATCTCGGCGGCGGGCGCGAACGCGATCGCGACCGCCACCGCGCGCGACATGATGAGATCGTACGCCTCCGCGCGTTCCGCAGGCGTCAAGAGCTTCGAATCGGTGATGCCGCGCGGCAACCGGTCGGGATTAAGGATGACGGCGGCGGCCGACACGGGCCCGGCGAGCGGGCCGCGCCCTGCTTCGTCGACGCCCGCCACGGGCCACACGCCCGCCCGCAGCAGCGCGCGTTCGCGGCGGAAATGGGCGGCGGGCCTTGGGGCCGCGGCGGGCGACATGAGCAACCTCAAGATGTTGATCGCTGCATTAAGCAGTTTATACGTAAGCGATTCGCAGATGATTGTAGCTTTGGGCGCTACGCGCTAAAAGTGTCGCCAGATGAGTGCGGCCTAGCGGCGACAGGGTGTGTCATGAACGAAGTGCAAAATCTGCAGCGTGACGGCAAGGCGGCTGAGCCTGTCGAGCTTGACGTGGCCCGGCAGGGCGCCGCCCCGGTCTCGACCACGACGCGGTTCGATATCGCGGGCGCGGCGGAAGACAACGACGCCGAGCGCAATTCGGTCTTCACCAGCCTCGTCACCAGCGACACGGACGTGGTGGGGCTCGTAGCGTACTCGATCTACAAGCAGAACAAGCACGACTTCCTCGTCGCCTATGCGCGCGCCCGTGGGCGCGAACCGAGCGAGGGCGAGCTTTCCGCCTACATCATCGGCGAGGCGACCCCGCGGCGGCTTGCGATCTATCGGCATCTCGCCAACGCGACGCTGGAAGGGCGCGGCCCCGACGTGCAGGTGGCGGCGGGATCCGGAGGCGGCGGGCTGTTCGGCCGAGGCGCGAAGTCCGGCGGGGCGCAGGGCAAGCTTTTGTGGCTCAACCTGGCGCTGCTCGTGGCCCTGTTCGCCTATCTGGTGTTCCGCTTCGGTCTGCGCTGAACGCGCCCGCTAGGGCGGCAGGTCAAGGCCGCCGTCAGGCGCGAGGGACACGTGGGGGTTCCAGACGATCTCCCACACGTGGCCGTCAGGATCCGCAAAGCGGCCTTGATACGAACCGTTCCCGCGCGGCGCGCCCGCTTCGATCAGCGCGGCGCCCGCCCTGACGGCCTCCGCCAGAGCCGCGTCCACGGCCGCCGCGCCGCCGTGGTTCTGCGCCAGACGGATGGCGTCGCGGCTGGCCGGGTATGCGCCCGCGTGCGCTTCGCGCTTCGAGAAAAGACCCAGGGTGACGTTGTTGAGGCTGAAGTACGCCGCCTGCGGGGTGCTGGCCGCCTGCGAGCAGCGCCAGCCCAGCCGCTCATAAAACGCACGGGCCCGGGACACGTCCGCGACGCCGAGCGCGATCAGCGAGACGCCTGGATAAAGACCCATGGCCAACTCCTTTCAATATGCCTTGACGCTGAAAGGCCCCTTTAGCCGCGCGCGGGTGTGCAAAGGCGCAGCGGAACCGCTCGCATTTTAAAACAAAGCGAGCTGCTCGCCGGCGCGCTGGGGGCGGGTGAAGAGGTCCGTCCGCAACTTCCGGCGCTGCCTGTTGAACCCGGCTTTCGCGGCGGCGATCTCGAAGCGCCGCCCGGTCACCCACGCGTAGGGGCCTGAACCGGTCATCCGCTTGCCCCACGTGGCGTCGTACGCCTTGCCGCCGCGCACGCCCCGGACCAGCGACATGACGTGCCGGTACCGGTCCGGGAAATGGGCGAGCAGCCATTCGGTGAACAGGTCCTCCACCTCCAGCGGCAGGCGCAGCATCACGTAGCCCGCCTCGCGCGCCCCGGCGGCGTAGGCGCGCGCCAGAATCGCCTCGATCTCATGGTCGTTGATCGCCGGAATGATGGGCGCGACCATCACGGTCGTGGGCACGCCCGCCTCGGACAGGATGCGGATCGCCTCGAGCCGCTTTTCGGGCTGGGCGGCGCGCGGCTCCATCAGGCGCGACAGGCGCCCGTCGAGGCTCGTGACCGAGAGCGCCACTTTCGCCAGTCCCTTGGCGGCCATGTCGGCGAGAATGTCGATGTCGCGCAGCACCAGCGCCGACTTGGTGACGATGCCCACCGGATGGTTGGCGCGTTGCAGGACTTCCAGCACCGAGCGCATGACGCGATGCTGCTTCTCGATGGGCTGGTAAGGGTCCGTGTTCGTGCCGATGGCGATGGTGCGCGGCTGGTAGCCCTGGGCGGAGAGTTCGCGCTCCAGCAGGGCGGCCGCGCCGTCCTTCACGAACAGGCGCGTTTCGAAATCGAGGCCGGGCGACAGGCCCATGTTGGCGTGGCTGGGCCGCGCGAAACAATACACGCAGCCATGCTCGCAGCCGCGATACGGGTTGATGGAGCGGTCGAACGAGATGTCGGGCGAATCGTTGCGCGTGATGATCGTGCGCGCCTTCTCGTGGGTGATCTGCGTCTTCAGCGCCGGCAGGTCCGCGAGCGTGTTCCAGCCGTCGTCGACCATCTCGCGGATGAGCGGTTCGTGGCGACCGCTGTCGTTGGAAAGCGCGCCGCGCCCGCGGGCGGCGGACGCAAGCGCGCCGGACACGCGCTCCCGGTCGAGCGCCGCGTCAGGATCGCTGGAGCGCGGACGCTTGCCGCGCACAAGGCGCTTGGCGGGCGGCTCGTTTTCAGTTGGGGGGGCGTGGAGCGGGGCGAGATCCCCGGGCGCGAGCGCCTCGCTGGCGATGCGGGCGTCGGCGCGCGCGCTGCGCTTGGCGACACTGGGGCTGGCCATCGGCGTTCTCCCGCAATCGAGAATGAAACAAGAACAACAGAACAAATAAAGAACGTATCCGGGAGCGTCAAGCGTCCCATGTGGAAAACGCTGTTCACAAGCCGCGTGCGTCCGGCGCCGCGCGTGCTATAGCGGAGCATGCTTTCGGCGCTCGTCATCATAGGTTCCGGCGCGTCCGCGACCGGCCGGCAGGTCCCCGCGGAGGCCATCGTGCGCACGCTCGCGGCGCTGGTTCCCGCCGCCATCGAGGGCGTGGTGCGCGACGTGGTGCTGGCGGCGAGCGAGAGCGGGCCTGATCTGGCGCGCATCGCCGATCACGCGGGGTGCGATTTCGTGGTGGCTGAAGCGGACGCGCTCATGCCGGCTGCGTTGGCGCGCTTGAAGGAGCAGCGCGTGTTCGTGCTGCGCGCCGGGCGCATTCCTGAACGCGGCTTCATCGGCGAACTGGCGGACCTGATGGCCTATGGACCCGAGCGCTGCGCCCTGCTGCGCGACGCGCCGCATTCGCTGCTGACGCGAATCGCCCCCGGCCTGTCCCCCGCCTCGGCCCTCGTCGCGCCGCGCGCGCGGTTGGCGTCAGGAGGCGTCGACGTGCGGCGCCTCGCGCGCAGGCTGCCCGCGCCAGTGGTGTTCAAGGCGCGGATGATCGGCGAACTCTGACGCGTCAGCCGACGCCGCCGCCGCGCCGCAGGTGCTCGTCGAGCCGCGGCATGATCTCGACGAAATTGCACGGGCGATAGCGATAATCGAGCTGCTGGGCGAGAATGCCGTCCCACGCGTCCTTGCAGGCGCCCGGCGAGCCGGGCAGCACGAAGATGTAGGTGGCGCCCGCGACGCCCGCCGTGGCGCGGGACTGGATCGTCGACGTGCCGATCTTGGGAAACGAGATCGCGTGGAAGACGGACGAAAACCCCTCCATGCGCTTTTCAAACAGCGGCTCGATGGCCTCCGGCGTGACGTCGCGGCCCGTGAACCCGGTGCCGCCGGTGGTGATGATGGCGTCCACGCCGCTGTCGGCGATCCACTCGCTCACGCAGGCGCGGATGGCCTCCACGTCGTCCTGCACGATCTCCCGGCGCACCAGCCTGTGGCCGGCCTTCGTGACGCGCTCGGCCAGCGTGTCGCCGGAGCGGTCGTCGCTGGCGCTGCGCGTGTCGGACACGGTGAGGACCGCGATGTTGATGGGGAGGAACGTGCGGCTTTCGTCAATGCCCGGCATGGCTCACCTCGCGAACGCGTTGCACTTTTCGACGCTGCCGCCCTCGATCCCGCGCTTCAGCCATTCCACGCGCTGCGCCGCGGAGCCGTGCGTGAAGCTGTCGGGCACCACGCGCCCGCCGCCCGCCTGCTGAAGGCGGTCGTCGCCGATGGCCTGCGCGGTGCGCACCGCCTTCTCCACGTCGCCGTCCTCCAGGATCTTCCACTTCTGGTTGGCGTTGGCGGCCCACACGCCCGCAAGGCAATCGGCCATCAACTCCACCCGCACCGACAGGCCGTTGGCCTCGGCCTTGCTGGAGGCGCGCTGCTGCGCCTGCTGCACGCGCGGCAGGATGCCCATCAGGTTCTCCACATGATGGCCGACCTCGTGGGCGATCACGTAAGCGTAGGCGAAATCGCCGCCGCCGCCGAAGCGCCGCTGCATGTCGCGGAAGAACGACGTGTCCAGATAGACCTTCTGGTCCAGCGGACAATAGAACGGGCCCATGGCCGATTGCGCCGCCCCGCAGGCCGAGCGCGTGGCGCCGTCGAACATCACCAGCGTCGGCGCTTTCCAGCGCACGCCGGTCTGCTGCTGCAGCACGTCTTTCCACACGTCCTCGTTCATCGCCACGACGGAGGAGACGAAGCGGCCGATGTTGTCGGTCGGCGGGCTTGACTGGCGGGGGGCCGATTGCTGCTGCGTATAGCTGCTGGACGGCGCGCGGCCGCCCGTCACCATCTCGGCGCCGCCTATGAGAATGCGCGGATCGATGCCCACCGCCCAGCCGATGAGGCCCAGGATGATGATGGTGCCGATGCCCAGCCCGCCGCCGCCGCCGATCGGCAGGCCCATGCCGCCCCCGCCGCCATCGCCGTCGCCGCGCCGGTCGTCGATGTTGTCGGACTGGCGAAAATCTTCCCATCTCATAAGCGCGCGCTCCAGCGACGCCGGCGTCGGCCGGCTGAAACTCGGGTCTGGAGTATGTAACGACCTGCGCCGGGCTTTGACAGGGGCGCAGCCACAAAGGTTGGCGAAACGTTTGCCGCCCCGGCGCGGCGAATGCGCCTAATGGCGCCGGCCACGGTGGCGCGGCCCCGCAAACGTCTGTTAGACGTGCGTCGCAAAGCGCACACGCGCAGACGAAAAGAGACCCGATGCAACGCCAGCCCGGCCCGATGTTCGCCCTTTCGCTGGCCTCGATCGCGCTGATCGGCCCTCTCGCGATTCATATCTACCTGCCGCTCATCCCCGCCGTGAAAGCCGCGCTTGGCCTCACCGATTCGATGGCGCAGCTGATGTTCAGCATTGCGCTGTTCGGCATGAGCTTCGCCACGCTGGTCTGGGGCGCGTTGTCGGACCGCTACGGCCGCAGGCCGATCCTGCTCAGCGGGCTGGCGCTGTTTCTGGTCGGCAGCCTGCTGTGCGCGGCGGCGGGATCGGTGGAGACGCTCGCCATCGGGCGGCTCGTGCAGGCGGTGGGGGCGGGCTCGGGCGCGGCGCTCGTGCGCTCCATCGCGCGCGACGCCTACGGGCCCGAGCGGCTCGTGAAGGTGATCGCGTACCTCACCATGTTCTATACGCTGGGGCCGATGATCGCGCCCATCGCGGGCGGCATGCTCATCGACACGCTTGGCTGGCGCAGCGTGTTCGGCTTCTCGGTCGTCATCGGCGCCGTCATCACCCTGGGGGCGTGGACGTCGATCTGGGAGACGAAGCCCAAGACGCAGGCGTTCGGCGTGTCGCCGGGCGTGGTGCGCGACTTCATCTCGCTGTTCGCCAACCTGCGCTTCACGTGCTTCGTGTTCCAGACGGCGTTCAACACCGGCGCCTTCCTGGTCGCCGCCAGCGCGTCGTCGTTCCTGATGAAGGAGACGCTGCACCGGCCGGCGACCGAATTCGGGTTCTGGTTCTTCCTGTTTCCGCTGGGTTTCTTCACCGGCAATTTCGTCTCGAGCCGGGTGGGCTCGCGGGCGTCGAACGAGGCCATGGTGCTGACCGGGGCCACGCTCGGGCTGCTGGCGGTCGCGGTGCAATCAGGCCTTCTGGTGGCGGGCTTTCTGACCCCGTTGGCGATCTTCCTGCCGGGCTTCTTCATCACCTTTTCGCAGGGCATTTCGCTGCCCTACGGGCAGGCGGGCGCCATGGCGACGATTCCGCGCATCGCCGGAACCGCTTCCGGCATAGGCGTTTTCGTGCAGAACCTCGTGGGCGCGCTGTTCGTGCAATTGTACGGCGTGCTGGCGGACGGCACCATCTGGCCCATGGTGTTCGCCACGGGGCTCAGCGCTTCGCTCGGCCTCATGTGCGCCGTCTTCGCCGCGCTGGCGCGCCGCAGGGATTTGCGCAGCGTCAAAGCCTGACGCCGGGCGCCGTGGCAGTCTGCCTCAAAAGGGAGGCGCGCATGGCTGAATTCGCCCAGATGGAGACCGCGCCGCCGCCGGCTTTTCCGGTGGTGCGCACCATTGCGTTCGCAGACGTCCGCGCCGCGCTGGCGGAGGGCTGGGGCGACTTTGCGCGCGCGCCCATGATGGGCCTGTGCCTCGGGGGAATCTTCGCGCTCGGCGGCCTCATGGTGGTGGGAAGCGTCGTGCTGTTCGGCATGAGCTACCTCGCCTATCCGCTTGCGGCCGGCTTCGTGCTGCTCGGGCCCTTCGCGGCCGCGGGGCTTTACGAGATCAGCCGGCGCATCGAACTTGGCGTCCCGCTGTCGTGGGGCGGCGTGCTGCGCGTGATGTTCGCGCAAAGCGGGCGGGAATTCGCCTGGATGGCCTTCGTGTCCATCTTCGCGTTCATCGTGTGGATGTATCAGGTGCGTCTGCTGCTGGCGCTGTTTCTGGGCTTTCGCTCCTTCGCCAGCCTGGGCGAATTCCTGCATGTGCTGGCCTCGACGCAGGACGGGCTGACGTTCCTCGCCGTGGGCCATGTGGTGGGGGCCGCGATGGCCCTCATCGTCTTCTCGCTTACGGCGGTCTCGTTCCCGCTGCTGCTGGATCGCGACGTGGATTTCATCACCGCCATGATCGTCAGCGTGTCCGGCGTGACGAAGAACCCCGGGCCCATGCTGGCCTGGGGGGCGATCGTGGTCGCCGCGCTCATTCTCGCTGCGGCGCCTGCGTTTCTGGGCCTTTTCGTCGCGCTGCCGGTGCTCGGGCACGCCACGTGGCGGCTGTACCGGCGGCTCGTGGAGCCGGCGGGCGCCGTGTCGGACGCGGTCCCCACGTAATCAGCGACGGGGCTCCCCTCAGGTCTGTCCGGGCTTCAGCTTGTAGAAGATGTGGCTGCCGATGGTGTCCATCTTCTTCAATCGCTTGGCCCAGCCGGGGCGCACGTAATTGGCGTGGTAATGGGTTGAGCCGCCCACTTCCGCGTTGAACGTGCGGCCTTCCGTCACCTCGCGGGCGATGCGAACGGCGGTGCGCCAGGACTCGCCCTCGGTGATGCGCAGCGACTTGCCTTCGCACGCGAAGGAGAACTGGCAGCCCATGTAGCGATGGCGGTTCTGGTAGACCACGCCGCACACGCTGGCGGGGTAAAGACCGCTGCGCACGCGGTTCAGCACCACCTGAGCCACCGCGGCCTGGCCGGCTTCCGGCTCGCTGCGCGCTTCAAAGTAAATGGCTTCCGCGAGGCACTTCTGCTCGCGCTCCGCCTTCGGCTGGTCGATCAGCGCGGCGTAGTCAGGACGCTCGTCGGGGCCCCGCTCGGCAGTCGAGCGGCCAGCGCCCGGCTTGTCGTCGAAGGAGCGCACGAGGGCGGGCGCATGGATCACCTCCACCCGGTCGAACGCCGCCGGGGTCGTCGACGTCATGGCGACGGCGCGCGGCACGTAAGGGGTGGAGCCGTCCACATGGCGCGGCGTCGCGCCCGCGCGCAGGTTGAGCGCGGCGCCGCCCGCCCGGGGCGAGGCGCC